>NZ_JAJONE010000001.1:2873333-3181666 GCF_024700075.1 Hymenobacter sp. J193
TCGAATCTCAATTCAAGAATAACTCATGTTACAGCCGAAAAGGACCAAGTATCGCAAGATGCAAAAGGGTCGCGTGCATGGCCTAGCCTACCGCGGCAGCTCCATTGACTTCGGTTCGTTTGCTATCAAGTCGCTCGAAACGGCTTGGATTACGGCACGACAGATCGAAGCGGCCCGTATCGCCATGACCCGCGCTATGAAGCGTGAAGGCCAGGTGTGGATCCGAATTTTCCCCGACAAGCCAATTACCAAGAAGCCAGCCGAAGTGCGGATGGGTAAGGGTAAAGGTTCGCCCGAGTACTGGGTAGCCGTTGTGAAGCCTGGTACCATCATGTTCGAGTCGGACGGGGTAACCCTGGAAGTAGCGCAGGAGTCGCTGCGTCTGGCCGCGCAGAAACTGCCGGTTCGTACGCAATTCATTGTTCGTCGCGACTATCAAGAAGCATAAACCATGAAGAACGCCGATATCCGCGCCCTCTCCCTAGAGGACCTCAAAAACCAGATCAAGACCGAGCAAGCCAATGGCCAGAGCCTGCGTTTCGCGCACGCTATTTCGCCCCTGGAAAACCCGCTCCGCCTGAACCAAAGCCGCAAGAATGTCGCCCGTCTGCTGACCGAGCTCAAGCGTCGCGAGAACGAGCAGGCAACTAACACT
This sequence comes from Hymenobacter sp. J193, assembly GCF_024700075.1. Classification (NCBI taxonomy): domain Bacteria; kingdom Pseudomonadati; phylum Bacteroidota; class Cytophagia; order Cytophagales; family Hymenobacteraceae; genus Hymenobacter; species Hymenobacter sp. J193. The sequence goes on from NZ_JAJONE010000001.1 coordinate 2,873,989, forward strand.
GCTAACTAACGATGGCAAGCAACGAAGCACAGCAGGCCCCTGCCGCCGAAGAGCGGAACCTGCGCAAAGAAATCATCGGGCGCGTTTCCTCCTCCAAAATGGACAAGTCCATTACGGTGATTGTGGAAAGCAAAATGAAGCACCCGATCTACGGTAAGTTCGTTACCAAGTCGACCAAGTTCATGGCCCACGACGAGAATAACGAATGCGGCGAAGGTGATACCGTGCGTATCATGTCGACCCGTCCGCTGAGCAAGAACAAACGCTGGAGACTGGTAGAAATCGTAGAACGCGCCAAGTAAGATGATACAGCAAGAATCCCGTCTGACCGTCGCTGATAACAGCGGCGCCAAAGAAGTTCTCTGCATCCGTGTCCTCGGTGGCACGGGCAAGAAATACGCCAGCGTAGGCGACAAGATCGTAGTAGCCATCAAATCGGCTATTCCGTCCGGCAACGCCAAAAAGGCGCTGTATCCAAAGCCGTGGTAGTTCGCACGAAGAAGGAAATCCGCCGCAAGGACGGTTCCTATATCCGCTTCGACGACAACGCGGCCGTACTGCTCAACAACAACGACGAGCCCCGCGGCACGCGTATCTTCGGCCCCGTGGCCCGCGAACTGCGCGAAAAGCAGTTCATGAAGATTGTTTCGCTGGCTCCTGAAGTTCTCTAAGCAATGGCAACGAAAACGAAAGCAACGCCCGCGAAACTGCACGTAAAAACTGGTGATACCGTATTGGTAATTGCCGGCGACGAGAAAGGCAAAACCGGTGTTATCAAATCGGTGAACCGCTCGACGCAGCGTGTTATCGTGGAAGGCCTGAACCTGGCAACCAAGCACAACAAACCCAGTGCGAAGAACCCCCAGGGCGGCATCACGAAGATTGAAGCCGGCATTCACGTGAGCAACGTGAAGGCGGTGGAATCGACCACCCGCTAACCTGCCCTACCACAATGGCTCGACTCAAAGAGAAATATCAAAAAGAAGTAGTACCGGCGCTCCAGGAGAAATTCCAGTTCAAGAGCATCATGCAGGTACCACGCATCACCAAGATCTGCATCAACCGCGGCATTGGCGCGGCGGTAGCCGACAAGAAGCTGGTGGACAACGGTGTGGATGAACTGACGACCATAACTGGTCAGAAGGCTGTTCCTACCATTGCCAAGCGTTCGGTGTCGAACTTCAAACTGCGTGAAGGTATGCCAATCGGTGCCCGCGTTACCCTGCGTGGCAATCAGATGTACGAGTTTCTCGACCGTCTGCTGACCGTAGCGCTGCCCCGCGTGCGTGACTTCAAAGGCATCAACGACAAAGGCTTCGATGGCCGCGGTAATTATACCCTGGGCATCAAAGAGCAAATCATCTTCCCGGAAATTTCGATTGACAAGATCAAGTCGATTGCCGGTATGGATATCACCTTCGTAACGACGGCCGAAAACGACGAACAGAGCTACGAGCTGCTGCGCGCCTTCGGTATGCCATTCGCTAACGCCAAGAAACAAAACAATGGCTAAGGAATCGATGAAAGCCCGGGAGCGGAAGCGCATTGCTGTCGTTGCCCGCTACGCCGAGAAGCGCAAAGCCCTGAAAGCGGCCGGCGACTACGAAGGCCTGGACAAACTGCCCCGCAATGCCTCGCCCGTGCGTTTGCACAACCGCGACAAAATTGACGGCCGCCCCCGTGGATACATGCGCAAGTTCGGCATCAGCCGGGTGCGTTTCCGCGAAATGGCCCTCGCCGGCAAAATTCCCGGCGTGACCAAGTCCAGCTGGTAGTACCACTGCTATTGTCTTAAAGCAGTTCGCCTGCGCAAGACAATGATACATGGCAGGTTGCCAAAAGAAACCATTGGCCGAGCCTTAACAAGCCGAGCCGAGTAGTCTTAACTGAAAATTTCGTCGCCGCTTTCCGTGGCGGCGAAATTTTCCTATCTTTGCGGCCCCTAGAATTAGGAGCTTCTTTTCTACATTCTCAATGAATACAGATCCAATTGCCGACTACCTGACCCGGGTACGCAATGCCATCAAGGCAAACCACCGGGTAGTAGAGATTCCGGCCAGCAACATCAAAAAGGAAATCACGAAAGTGCTCTACAAGAAAGGGTACATTCAGAGCTACCGCTTTGATGATGCAGCAGTACAAGGCACGATCAAAATCGCGCTGAAGTACAACCCAACCACGAAGGCTCCTGCCATCACCAAGCTGGAGCGCATCAGCTCGCCTGGTCTGCGTACGTATGCTCACGTGGAGAACCTGCCCCGCGTATTGAGCGGTCTGGGTATTGCAATTCTGTCGACGTCGAAAGGCGTGATGACGGAGAAAGAGGCAAAAGCCGAAAACGTGGGCGGCGAAGTGCTGTGCTACGTCTACTAATCTGAAAGGAAAACGAGACTATGTCACGCATTGGTAAACTGCCCATCAGCCTGCCCGCCAACGTGCAGGTTGAAGTGAGCAACGAAAATACGGTAACCGTAAAGGGCCCAAAAGGCACGCTGGTTGTTCCGGTAGACCGCGACATCATCGTGGCGCAGGAAGACGGCCAGCTGGTGGTAACCCGCCCTACGGAGCAGAAGCGTCACAAAGCTATGCACGGCCTCTACCGCTCTTTGCTGAACAACGCGGTAAGCGGTGTTAGCAACGGTCTGGAAGAGAAACTGGAGTTGGTAGGTGTAGGTTACAAAGCCTCCATGGCTGGTACCACCTTGGAGCTGGCTCTGGGCTACTCGCACAATATCTTCCTGGCGCTGCCGAAGGAAGTAACGGCTACTGCTGTTACCGAAAAAGGCAAGAACCCCATCGTAACCCTCACCAGCATTGATAAGCAGTTGCTGGGACAGGTAGCCGCCAAAATTCGTTCGCTGCGTAAAGTTGAGCCCTACAAAGGCAAAGGCGTACGCTTCGTGGGCGAGCAGATTCGTCGTAAGGCTGGTAAAACGGCTTCGAAATAACATCACACCATGGCTTTCGATAAAGCAACTAGAAGAAAACGGATCCAGCGCATCATCCGCACTAAGGTGGCTGGCACGTCCGAGCGCCCGCGTCTGTCGGTGTTTCGCAGCAATACGGGCATTTATGCCCAGATTATTGACGACACCATTGGCCGCACGCTGGCAGCTGCTTCCTCGAAGCACGTTTCGGTGGAAGGGGGCAACGGAGTCGCCCTCGCCGCCGCAGTCGGCAAAGAGCTTGCCGCCCGTGCTCAGGAAAAAGGCATTACGAAAGTGGTATTTGACCGTTCGGGTTACCTCTACCACGGCCGTGTAAAATCATTGGCAGAAGGAGCCCGCGAAGGCGGCCTTAATTTCTAACGCATCATGGCAGAATTCAACAACAACCGTGGTGGCGGTAATGACCGGGGCGGCAATGACCGTCGTGGTGGTGGAAACGACCGAGGCGGTAACCGTGACCAGGCTCCCCGCGCGGCCGAGTCCGACCTGAAAGAAAAAGTGGTTGCCATCAACCGCGTAGCGAAAGTGGTAAAAGGCGGTCGTCGCTTCAGCTTCTCTGCTATCGTGGTAGTAGGCGACGGCAACGGCACCGTAGGCTACGGCCTTGGCAAAGCCAACGAAGTAACTGACGCCATTGCCAAAGGCATTGACGACGCCAAGAAAAACCTGGTGAAGGTGCCGCTGTACAAGCACACCGTTCCTCACGTAATGGAAGGCAAGTACTCCGGTGGCTTCGTACTAGTTCAGCCAGCTGCTGCTGGTACCGGTGTAATTGCTGGTGGTGCTATGCGTGCCGTATTCGAAAGCGCCGGTATTAAAGACGTACTGGCTAAGTCGAAAGGCTCGTCGAACCCCCACAACGTGGTAAAGGCAACTTTCGATGCGCTGCTGAAAATGCGTGACCCGATGCAGATTGCTCAGGCCCGCGGTATCACACTCGCCCAAGTATTTAACGGTTAAGAGTCAGATGGCGCAGATCCAAATTAAACTCGTGAAAAGCGTTATCGACCGCCCAGAGCGTCAGAAACGCACGGTGAAGGCCCTTGGCCTCGGCAAAATGGGTAGCACCAAAAGCGTGGAAAATACGCCTCAGGTTGCTGGCATGGTAAACGCCGTGAAACACCTGTTGGAAGTAACCGAACTGTAGGAAGTATCTCGATTATGAATCTCAGCAATCTCAAACCCGCCATTGGTGCTACCCGCAATGAAAAGCGCGTAGGTCGTGGTACGGGTTCCGGCCGTGGCGGCACGTCAACGCGCGGTCATAAAGGTGCCAAGTCCCGTTCGGGCTACTCCAAAAAGTCGGGCTTCGAAGGTGGCCAGATGCCCCTGCAGCGCCGTGTACCTAAGTTCGGCTTTAAGAGCCTGAACCGCGTGGAGTACAAAGCCATCAACTTAGATGTGCTGGCTGGCCTCGCCGAAGGTGGTGCTACCACCCTGGACTCCGCTTTCTTTGTAAACGCTGGTCTGGCTTCGAAAAGCGCCAAGATTAAAATCCTCGGCCGCGGCGAAATTGCCACCGCCTTGGAAGTTCATGCCCACGCTTTCTCGAAATCGGCTGTTGAAGCTATTGAGAAGGCCGGCGGTAAAGCAGTGACGCTGTAACGTCTTTTCGGCGATGAAAAAGTTTATCGAAACGATAAAGAACATTTTTGCGATTGAAGATCTGCGTACGCGGATCTTCAATACGCTTTTTTTCATTGCCATCTATCGGCTAGGCTCCTTTGTGGTGCTGCCCGGTGTTGATGCTACTCGTCTGAAAGATGGCGCCGCAGGCATCTTCGGCATCTTGGATACGCTGCTTGGTGGTGCTTTCAGCAACGCTTCGATCTTCGCCCTGGGCATCATGCCCTATATCTCGGCTTCTATTGTACTGCAACTGCTGACAATTGCAGTACCGTACTTTCAGAAGCTGCAGAAGGAAGGCGAATCTGGCCGGAAGAAGATCAACCAATACACCCGTTTCCTTACCATTCCAATTGTACTGGCGCAGTCGGTAGGCTTTATTGCTACCATCAACGCTGACGCTATTGTCAACCCAGGGGCGCTGTTCACCGTGTCATCGATGATAATCATCACGGCTGGCACGCTGTTCTGCATGTGGCTGGGGGAGAAGATTACGGACAAGGGTATTGGCAATGGCATTTCCATGATCATCATGATCGGGATTGTGTCGCGTTTCCCCGGTGCTATTATCGGCGAAGCAGCAGCTAAAGGCCTGAACGGAGCGTTAATATTCCTGCTGGAGCTGGTGGTGCTGTTCTTCGTGGTAATGGCCGTAATCGTGCTAACCCAGGCAGTACGTCAGATTCCGGTGCAGTATGCCAAGCAGATTGGTGGTACGGCGCAGTTGAACTCGCAGCGGCAGTTTATCCCTATGAAGGTGAATGCCGCCGGGGTAATGCCTATCATCTTCGCGCAGTCGCTTATGTTCGTGCCTGCTATTGTAGCGTCGGTATGGCAGAGCGAAAGCGACCTGGCAAATACCATCGGTGTGAAGTTCTCGGACTATACCTCGTGGGAATATAATCTGGTGTTTGGGACGCTCATTCTGCTGTTCACGTATTTCTACACGGCCATCAGCGTGAACCCCAACCAGATTGCCGACGACCTAAAACGGAGCGGTGGTTTCGTGCCGGGTGTAAAGCCCGGAGCTGATACCTCGGAGTACATCGACGAAGTACTGACCCGAATTACCCTACCGGGTGCGCTGGCCCTGGCCCTGATTGCCATCTTCCCAGCTATTGCTCTACTGTTTGGGGTGACGCGTCCGTTCTCAGCCTTCTACGGCGGAACTTCGCTTATCATCATGGTAGGTGTGGTGCTGGATACGCTCAACCAGATTCAGAGCTATCTGCTGATGCGTCATTACGATGGCATGATGAAATCAGGTAAAGTGCGCGGTCGGTCGACGCCTATTGCCTTGGCATCCTAAATTCGGTCATGATCTTCTACAAGACCGAAGAAGAAATAGAACTGATCCGGGCCAGCGCGCGAGTGCTGGCTCAGGCCCACGGAGAGGTTGCGGGCATGATTCGAGAAGGAATTACAACGCGGGAACTAGACCGTCGCGCGGAGGAGTTCATCAAGGATCATGGCGGGAAGCCTTCGTTCAAGGGCTATAGGGACTTTCCCTTCAGCCTATGCATCTCTCCTAACTCGGTAGTGGTGCATGGTTTTCCGAGTGACGTAGTGCTGAAAAGTGGCGATATTATCTCGGTAGACTGTGGAGTAGAGCTCAATGGTTACCATGCTGACAGTGCCTATACCTACCCAGTAGGGGAAGTGGCGCCGGAAGTGCTGGAGTTGCTGGCTGAAACCAAAAAGTCGCTGTATCTCGGCATCGAGCAGGCAGTGGCTGGCAACCGAATGGGCGACGTGGGCTACGCTATCCAGAATCACGTGGAAAAGCGTGGCTACGGGGTCGTTCGGGAACTAGTTGGTCATGGTATTGGCCAAAAGCTGCACGAGCGGCCGGATGTGCCGAACTACGGAAAGCGTGGTTCGGGGCTGAAGCTGCAGACGGGCCTGGTGCTGGCCATCGAGCCGATGGTAAATCTCGGTACCAAGAGTGTGGTTCAGGAGAAAGATGGCTGGACCATCCGAACCAAGGACCTTAAGCCTTCGGCGCACTTTGAGCATACAGTAGTAGTCAGAAAAGACAAGGCGGAAATCCTTACCTCCTTCGAATACATAGAAAAAGCCTTACAGTAGCCTTATGGCCAAACAAACTTCCATTGAGCAGGACGGAGTCATCCTGGAAGCCCTTTCCAACGCCATGTTCCGCGTGGAGCTGGAGAACGGTCACCAACTGATTGCCCACATTTCGGGCAAGATGCGGATGCACTACATCAAGATTCTGCCGGGAGATAAGGTAAAACTGGAAATGTCGCCCTACGACTTGTCGAAGGGACGAATTGTGTACCGTTACAAGTAGCGGGTCTTAGGGACTTGGGGTCTTAGAGTCTTGGTTGAAACTCAGCCGGACAATCAGACTTCGGTTCCTTAGCCAAGACCCCAAGACCCTAAGCTCCTAACAATTCCATTCCCATGAAAGTCAAAGCGTCCGTTAAGAAGCGCAGCGCCGACTGTAAGGTAATTCGCCGCAAAGGCAAGCTTTACGTCATCAACAAAAAGAACCCCCGCTACAAACAGCGTCAGGGGTAGTAGCACCAGACTTTTTAAAAAAGCACATGGCTCGTATTGCAGGGGTAGATATCCCAGACAACAAGCGCGGTGAAATCGCGCTGACCTACATTTTCGGCATTGGTCGTCCTTCGGCCCAGCAGATCCTTACCAAAGCAGGCATCGACCTGAACAAGAAGGTGAAAGACTGGACGGAAGCAGAGGCCGGTGAAATTCGTAGCATCATTGCTGCTGAGTTCAAAACCGAAGGTGTGCTGCGCTCAGAAGTGCAGCTGAACATTAAGCGCCTGATGGACATCGGTTGCTACCGGGGTCTGCGTCACCGCAAAGGTCTGCCGGTTCGTGGTCAGCGTACCAAGAACAACTCGCGTACCCGCAAGGGCAAGCGTAAGACCGTTGCTGGCAAGAAGAAGGCTACTAAATAATCTGTAGCGGGAATCGAAGCACAGGCTTTCCAAATTGGCTAGCCGGTTTCAACACCTTCCGCAGTTTTTCGCGATAACCAAATGGCACAAAAGAGAAAAGACAAAGCCAAGAAGCGCGTTGTTGTTGTTGAGCCCGTAGGCCAGGTACACATCAAAGCCTCGTTCAACAACATCATCATCTCCATCACCAACAACAATGGTCAGGTTATTTCCTGGGCGTCGGCTGGTAAGATGGGCTTCCGGGGTTCTAAAAAGAACACCCCCTACGCAGCTCAGATGGCTGCCACGGATTGCGGCAAAGTAGCCCACGATCTGGGCATGCGCAAAGCCGAGGTGTTCGTAAAGGGTCCGGGTGCTGGCCGTGAGTCGGCTATCCGCACGCTGGGTAACGTGGGTATTGAGGTAACGACCATCAAGGACGTGACGCCGCTGCCCCACAACGGCTGCCGTCCTCCCAAACGTCGTCGCGTTTGATTTAGCGAACTGGCCTTTATTGGCCAGCGGTGCTGGAGATTAGTTGAAGCCCTTTGGCTTAGAGTAATTACCCAACGCGCGCGGTTCAACCCCCTCAACACACAACAACCCCGAAATGGCACGTTATACTGGTCCTAAAACCAAGATTGCCCGTCGCTTCAATGAGCCGATTTTCGGCCCGAGCAAGGCACTCACCAAGAAAGCATATCCCCCCGGCCAGCACGGCCGTGGTCGTCGTAAGAAGCAGAGCGAGTACGCTGTCCAGCTGATGGAAAAGCAGAAAGTGAAGTACATGTACGGCGTCCTGGAAAAGCAATTCGAGAACCTGTTCCACAAAGCTGCTACGCTGCCCGGCATTACCGGTGACAACCTGCTGGCTTTGCTGGAGTCGCGCCTCGACAACACGGTGTACCGTTTGGGTATTGCGCCCACGCGCCGCGCTGCTCGTCAGCTCGTTCTGCACAAGCACATCACCGTGAATGGCGAAGTAGTGAACATTGCTTCCTACAAGCTGCGCGCCGGCGACGTAGTTGCCGTACGTGAAAAATCGAAGTCGCTGGAAGCCATTACGACCAGCCTCAGCGCCCGCAACGCCCGTGCTTTCTCGTGGCTGGAGTGGGACGGCAAGGAAATGGTGGGCAAGTTCATCAGCGCCCCCTCGCGTGACCTGATTCCGGAGAAAATCACGGAGCAGCTCATCGTTGAGTTGTACTCGAAGTAATATTGGCGGCTCAGCTACGGCTGGGCCGGCTACTACTTCGATTTTTTTCCTTGTTACAAACTGGAATTGCGTTTGGGTATTGAGTACAAAGCAGCTAGCTAGAAGCGCTTTTTACTTGATACCCATTGCTCCATACTAAAAAACGCCCCACTTATGTCAATCTTAGCTTTTCAAATGCCGGAGAAGGTAGTGATGGAGAAATCCGACGACTTCTACGGAACGTTTGAATTTAAACCGCTTGAGAAAGGCTACGGCGTCACGATCGGCAACGCATTGCGCCGTATCCTGCTGTCGTCGCTGGAGGGCTACGCTATTACGTCGGTTCGGACCAGCAGCGTACTGCACGAGTTCATGACCATCGAAGGCGTGATTGAGGACATGTCCGAAATCATCCTCAACCTGAAGCAGGTGCGCTTCAAAAAGGTGAGCGACGCCATTGAGGACAAAATCACGGTTCGCATCAAGAACCAGGAAACCTTCACGGCCGGCGACATCAACAAGTTCACCAACGGTTTCCAGGTGCTGAACCCGGACCTGGTGATCTGCAACATTGACTCGGCTACCGAACTGGAGTTTGAGTTTACCATCCAGAAAGGCCGTGGCTACGTTCCTGCCGAGGATAACAAGCCCGCCGATCAGGTATTTGGCCAGATTGCCATCGACGCCATCTTCACGCCCATCAAGAACGTGAAGTACAGCATCGAAAACACCCGCGTGGAGCAGAAAACCGACTACGAGCGTCTCCTCATCGAGATTCACACGGACGGTTCTATTCATCCGGAAGACGCGCTGAAGGGCGCTGCCCACATCCTGATTCAGCACTTCATGCTGTTCTCCGACAGCACCATGACCTTCGAAACGGCCAAAGCCGAAGAAGAAGAGACGGTTGATGAAGAAACCCTGCACATGCGCAAGGTGCTGAAGACGCCGCTGGCGGATATGGACCTGAGCGTGCGGGCTTACAACTGCCTGAAAGCCGCCGATATCAAAACCCTCGGCGACCTGGTGCAGCTGGACATGGCCGACATGATGAAGTTCCGCAACTTCGGTAAGAAGTCGTTGACGGAGCTGGAAAACCTCGTGGAGGAAAAAGGTCTGACCTTCGGGATGGACCTGGGCAAGTACAAGCTCGACGAAGAATAGTTGTTACTGTGAAAATGTGCTAATGTGATGCATGTGCTACCCGCACAACTCACATCAGCACATTTTTTCATTTTAGCACATTCTGCACATCAGCACATTTTTCACATTCAACTTTTTTCACCAGTACGCCCCAGGGGCAGCGGTTCTAATGTGAGGGCAACAAGTTTGCTCTCCGCCGTGGTTGCTGCCCGCAAGCGTACATTTTCTCTTTTTATGCGTCACGGTAAAACCTTCAACCACCTCGGCCGCACGGCCTCTCACCGCAACGCGATGCTGTCGAACATGGCATCCTCGCTGATCGTGAGCAAGCGCATCACCACCACGGTGGCCAAAGCCAAAGCATTGCGTAAGTTCATCGAGCCCCTGCTCACCAAGGCCAAGAGCGACACTACGCACTCGCGTCGTACCGTCTTCTCGACCCTGCAGAACAAAGAATCCATTAAGGAACTGTTCGACGCGGTAGCCGGCAAGATTGCCAACCGTCCCGGTGGCTATACCCGCATCATCAAGCTGAGCGACTCGCGCCTGGGCGACAACGCCGAAATGTGCGTGATTGAACTGGTTGACTACAACGAAGCCCTGCTGGAAGCCAAATCGGCCGGCGAAGCCAAGACGACGACTCGTCGTTCGCGTGGCAAGAAGAAGGCTGCTGGTGCTGAAGCCGCTGCTCCGGCTGCTGAAGCTGCTCCGGTTGCTGCCGCTGCTACCACCGAGGTATCGGCTCCGGAAGATACGGCTACTGAAACGCTGCACAACGCCGAAACCCGCGAGGAAAAAGCCGCTGAGTAGTTGAATTGATAAGCTGAGCTTACAACTGAAAAGGGACGTGCCGCAAGGTGCGTCCCTTTTTTGCCCGGAGCGTACGGGCTGTTCAATGGATTTTTCCCGCAGTTCACCGATAGTTTCAGCGGCTTGGCAGGATAGGTGGCGGTAGCAGCGGCCTGAACGGCGTGCTTTGAGGCATTCCTTCACGCTAATCCTTTCGTCGTCATGACTACAACCCGCTTTTCCCTGAAAACCTTGGTTTGTGCCGCCAGCATCTGGCTGGGAGCCGCCCAAGCTCACGCTCAATCGGCAGAAGCCGTGCAGCCGACGGCGCGTTTTGCGAACGTGCCAGCATCAACCATAAAGCTTGGGAGCAAAGACGCGTTTCCGGCTTTCGATGCGGCCTTTTACCGGAACGAGCTGTTTTTGCTGGGGGAAGCCCACGGGGTGCAGCGGCCGCAGGAAATTGACCTCGCGCTGCTCAAGCACCTGAACGAGCGGGCCGGCGTGCGAACCTATGTCGCCGAAGTGGACTGCGCCAAAGCATACTACCTGAACGAGTACCTGCGCACCGGGCAGGAGGCTACGCTGGACCTGATCTTCCGCAGCTGGAATGCTGAAACTTCGCAGTGGGCCAACCAGGAGCTGCGGGCCAAGTTCCAGCAGATTCGCAGCTGGAACCAGACGCTGCCCAAAAAGCGGCAGGTTCGGTTCCTGGGCCTCGACCAGCTGCAGGACCTGCCTTTGGCGGCAGATTATCTCACGGAGTTGCTACCGCTGAAAGGTCTGAACCCGACCCTGCGCGGGCAGCTGGACTCGGTAACAATGCTGCTCCGGCAGCCGCAGCAAGCCGGGGCGGTGCTGGCGGCCGTAGCTCAACGCGCTTTGCGCACCCTGCAGCAGCCCGAAGGAAACCACCGAACCGCTCTTGGCAGTCGGTATGAGGATGTGCGGCACCTGCTGGTAGGCGCTACGCAGAACCGCAGCAACATGCTGGTGCGGGAAAAGAATATCTTCGCCAACTTCCAGGCGCTGTATGAGGCGCAGCACCTGGCCGGGCAGAAGCTATACGGCTTCTGGGGACTGGCGCACGTGCTGCAAAGTCCCCTGCAAAGCGGCGCCACCCTGTTTGCGGGGATGGTGCGCCAGAGCACTCTGCCGGTGCACAACAAAGTGGTGTCGTTGATGTGCGTGTTTGCCGATTGCCAGATGCTGCTGCCGGGCAACTTCCTGCCCACGGCCGGCCCCGCCCAGCGCTACGTTCAATCCGATAAATTCAACCACGACGGCCCCCTGACCCTCATTAATGGGATGGCGGAGCTGACAGCTCAGACCCAGCCGGGCAGTACTACTCTGTTTCAGCTGAATGCCCCGGCTGCCGCTACCACCCAGCAACCCATTCAGGTAAGCTATGCGCCGGGCGTGCCCAGGGGCCAGCAGATCCACTTCCGGCCGGAGCTGCCGGCTACGGCTTATGTGCAATACCTGATTCTGGTACGCAACTCGGCCGCCGTGCAGGCCCTGCAGCCATGAGCATGCTCCTGCATTCAGCTCCCGAAAAGCATATTTGCCTGGCCCGCCCCTTGCCTTACATTCGCAGTATGACCTCATTTCTGCTTAAGCACCGCCTCACGCGCTCCGACGTCCGGCTGATTCTGGCATATTGGGCCGTGGTGGCGCCGGTGCTTCTGCTCCAGTACATATCGGATACCGGCTGGAGCTGGTGGCGGGTTCTGCCGGTGGTAATGGTAACGGTGCTGTTCGATACCACCACGGTGGCGGTAATCGTAGGGCAATTTCTGCCGCTGTTTCTGGAGCGTAAGCACTGGTCGCGGCTGGGGCAGGTGCCGGTGTTTTTGCTGCTGAGCGGGGGACTATACCTGATTGTGTACGGCAGCCTGCTCGGGCACCGTATCGATCTGTCGGGTATGCGCATTGTGCTGGGAGCCGTAGCCCACGCCAAAAGCTACGGCCTGCTGGCGGTACTGCTCACGGCCAAGCGCTACTTCGATCTGCAGCAAAAGCTGCTGCAGGTGCGCCAGGCGCAAACAGAAAGCGAGTTGCGCAATCTTAAAGCGCAATTGGACCCGCACTTCCTCTTCAATAACCTTAACGTGCTGCGCGCCCTCATCCAGCACGACCCAGCCGAGGCCAACGAATACCTGAATCGTTTTGCGGCACTATACCGCTTCCTGATTCGCTACAAGGACGAGGACTTTGTGCCGCTGACGGAGGAGCTGCGTTTCGTGGAAGAATACATCTACCTGCTTCGCCACCGCTTCGGCACGGCCTACGACTTCCGGCAGACGCTACCCGAAAACGTAGACCTGGACCGGCTGCTGGTGGTGCCGGGCACGCTGCAGCTGCTGGTCGAAAACGCCATCAAGCACAACGCTGGCAACGATGACGCGCCCCTGCTGATAACTATCGACGTCACTGAAAATACCCTGACCGTGACGCACCCGCGCCGGCCCAAGCTCACCGCAGTCGACTCGACTGGCACCGGCCTGGCCAACCTGCGGGAGCGGTACCGGCTGCTCGGCAACCGGGAAATTGCGGTGACGGATACGGCCGCTACCTTCGCCGTGATGGTGCCGCTGGTGGCAGCGGCGCGGGCATACTCGGCAGCATAAAATAATATCAGTGTTGTGCGTATCCTGATTCTGGAAGACGAAGAGCCCGCCGCCCGCCAAACCCTGCAGTTTTTGACGCAGGCCGGCCTAGCACCCCCAGCCCCGCCGGTGGTGCGCAGTGTGGGCAAGGCCTTGGATTGGCTGCAAACGCACCCCATGCCCGATCTTATTTTCTCAGACATTGAGCTGCTTGATGGCAACGTGTTTTTGCTATATGAGCGGTTCCAAGTCACCTGCCCCATTATCTTCACCACGGCCTACGACCAGTTTCTGCTACCTGCCTTCCGGGGCAACGGCATTGCTTACCTGCTCAAGCCTTTCACCTACGAGCAGTTTCAGGAGGCGCTGACCAAGTACCAGCGGCTGCAGGGGAGCTTTGCGCAACCCACCGCGCCAGTGCTTAGTCCGGAGGTGGTGCGCGAGCTAAGCCATGCTCTGCGGCAGGGAGGTCAGCCGCAGTACCGGCAGCGCTTTTCGGTGCGCATGCGCAATGGCCTCTACATTCTGCAGGTAGAGGACGTGGCTTACGTACAAGCCGACGAGGGCGTGACCTTCGCGGTGGATGTTGCGGGGACGCGCTACCCGCTTAGTGGTACGCTTACGGAGGTAGAGCGCCAGCTAAACCCTGCGCACTTCGGACGGCTGAACCGCTCGGAGCTGGTCAACATTGGCTTCGTGGAGAAAGTGGAGCCGTACTTCAACAACCGGCTGGCCGTGAAGCTGCGCGGCAAAGCCGATGTGGTACTCACTACCAGCGCCGCACAGACGCCCGAGTTCCGGCGGTGGCTGGAAGGGTAGGGGCGGCCAGCTACGCTTGCGTGCGCATTTTTCGGTGCTGGCTTTGCAAGTGCCGGAAATTGCGCTGGGCTAAAAGACCTGATTGAGTACCTTGCTGCCGCAACGCGGCGGCCGGGCTCGGTTTGGCGCGGCGTTGCTCGGAGCGTTTTCATTTCTCAACCCAAACTTCTTCTTATGAGCATTATCACCGAAATCCACGCCCGTCAGATTTTTGATTCGCGCGGCAACCCCACCGTGGAAGTTGACGTGACCACCGAAAACGGCACCGTAGGCCGTGCTGCCGTGCCCTCGGGGGCCAGTACCGGCAAGCACGAAGCCGTGGAGCTGCGCGACGACGACAAGTCGAAGTACATGGGAAAGGGAGTGCTGAAGGCGGTAGAGAATGTGAACAGCAAGATTGCCGAAGAGCTGGTGGGCTTCTCGGTATACGAGCAGGGTTGGCTCGACAAGATCATGCTGGAAATGGACGGCACGCCCAACAAGGCCAACCTGGGTGCCAATGCCATTCTGGGCGTTTCGCTGGCTGCTGCCCGCGCTGCCGCTGCTGAGGCAGGCATGCCGCTGTACCGCTACGTGGGCGGCGTAAATGCCACCACGCTGCCCGTGCCCATGATGAACATCCTGAATGGCGGCTCGCATGCCGACAACAGCATCGACTTCCAGGAATTCATGATTATGCCGGTGGGCGCACCTACCTTCTCGGAGGCGCTGCGCTGGGGGACTGAAATCTTCCATCACCTGAAAGACGTGCTCAAGAAGCAGGGCTTCAGCACGAACGTGGGCGACGAAGGCGGCTTTGCCCCCAACATCAAGAGCAACGAAGACGCCATCAAGATTGTCATCCAGGCCATCGAGAAGGCCGGCTACAAGCCCGGCGACGACGTGATGATTGCCATGGATGCGGCCGTGTCGGAGTTCTACGAGGATGGTCACTACCACTTCAAGAAAAGCACCGGCGACAAGCTCACGTCCTCGGAAATGGTGTCGTACTGGACCGACTGGACGAAGAAATACCCCATCATCAGCATTGAGGATGGCATGGATGAGGACGACTGGACCGGCTGGAAGGCCCTCACCGACAGCATCGGCAGCACCACCCAGCTGGTAGGCGACGACCTGTTCGTGACCAACGTAAACCGCCTGCAGCGCGGCATCGATGAGAAGATTGCCAACGCCATCCTCATCAAGGTAAACCAGATTGGTACGCTGTCGGAAACCATTGACGCCATCAACCTGGGCCGCCGCAACGGCTACAAGAGCATCATGAGCCACCGCTCGGGCGAAACCGAGGATAACACCATTGCCGACCTGGCCGTGGCCCTGAACACCGGCCAGATCAAAACCGGCTCGGCCTCCCGCTCCGACCGCATGGCCAAGTATAACCAACTGCTGCGCATTGAGGAAGAGCTGGGCGAAGTGGCCTACTTCCCCGGCCGCAAGATGTAGGGCACAGAATAGTACAACCTTACGCGTAAAATTTTCAGGAGCCGGTCTGCCAACAGATCGGCTCCTTTGCTTTACCTTTGAAACCTATGTATTTGACTACGATGCTGGAGCGGGTGCCCGGTTTTCTGCGCAGCTTTTACTTTCTGGCCGGAGTAGCTTTCCTGGCCTGGATGTTCCTGTTCGATGCCAATGACCTGATCAAACAGTACGATGTGTATTCGAAATGGCGGGAGCTCAATACCGAAAAGGAGTATTATCTAAGTGAAATTGATAAAGTAAAGAAAGACCGCGCCGAGCTGCTCAGCAGCCCGGAGCTGCTCGAAAAGTTTGCCCGGGAAAAATACATTATGAAGCGCCCCGGCGAAGACGTATTCCTGCTTGTGCCCCAGGAAGAAGAATAACCTTGCCTTTTCCTTTTTGCCCGCCAGCCTGCCCCAGTGCGTGGTGCCGACTGGCCTGCTCCCTGCTTTTTACTTGCTGACTATATGACCAAACGCTACGCCTCAGCCCCGCTGTTTAAAGGGCTTCCTTTATTGCTTCTTCTGCTGGCCAGTGTGGTGCTAAGCTACTCGGCCACCGCGCAGTCCTATACCATTCCGGCCTCGGGCACCACCTCCATTACCACGTGCGAAGGCATGCTGTATGATAACGGTGGCGCCAACGGCAACTACACCACCTATGCCGACGGTACCATTACCATTTATCCGGCCACTGCGGGCAGCAAAATCAAGCTGGACTTTTCGGCCGTTTCAACTTACTACTACGATGTGCTGCGCATCTACGACGGGCCATCCACCTCGTCGCCGCTGATTGGTGAGTACACCAACTCGTATTCCTCCAACCCCGGCACGGTGTATGGTACCGGCTCCACCGGCGCAGTAACGGTGCGGTTTGCCACCAGCTACTACAACTACGCCGGCTTCGCCGCCAGCATCAGCTGCGTGACGACGGTGCCCAAGCCCGACCTGGCCGTTCAGGGCGCCTCCGTGCAGCCGCTGTCGGTAGTGGCCGGCAACAACGTGTACGTGACGTCCTCCATCTACAACCTCACGGGCACCACAGCTACCAGCAGCTCGGTGGGCTACTACCTGTCGAAAGACGCGAAGCTGGACGGCAGCGACATTCTGATTGGCAACAGCACGGGCAGCAACCTGGCCGTAGGCGCCTCCAGCTACCGCGAAGCCTCCGTGCAGATTCCGTCCATTACCAACACCGGCAACTACTACCTGCTGTTTGTGGGCGACTACCAGGATGCCGTGGCGGAAAGCAACGAGGATAACAACATTGCTACCGTATCCGTCAACGTTATTCCGGCGGCGGTGGACCTGGTGATGACGCAGGCCAATGTGACGCCAACTTCCACCGCGCCCGGCAATGCCATCAGCCTGACTTCCTACATCCAGAATACCGGCAACACCAACGCCAGCTCCAGCAGCGTGGGCTACTACCTGTCCACCGATACCAAGCTCGACAGCAAAGACCAACTGCTGACGTCTACGTTCGGCGGCACGCTCTACGCCAGCTACTCCAACTACGCCAACGCCTACACCAACATCCCATCCTCCGTGGTACCGGGCACTTACTACGTGCTGTTCGCAGCCGATTATCAGGATCTGGTAACCGAAACCAACGAGGACAACAACGTGACGGCCGTAGCCATTACCGTGGCCAAAGCCAGCATCGACCTGGTGCCTACCCAGTCGCAGCTGAGCGCCACGTCCGTCACGGCCGGCACCACCATCACCGGCACCACCTACATCTACAATCAGGGCAATACATCGGCCAGCAGCTCCAACGTGGGCTACTACCTGTCCACGGATACCAAGCTCGACAGCAAAGACGTGCTGCTGAACTCGGTGAACGGCTCGGCTCTGGCGGCCAATGCCAGTGACTACCGCGGCTCCTACCTTACCGTGCCGGCTACTGCCACGGCGGGCACCTACTACGTGCTGTTCGTGGCCGACTATAAAGACCAGGTAGCGGAATCCAACGAAAACAACAACGTCAGCAGCGTTACGCTGCAGGTAGTGGACCCCTACGTGGATTTGACGGTGCAGTCCACTGGGGTCAGCCCTTCGTCGGTAGCCAGCGGGAGCAGCGTTTCGGTTTCGGCCTACGTGTACAACCAGGGCAACTCTACCGCCAGCGCGTCGAGCCTGGGGTACTACCTTTCCAAGAACTCCACGCTCGATGGCAACGACGTGCTGCTGACGTCCAGCACTGTCAATAGCATCAGCGCAGGCTATTATGCCTACCCGTATGCGTCCGTGCAGATTCCGGCCGGTACCGAGGCAGGCACCTATTACATTCTGTTTGCGGCCGACTACCAGAATCAGGTAGCCGAAAGCAATGAGCAGAATAACGTCACAGCTTACACCATCTCAGTGATTACGCCGGGCATAGACCTGGCTATTTACTCGGCCTCCCTGTCGCGCTACTCGGTAGCAGCGGGCGGCAGCCTGAACACGACGTTCTCTGTGTACAATGGCGGCAATACGGCTACCGCGTCCAGCAATGCCCAGGTGTATCTGTCGAAGGATGCCACGCTCGACAGCAACGATGAGCTGCTGACCACATCTACCGGCGGCTACGTGTCGGCCTATGATTATTCATACCGCTCGTTCAGCAACACCATTCCTACGGATGCCACGCCGGGCGCCTACTACATTCTGGTGGTGGCCGATGCAACCAACCTGGTTTCGGAAACCAACGAGCAGAACAACGCCACGGCCATTGGCATTACCATAACGGAGCCGTTCAACGGTACTGTGGTGCCTACATCGGGCATGGCCAGCATTACCACCTGCGGCACCAAAATCTATGACAACGGCGGCACGGACAACTACACTTCCTACGCCAATGGCACGCTGACGATTTACCCGGCTACCAGCGGGGCCAAGGTGCAGCTCGACTTCACGCAGTTCACCCTGAACTACTACTCCTACCTGTACATCTACAACGGGCCGGACACGTCTTCTCCGCTGCTGGGCTCCTACACGTACTTCAACGCCTCGCCGGGTACGGTGAAGGCGACGGGCAGCACCGGGGCCATTACCATCGTTTTTGCCACCGACTACTACGTTTCCACCGGTTTTGAAGCTACCGTATCGTGTATTGGTGTGGCCGATAACCCAGACCTGACGTTATCGGGCGCTACGCTAAGTGGCAGCACCGTAGATGCCGGCAACTCCCTCACGTCGTCGGTGAAGGTTACTAACTCCGGCAAGGGCAGCGCCAGCGCCAGCACCGTAGGCTACTACCTTTCTACCGATACCAAGTTCAGCACCAGCGACGTGCCGCTGGCTACCACCACCGGTGGCACGCTGGCGGCCGACGCCAATGCTACCCGCAGCGCTACGCTCAGCATTCCTTCGGGCACGGCCGTAGGTAGCTACTACGTGCTGTTCGTAGCCGACCCCTCGGAAGCCTTGGCGGAATCCAACGAAACCAATAACCTGGCTTCCCTGGCGCTGAAGGTGACCAAGCCCCAGCCCAATCTGACGCTGGCATCGGCTACGCTGTCGGCCACGTCGGTTACCAATGGCGGGGCACTCACCAGCAGCGTCAGCATCAAAAATGCGGGCACGGCTAGTGCCACGGCCAGCACAGTGGGCTACTACCTGTCGAAAGACGCTACTTATGATGCCAGTGACGTGAGCCTGAGCCAGACTACCGGCAGCAGCCTGGCTGCGGGCAGCACCGCCACGCGCAACGGCTCGTTTACCGTTCCGGCTAGCACCACGGCCGGCAGCTACTACGTACTGTTCGTGGCCGATGCCGCGGCGGCTGTGGCGGAAAGCGACGAAACCGATAACGTAGCCAGCGTGGCTCTGACGGTGAAAGCCGCGCAGGCTGACCTGGCCCTGTCAGCGGCTACGCTGGGCAGCTCTTCCGTGCTGGCGGGCAATACCGTAACCAGCTCCATTACCGTCAAAAACCAGGGCCAGGCCTCGGCGGTCAGCAGCACCATCAGCTACTACCTGTCGTCGAACACCATCTGGGACGCGAATGACGCCCTGCTGAAAACCGTGACGGGCGCGGCGCTGAATGCCTCGGCATCCGACACGCGCACCACTACGCTCACGGTTCCGGCCGCTACTGCGGCGGGCAGCTACTACGTGCTGTTCGTGGCCGATGCGGCCGCGGCCATAGCCGAAAGCAGTGAAACGAACAACGTCGCCAGCGTAGCGCTGTCGGTAACCGTTCCGGCGATAGCCGACCTGACGCTGAGCGCGGCCGAACTGCAGACAACATCGGTACAGCAAGGCGCCTCAGTAACGGCCAGCGTGAAAATCAGCAACGGCGGCAACACGGCGGCTACAACCAGCACCGTAGGCTTCTACCTGTCAAAAAATATGACGCTGGATGCCACCGACGTGAGCCTGGGGCAGGCTACCGGCGGCAGCCTCGCGGCCAGTGCCACGGCTACGCGCACAGCTACGCTCACCATGCCGGCCGCTACGGTAGCAGGCGGCTACTACGTGCTGTTCGTAGCCGACCCACTCCAGCGCCGTGGCCGAGAGCAGCGAAACCAACAACCTGGCCAGCCTAGCCCTGACGGTAACTGACCCGGTAGCCACACTGATGCCCGACCTCACGTTTGTGGCTTCGTCGACCAGCCTCTCGGCCAGCAGCGGTAGCGCCGGGGCAGCCATAACGGTGAGCAGCACCATCAGCAATACCGGCACGGGCCCGGCCAGTAGCCAGCCCTACGCCGTTTACCTCTCGGCCGACCAGAGCTTCGATGCCGGCGACGTACAGCTGGGCAGCGCCACGGGCGCTACGCTGGCCAGCAGCCAGACGAGCCCCCTGCAGCTCAGCGCAACCATTCCGGCGGCTACGGCTTCGGGCAGCTACTACATTCTGGTGGTGCTGAACCCCGACAACTCCCTAACCGAAAGCAGCAACGACAACAACACGACCAGCCTGGCCTTCACGGTAACCGTAGCCACCGCCGGACAGCAGCAAACCGCAGGCCTCACCATTGGGGTGTACCCCAATCCGGCGCGTACGGGCTATTTCCTGGTTTCCCTGTCGGGGGCCAAAGCGGCTGCCGACGATGCCACACTCACGCTCTTCAACACCCTTGGGCAGCGAGTAGCACAACGCCAGGTGCCGGGCCGCACAGGAGTTAGCCGGTTTGACACACAGACGCTCAGCCAGGGAGTTTATCTGCTGCACATCACGGGTAATAATCTGCACGTTGTGCAGCGGATAGTGGTAGAATAAACTAAAAAACCTTCCGCTCGAATCGGCGGTACGTAGCTTAGGCAGACAGGCCGGCTAGGTACCGCCGATTTTTTGTGCGCCCGCTGAGTTATTTTCACCGGCGGCCTGTTGTAGCGGCTCTAGCCTTCGCGCTGTCTTAATGATGCTACAGAAAATTTCTTTGAGTGCGCTGGCTCTGCTACTGGGCACTGCGCTGCCGGCTACACAGGCGCAAACGCAAACCACCCCGCCCACGCAGGTGCAGGTGGCACGGCAGTTTCTGCAGGCGGTATTGCGGGCCGATTACCCGGCGGCGTACGGCTTGCTGGATGCCAGCGTGACGCAGCGGATAACGGCAGCCCGGTTTGCGGAGGTGATGCGGCCGGTGCATGCGCAGGCCCAGCACTTTGGCCCCGGCTTCGACCTATATAAGCTGGGGCTGCGGCTGGGCGAAGGCGGGAGTGTACGCTATTTCTGCGCCTTCACGTTCAAGAAAGACACCCTGGCAGGAGCGCCCCACCTGCAATTGGACGTTTCCTTCCGGGACTCGGTGGCTACGCGGGTGCTGTATTTTACGCCGGTGCCGGCCCGGCCCGGTCAGCCCAGCCTGCCGCTGCCTTAGGCCGGCAGGGAAATTTTGCCGCACAATACCGCCGGGGTGCCGGCCGCGTGCAGCTGCGTAGGCGTGCCAGCCACACTCTCATTGGCCAGCAGCGCGAACAGAACGGCTTCTTTCGCATCGGGAGATACTCCCAGCAAATCAGTACTGGCCAGCCTGCAGGAGGGCAGCTTTCGTTGCAGCGCCGCCAGCAGCGTAGCATTATGCGCGCCTCCACCACTTACATATACAGCCAACGCCGGCATCGGCCCGAATGCCAGTTGCAAGGCCCGGGCTACGCTCGTGGCGCTAAGCTCGGTGAGGGTAGCCAGTAAATCCTCAAGGCCCATTGTTGGTGTTTCGCTTCGTTCCTGGGCCCGGCGCAGGTAAGCGGCACTGAACAGCTCCGGGCCGGTAGTTTTGGGCAGTGGCGCCGCAAAAAACGGATGATCCAGCAAAGCCGTGAGCAGGCCGGAATGCACCAGCCCGGCAGCCGCCAGCTGGCCTCCTTCATCGTAAGCCAGCTCCGGCCGCCGGGCACGGATAACCGAATCCAGCAGGGTGTTGGCCGGGCCCGTGTCCGTGCTGAATACGGGGCGCGCATCGTTCTGCAGGGAAGGCAGAAAGGTGAAGTTGGCAATGCCGCCCAGGTTGAGCAGTACGCGGGCTTCCGTGGGGCTGCTCAGTAGCAGATAGTCGCCGTAGGTGGCCAGGGGAGCTCCTTCGCCCCCGGCTGCTACGTGTTTCTGCCGGAAGTCACTGACGGTGATAATGCCGGTACGCATGGCCAGCTGGTCGCCGTCGCCGAGCTGTAGGGTGGCGTTCTGACCCTGGAAGTCGGGCTGCCAATGCTGATGGTGCGGGGCGTGGAAAACCGTTTGGCCGTGGCTGGCGAGCAAATCTACCGCTGCGGGCAACACCTGCCACTCATGCAGGCAATCCAGCACCATATCGGCGTGCAGCTGGCCCAGCCACGGATGCAGCAGCGTGAGGTACTCCAGACTCACCTGGGGCTGGGCAAATACCTGCCGGATGCGCCGCCGCACCTCATCCGAGTACGGCACAGTGGCAAACTGTTCCAGCTCCAGCCGGGTGCCTGGCCCGTGCCCGTGCAGGCGGCAAAGGGCCACATCCAGCCCGTCCAGCGAGGTGCCCGACATCAGCCCCACAATGCGGCGGCTGGGCTGTTGCGCAAGCTGGTACAGACGGGCGACGTGCGGATTCAAGAAGCTG
The DNA here is from genome assembly GCF_024700075.1 of Hymenobacter sp. J193. Taxonomy (NCBI): domain Bacteria; kingdom Pseudomonadati; phylum Bacteroidota; class Cytophagia; order Cytophagales; family Hymenobacteraceae; genus Hymenobacter; species Hymenobacter sp. J193. The sequence goes on from NZ_JAJONE010000001.1 coordinate 2,896,527, forward strand.
AGCGGCTGAATGGGTTTTTGGTTGAATAGGTTTCTGGTTGAATGGCTCGGCCTGTAGCCAAAAGCCATTCAACCAGAAACCTATTCAACCCTTTAGTCAATTTTCTTTCCGGCCATAGCCTGGCTGATGGAAATGTTCATGACCCGCTCGGCGAAGGGGCGCGTCAGCTCTTCCAACTCGTCTACGGCTTTCAGAATTACGTCTTTTTCCTGGGTGGTGAGGGCCGCTTTGAGTTCGGCTACGCCCGCCGTCGTCTGCGTAGTTTCCTCGGCGGTGAGGTGCTGGCCGTTTTTGGCCACGAAGCGCTCCACCTGATAAAGCATCTGCTCGGCCACAGTGCGGGCCTCAATCACCATGCGGGCGGCAATATCCTCCCGGGCGTGGGTCATCGAGTCCATCAGCATCTGCTCCACCTGCTCGTCTGTGAGGCCATACTGGGGCTTGATTTCCACTTCCTGCCGGGTGCTGGAGCGCAACTCAATAGCCTCAACTTTTAGAATCCCGTCGGCATTCAGGATAAAGTTGACGTCGACCTTGGGCAGGCCGGCGGGCATGGCCGGGATACCGCACAGGTCGAACTCGGCCAGCTTGCGGTTTTCCTTCACCAAGTCCCGCTCGCCCTGGTACACCGAAATCTTCAGGTTCACCTGCCCATCCACGGAGGTAGTATACTGGCGGCCGGCCTTGGTCGGAATTTTGGAGTTGCGCGGAATAATCGGGTCCATCAGCCCGCCCAGCGTTTCGATGCCCAGCGTGAGGGGAGTTACGTCCAGCAGCAGCACGTCGCGGCGGTTGCCACCCAGAATATCGGCCTGAATGGCGGCTCCCAGGGCTACCACTTCGTCGGGGTTCAGGGAGTTGTTGGCTTGCTGCTGGAAAAACGCCGAAACCGCGTTGTACACCAGAGGCACGCGGGTAGAGCCGCCCACCAGCAGTACGGCCGTCAGGTCCTGGGGCTGCAGCTTGGCATCGGCCAGGGCTATACGGCAGGAGGCAATAGTGCGCTCCACCAGCGGCCGGATCAGCTCCTCAAATTCTGGGCGCGTCAGGCGAAGCACCAGGTTGTCGAGGAAGTTGGCTCCGAAGTCGTCGTGCTGGCTAAGGTAGCGCTTGGCGGCTTCGGCCAGCAGGCGCAGCTCCTGCTGCAGCGGACCGTTGTCGGCCAGGGTGGAAGCCAGATTGTGCTGCTGGGTCCAGTGGTTGATGATGGCGCGGTCTAGGTCGTCGCCGCCAAGGTAGGTGTCGCCGTTGGTGCTGAGCACCTCAAAAATACCCTGGTGCAGGTGCAGGATGCTGATATCAAAGGTGCCGCCGCCTAGGTCGTACACGGCCACGGTTTTCTCTTCTTCGGGGTCGAGGCCGATGCCGTAGGCCAGCGCGGCGGCCGTGGGCTCGTTCACGATGCGCAGTACTTCCAGCCCGGCCAGGCGGCCGGCGTCGCGGGTGGCCTGGCGCTGGGAGTCGTTGAAGTAGGCGGGCACCGTAATCACGGCTTTGTTGACGGGCGTTTTGAGGGCGTGCTCGGCGCGGGCGCGCAGCTCCTTCAGGATTTCGGCCGACAGCTCGATGGGGGAGTAGAACTTCTCGCCCACCCGGATTTTTACCAGCCCTTCGGAGTTGTCGTCGATGACCTTGTAGCCCAGGTCGCGGGCGTGCTGGCCCAGGTCTTTGTAGGATTTGCCCAGCAGGCGCTTCACCGAGTAAATCGTGTTCTGCGGATCGGTAAGCAGGTAGTCTTTGGCCTCGGTGCCCACAATGGGCGTTTCGCCGCCGGCCGGGAAGTGCACCACTGAAGGCACGATGGTGCCACGGCCCTGGTCGTTGATAGCCACGGGCTGCCGGCCGTCGGGGTGGATGTAGGCCACCAGCGAGTTGGTCGTACCCAGGTCGATACCGACAATGATTTCTTCCTGCTGAATACTGCCGGTAGAGAGGTTGATTGCAACTTTAGCCATAGCAAAAAAGAAGCGCCGGGACGGCGCACGAAGGGCGAAACGACGATAAAACAGCCGGAGCGGCAAACCGTTTCGGGGGCTACAAAAGTAACGAAGAATGCGCGGGCGTGGCGCTGTTGAGGTTAACCGGAATTATGTACATAAATAAGTTAGAATAAAGCAATCTGGTCGAGCTTGTATCTGCGTATCTGCGATACATACTCGTTCTGCGCATTCGTCGCTACCTATCTAGCAGGTTGATTTACAGCCTGCTGCTTGCGCTCCGCATATTCTAGCGGACGTTTTATTTCCTTTTCGACTTGTTGAGGTTGTTTTCCACCGGCTGTTTTGCCCCCTGGGGCACCGTGTGGCTATTGCTTATTTTCTCACTTAACCCCCACCACGTTTCGCATGAAGAAAATTACTCGCCCGATTCTATCAGTGGCGCTAGCTGCGCTTGGGGCTGCCGGCTTGGCAGTCTGGAGCAGCCAGACGACCCCTATGGAAGCTTCCAGCCACCGCGAAGCCCCCCTTATTGCGGATGATCCGCTGGCTGACAACACCGACGTATACGCGTTCCGGGACCCCAGCAACGATGAGATGGTGACCATCATCGCCAACTTCATTCCGTTCCAGCTGCCCCAGGGAGGCCCGAACTACTACCACTTCGGCGAAGACATCCGGTACGAAATCCACGTTAAAAACGACGCTACGACCACCGGCGACGATATTACGTACCGCTTCACGTTCACGCGCACCAACGAAGACCCCACTACGCACTTCAACATTCGCCTCAAAAAGGAGAACCTGAAGACTACGTATAAACTGGAGCGCATTATTAACGGTGGTGCCACTACCACGCTGGTTAGCGCCGGTACCGTGCCGCCCTACAACGTAGGACCTCGCGCCATTACGGGTGCCGCTGGTTTGGCGGCGGCCAGTTACGAGTCGTTGATGACGGCCGCCATTGAAACGGCTGGCGGCGGCAAAGTATTCTGCGGCCCCGTGGATGATCCGTTCTTCGTGGATATCGGAGCCATTGAGGACCTGGGCGGCTTGCGCCCCGAAAACGCGCGCGACGGGCTGTATCACAAAAACGTGAACACCATTGCCCTGCAAATCCCGATTTCGCAGCTGCAGAAAGACGGTAAAACGGTGGATAAGGCCACGACTATCCTTGATGGCGACTTCGTCATCGGGGTATGGGCTTCCGCCAGCCGCCGCGCTATTCGCACGCTGAAAACGGACGGTACGCAAACTCACACGGGCGACTGGGTGCAGGTGTCGCGCCTGGGCATGCCGTTGACCAACGAAGTGGTAAACCCCATTGGCGACAAAGACGAGTTCAATGCCCGCACGCCGTACAACGAAAACCCGGACTTCAACGCCAACTTCGTGAACCCGGAACTGGCGCTGTACATGGCAGATAATGCCCCTAAGGACCCGGCAGCACCTAAGCCGGCTGGCCAGACATACTATGGCGAGGCGGTACCAGGCTTCTCCAAGCTGCGCATTCAGTCCAAATCATTGGCTGGTCGCGCCGGCTTGCCCCCAGCTGGTTTTGACTTCCGCAACGGGGCCGATGGCCTGTCGGTGCTGACGACGGCCCAGCGGGCAGGTACTGTTTTCGCTGATGCCACGTTTGGCCCCATCCTGCTGCAGGAAAACAAGCCCCGCTCCGTGGACTTGTTGCCGATCTTCATGACGGGCGTGCCGAACCTGGCACCTTACCAGCTGGCTACGGGTAAAGCCGGTAATCCGCTGGCGGCGGGCAAACCCTTCATCAACAACTTCTTACCTGTGGTTGGTGACATGCTGCGCCTGAACATGGCTGTACCGGTTACGGACCGTAAGTCGACTGACTTCAGTTCGGAAGGCCTACTGGCTGCTGCCGTACTAGGTCTGACGGACCCGCGCTATAATGCTAATGCTACGCTGCAAGCTATTCCGAACATGGATGGCTTCCCGAACGGGCGCCGCCTGGAAGACGACGTAGTGCGCATTGAGCTGCAAGCCGTGAGCGGTGCCGTACTGGCGGCCGTAGGCCTATGGTATGATGACTTTGAGGCCACGGATACCGACCCTGTAACGCAGCAGCTGCAGAACGTGCTGACGTTCACTACAGGCGTAGAGAAGAATGATACCACGCTGAAAGCCATGTTCCCGTTCGTGCAGACGCCATGGTCGGGTACCAAAGCGCAGCCTACCGTTACCTCGCAGCGTGGCGCTTCGGGACTAGGCCTGAAGCCCCAGTTGGCGGAATTGTCTCAGAACTATCCGAATCCCTTCGTAGGTCAGACGACGTTCAGCTACCGCGTAACCCAGCGCATGCCGGTCACGATTACTATTGTGGACATCAATGGCCGCGTAGTAGCTACGCCGGTGCGCGACAAGGTAATGAAGCCTGGTACGTATGAGTTCAAGTGGACGGCGCCTGCGGGCTTGGCCAGCGGGCTCTACATTGCCAAGCTTTCTACTGGTAAAACCAACCTTCAGTCAGTAAAACTGCTGAAAACCAAGGAATAATTGGCTCATTGGTTTCGTAACCGTCCGGCCGCCGTAAGGGGGCCGGACGTGTGTACGACCAAGGCTTCACGCGTTGCTTCCCTTCACATTGATCCTATGAGTACACCTCGACGCATTTTATATTTTTTGGTGATACTAGGCTTTGTGGCTGCGGTGGCTGCTTTGGTGCTGAGCCGCCCCACAGGGCCGGTGCCTCAACTTAAAATCCGGCAGGGTTCCATGGCAGCGGGCGCCGAATGGCTGAACACCCGCAAAGCCGTGGCCGGCTTGCAGGAACGCCTGCGCCGCAACCCCGACGACCATGAGGCTCAATTGCAGTTGGCCCAAGCCTACATGCAAGAGGGCCGCGTGACGGGTGAGCACGCCTACTATGATGCCGCCGCCGTGCAGATGCTGGACAAGGTACTGCGCGCCGAGCCTGACAACTTTGAGGCCCTGTGCTGCAAATCTTCCTTGAGCCTTACGCAGCACCACTTTTCCGAAGGCTTAGCGCTGGCCCGCCGCGCCCAGGAGCAGAACCCCCACAGCGGCTTTGTGTACGGATTGCTATGTGACGCCAACGTGGAACTAGGCAACTACTCCGCTGCCGTGCGCGCCGCCGACCGCATGAACCAGGTGCGTCCTGACCTCACCGCATATTCCCGGGTGTCGTACCTGCGTGAAATTCACGGCGACTTGCCGGGCGCCGTGGAGGCTATGCACATGGCCGTGCGTGCCGGCGTGCCGGGCATGGAGCAAACCGAGTGGGCCCGCGTGATGCTGGGTCACCTTTACGAAACTACCGGCAACCTCCCCGAGGCCGAAAAGAACTACAACCTGTCGTTGCAGTACCGCCCCGCCTACGCTTATGCCCTAGCGGGCCTGGGCCGGGTGGAGCGCGCCCGCCACAATTACCCAGTGGCTATCAAGCACCTCGAAAAAGCCCGCAACCTCGTAGCCGACTATGCCTTCACGGATGAGCTGACCGACCTCTACCGCCTCAACGGCGAACCGCAAAAAGCCCAGGCTGCGGCCCGGGACGCCATCCGGCAGCTGGATGCCAGCGCTGAGGCAGCAGATGCCGACGAGAACGTGGGCCACTACGTGGACCGGGAGCTGGCCTTTGCTTACCTGAAAACCAACGAACTGGACAAGGCTCTAAAGCACGCCGAAATTGAATACCAGCGCCGCCCCGATAACATTGACGTGTGTGAGACCATGGCCTGGGTGCACTACAAGCGCGGCGAGTACGCTGACGCAGCGCAATACATGAAAAAAGCCCGCCGCACCAACTCGCATAATCCTACGCAGCTGTGCCGGGCGGGCCTTATAGCTCTGAAAACCGGTCAGGAAACCACTGGACACGCCCTTATCAAGCAGGCACTGGCCATCAACCCTTACCTGGAAGCTGACCTGGCCGATGAAGGCCGCAAGCTGCTGGCAGCGCGCTAAGCAGCTTTCCCATCTATATCCTGATTTCCTGAGCGCATGCGTCATCTTTCCTTTGCTCGTCGTGGATGGCTGCCAGTAGGTGTGCTTCTTTTATGGCTGGCGCCCCAGCTGGCGTCGGCCCACGTGCTCGACCAGGACCTGAGCAAGCTTTCCCGCACCGATATCGTTTCGACCTACCTGCTGGAGGGCTTCAGGCACATTCTGCCCCTGGGCCTCGACCATATTCTGTTCGTAGTGAGCTTGTACCTGCTGGAGCCGCGGCTCAAGTCGGTGCTGTGGCAGGCCACGGCTTTCACCGTGGCGCACTCCATCACGCTGGGCTTGTCGATGTACGGGCTGATTTCGCCGCCCGCCTCCATCGTGGAGCCCATTATTGCGCTGTCCATCCTATTTGTAGCTCTCGAAAACATCATTGTGCAGCAACTAAATCCTTGGCGGCTGGTCATTGTGTTCGGGTTTGGGCTGGTGCATGGGCTGGGGTTTGCCAGCGCACTGGCATCAGTCGGCTTGCCGCAGGCGGCGTTTGTGGAGTCGCTCATTGCCTTCAACGTGGGCGTGGAGCTGGGCCAGGTTACCGTTATTCTGCTGCTGTATGCGCTGGTGGGGCGCTGGTTTGCCGGCAAGCCCTGGTACAAGCAGCGCATCGTCGTGCCGGCATCCGTTGTCATTGGGCTCATTGCGGCCTATTGGACGGTGGAGCGCGTGTTTTTCACCTCCTGATTGATCTATACTTTACCTGATGCGCTGCTGCCTGGTGCTCTTGCTGTTGCTGAACTACCTGCTGGTAGTGGGCGCGGGCCTCGTTCGGCGGCCTGACGACCAACTGCGCACGCAGGTGGCGCACCCGTATCAGCACAGCGCCCAGTGTCAGCAACAACACTACCTCCGACTTGACTGCTTTGAGCGCTGCAACGGCTCCCAGAAAGGCTGGCACCCGCGCACCGCGCACGACTCGCCGGTGCATCTGTTGAGTTTATTGAAAGGCATCGATACCCACGTATTACTAGCCGAAACACTGCCCGAGACAATTCAGGCAATGTACTATGCTGCCGTGCAGCACCCTTGCCGGCCCACTGCGGCCGTGCCCACGGGTATCCGGGCCGCCATAGATGCGCCGCCCCGCCGGGGATAAGCTCGTTGCGGTTCTTTCTGTTGTGGAAGGCGCCGCGCTTGTCTTATTCCCCACTTTGATGCCCGGCGCGGCCTTTCAGAGCCGCTGAGCATCAGTATTTTCTTGTACATGACTGCTTTTTTACGAAGCCACTGGCTGCGAGTGGCCCTACTGTGGCTGCTTGGGGCGGGCACAGTGCGGGCCCAGTCCGCCGCTACTACCGGCAGCATCCGGGCCACGGTGGTCGATTCTGCCTCGCAACAGCCGCTGGGCGGCGCCAGCATCTGGCTTGATGGCCAAGCCAGCGGGGCCACCACCGATGGGCTGGGCCGTTTTCATCTGCGGGCGCTGGCGCCCGGTGCCCAGACCATTCGGGTAACCGCATTGGGCTACGGCGCAGTCACCCAAACCCTGACGATACGGGCCAATGAAACCACGGTGGCTTCCTTTGTGCTGCCCGTGGTGGCCCTCAACATTGGGGAAGTCACCGTGTCGCAGCCCCAGGACCCCAACCAGACGCTGGCCGCCATTTCGCACATCGACCGGACTTTGCGGCCGCTCAACTCCGCCCAGGATCTGCTGCCGCTGGTGCCGGGGCTGTTCATTGCTCAGCACGCGGGTGGGGGCAAGGCCGAGCAGATTTTCCTGCGCGGCTTCGACATCGACCACGGCACCGATTTCAACGTGAGCATCGACGGGCTGCCGGTGAATATGGTCAGCCACGCTCACGGCCAGGGCTACGCTGACTTTCACTTCGTTATTCCCGAAACGGTTGATCAGCTGAAAGTCTATAAAGGTCCGTACTCGGCTCGGTTCGGGGATTTTGCCACGGCCGGCGCGGGCGAGTTCACCACTAAAACGTCCCTGGAGCAAAGTCAGGCCAAAGTAGAGGTAGGCCAGTTCGATACGCGACGGGCGCTATTGCTGCTGGATGTGCTGCCCAAGGATAAGCACCTGTTGAGCAAGCGCGCCGAAAGTGCCTATGTAGCTGCCGAGTACTACTTCACCAACTCTTACTTCGACGCCAAGCAGCACCTCAACCGCTTCAATGGGCTGGCTAAATACACGGGCCGGCTCTCGGAGCGCACCTCACTTACGCTGAGCGGCTCGCACTTCGCCTCGCGCTGGGATGCCTCGGGCCAGGTGCCGGAGCGGGCCGTACGCCTGGGCCTGATTTCGCGCTACGGCAGCATCGACGACTCGGAGGGCGGTAGCACCAGCCGGGCCAATGCCAACGCCATTTTAACCGTGGCGCTGCCACACGAGGCCGTGCTCAAGCAGCAGGTGTATTACTCGCGCTACCAGTTTAATCTGTTTTCCAACTTCACCTTCTTCAAGGAAAATCCGGCGCAGGGCGACGCAATTCGCCAGACCGAGGCCCGCAACCTCTACGGCTACCTGGGCACCTATGAGCGCAGTACGGCGCTGGGCGCCCGCACCCTGCGCACCCTGGCCGGCATCGGCACACGGCTGGACGACGTGGACCTGGCTTTGCGCCACGCCATGCGCCGCACCACCACCGATACCATCGTGAGCGGCCGCGTATACGAGCAGAACTTCAACGCATTCTTGGAGGAAACCCTGCCCATCACGGATAAGTTAACGGTGAATGCCGGGCTGCGGCTCGACTATTTCCGGTTTGCGTTTCACGAAGACCGGGACGCCGCGCTGTCGGGCCGGGCGGGTAAGGCGCGGGTGAGCCCCAAGCTGAATCTGTATTACGACCTGACGGCCAACGTGCAGCTATTTGCGCGCTCCGGCTTCGGGTTTCACTCCAACGATGCCCGGGCAGTAGTCACCAACCGCACGGCGCAGGTGCTGCCCCGCGCCATTGGCTACGAGGCAGGCAGCACCTTCAAGCCCCGCCCGGCACTGGTGGTGAACGTGGCGCTCTGGGCCTTGCACCTGCAGGACGAGCTGGTGTACGTAGGTGACGAGGGCGTGACGGAAAGCGCCGGCCCCACCCGCCGCTTCGGCACCGACGTATCAATACGCTACCAACTCACGCCCCGCCTCTATGCCGATGTGGACGTGAACTACAACCGGGGCCGGGCGGTGGGCTTGCCCAAAGGGGAAAACTACATTCCGCTGGCTCCCAGCTTTACCAGTATTGGGGGGCTTACCTACCAGCAGCCCGGTGGGCTAAGCGGCAGCCTGCGCTACCGCCACCTGCGCGACCGGCCCGCCAACGAAACCAATTCAGTGCAGGCCCGCGGCTACTTTTTGCTTGATGCCGTGGTGCGCTACACGCGGCCCCGCTACCAGGTGGGTGCCAACCTCGAAAACCTGCTGAATACTGAGTGGAATCAGGCCCAGTTTGATACCGAAAGCCAGCTGCGCACGGAAGCCGAGCCGGTGTCGGAGCTGCATTTCACGCCGGGCACGCCGTTTTTTGTGAAGCTGAACGCCAGCGTGTTTTTCTGATTGGTCAGCTGATTTGTATTCGGCAGGGTAAGTGCGAACTTTACACCTGTGTTGCTTTTCGAATCGTTTACTTCTGCTGTTGTAAAGACTGAACGCTCCTGGCGGCTTCTTTTGGGGCTGATGGCTGTTTTAGCCGCTTGCCAGTCGCCGGAGGTTGCGCGGCAGGAGCTGCGGACCGCGCCGGTCCCGCCCGCGCCGTTAGCCACCGAATTGGTGCCTGATTCGCTTCAGCTGACACCCGTAGCACCCCTGGCTGCTGTGCCCGATTCGTTGCGGCAGGCTGTGCGGGCGCTGCACGCTCGCCTGGGGCCGGCGGCGGCTACGCTGCGCCCGGCTGTATTGGAGCGGGCCTGCGTGGGATACCTCAACCTGCGCCGCGCCGGGCGGGTACGTCGCGCCGGGGTGCTGGCCGTGGCCGACATGGATTTGCCTTCCTCCGAAAAGCGACTGTGGGTTATCGACCTGCGCAAGGCCGAAGTGCTGCAGCACAGTCCGGTGGCGCACGGCCGCGGCTCGGGCCACCTGCGGGCGCGCCGGTTTTCCAACACCATCAAATCGGCGTGCACGGCGCTGGGCTTCTACGCCACGCAGGATACCTACCAGGGCAAGCACGGCCTCTCGCGCCGCCTGCGCGGCCTCGACGCGGGCCGGAACGACAACGCCCTGCGCCGCTACGTGGTGCTGCACGCCGCCGATTACGTGAGCCGCCGCCACTTGCAGCGGCACGGGCAGGCCGGCAACAGCCGCGGCTGCCCCGCCCTGCCTCCCGATCAATACCGCGCCATCATTGCCGCCGTGCCCGAAGGAAGCTGCCTGCTGCTCAGCGGCCCCGGCCTGGAATCGAAGTGGCTGGAAGGAGCCGCTGCTGCCGAAAGGTTGGCAGTGCGGGGGTGGTTGTAGTTTCTTCATTTCGCTCTCGATGGTCTCACTGCCACACTTGCTTCAGCAAATACGGGATGCCCGCGAACGGCTTGATGTATGTTTTCACGATGAGAGCCAACATCATATGGCCAAGGTGGAGGCAAAACTAGGTAGGCAGTTGCCGGAGGAAATACGAGCTTTCTATTTGCAATGCCCTGGCTTCTGGACGAACGATTGCCTGTTTCGGGTTCTTTCAATGTCCGATATACTGACAGAAATTGAAAGGCCTGCTGCTCCCAACACTAACCTACACTTTCCTATTGCCGACTACATGATCTTTAGCGACGTATGGGAAGTAGTTCTCGACGAAGAGAATCCTGCGCGTTACGTCATTGTGAACTCCAATCACCATACCGAGGAGTCCGTTGTCCTGACAGATTCACTTTATGAATTCGTTAACAAATTCTTAGAGGGCGGCATTTTTGGCGGCGAGGAAGGCGAAGGCCTGTATGGCTGGCGTGAAAGGCTGAAAATACTTTCGCAGTAACAAAAAGAGCCGCTGGAAACTCCAGCGGCTCTTTTTGCAAATGGACTCAATCGAAAATTACCGCACCATCACCTTGCTGCTGCGGTTCAGCTCGGGCGAGGAAAGCTGATACACACCGGCCGGCAGGGTTTCTACGCTCAGGCGCAGCTCGTTGGTGCCGGGGTAGAGGCGGGCCGTCTGCTGGTGTACCAGGCGGCCGGTCAGATCGTAGAGGTGCAGGGTAGCCGTGCGCTGCCCCACCGATTCCACCACCACGTCGATGCGGTTGGCAGCCGTTGGGTTGGGATACACGTGGAGGGCGTCGGTCAGCGTAGCTTCCGAGGTAACGTCCGTTACGGTGGCACCACCGCGGGCCGTCATGGAGCCTACTACAGCCATGGGGGCCGTGTACGTCACTTTCACAAAGGCGCGCTGGGCGGGGTTGGCGTTGCTGGCATTCTTGGTGCGCAGGGTAATCCAGCCAGCAGCCGTGGGCGTGTAAGTACCCGTGAGGTTACCGATGCCGGTTTTGCTCGTCAGAATAGTGCCGCTGCCGTTCACCAGCTCCACTGTGAGGCTGCGGGTAGCATCGGTGGGGAAGAGGTTGTAGGTAACGGTTTTGCCGGAAGCCGAGTAGATACGGCCCGCCGTGCGGTAAGCCGTAGAGGCGGCCGGCAGCTGCCCGCCCTGTTTCAAGGACGAAGCGTGCGAGTCGCCGAGGTCATCAGCCAGCTCCCATTCCTGGGTGGTAGCCAGGGCTGGGCGCACGTAGTTGGTGCCGATGCCCGTAGGCGCCCACACTGAGTAGCCGCGCCGGCCACCCGAGGCCGTGCCGTTGCAAGGCGGAGTGTTAATGCTCACCGTCTGCAAGCTGCTTACCGTCACGGTGGCCGTACCGTTGGCGCCGGAATAGTCCTTCAGCACGGTGCCAGGTGCGAAATCAGTGGAAACGGTGCTGTTCTGCCAGGCGCTCCAGTTGTCATTGATGCCGATAATGGCCTTGGTGCTGCGCTCAATTACGAGGTGGTCGGCGGCCTGCCAGCGCACTTTGTAGGCGCCCTCCTTGAAGCGCAGGTTCTGGTGGCACCAGATCAGGTTCTCAATATCGGAGCGGGTGGGCAGGTCGGTGGTGCTGGTGGGCTGGTGCGAAAACCGCTTGCCGGTGGTCGATACGTTGAACAGATCCTCGAAGAAAACCTGCGGGGAGCCATCCAGGGCCAAGGCCGCAGCGTAGGCGGCCGAAAGGCGCCCGTCGCCCGGGTCGATGTGTGGGGCCAGCTCCGAGCCCGTGTTCCAGCCCGTGATGTTGCCGCTGGCGTCGGTGGTGGGCCGGTAGGTGTCGTGGTTGTTCACGAAGGGCACGGTGCGGTGCACGTACTGCCCGTTGATGAGCACCACGCGCGTGCCCTGCTGGTAGCCGGGCAACGAGCCGATATCGAAGTTGCCGCCCCCGCTCACAATGCTGTAAATGCCGTTGCGCAGCGAAAAATCAAAGGTGCCGGCGCGGTTCTGCACGTTGCTCACCCATCCATCCATCTGGCCCGAGGAGCCCACCCATTCGCCCACGGCGTACATGGTGGCGCCGCCGTTGGCCCAGCCTGCGTTGCTTTGCAGGTTGTAGAGAAAATCCTCCATGGCAAAGTCGGGGAAGTGCTTCACGGCATCCAGCCGCACGCCGTCAAATCCGACTTGCTTTTTGTACCAGATCAGCCAGTTGCGCATGTTGTTGCGCATGTAGTCGGAGGCCTGGGTGGGGTTAAAAGAAGCATTGGAGCTCTGGCCGTAGGAGCCGGAGTAGTAGCTCACGTCGGGCCCGAAGTACACGGCGTTCCAGTCGCCGGAAGTGGAGTTGTTGCCCGGATTGGGGTTGAAGTTCTGCCAGTTCTTAGAGAAGCGGCCGTTGCGGGCCAGGTAGTTGGTGGCGTCTTCGGCCGAGGCGGGCTTGTTGTAGCTCACATAGCGGAAGTTCTTGTACTTGCTGGTCGAGTAGTCTTCCCAAGCCGCCGGGTCCTGGCCACCCGCCCCGCTCTGCGAGCCGGCACCGTCCACATGGTTGAGCACGATGTCCTGCACCACCTCAATGCCGTTGGCGTGCAGAATGGCCACCGCGCGCAGCAGCTCGTCCTTGGTGCCCAGGCGCGTGCCCACAAAGCCTTTCTGGTACTTATCGCCCAGATCGTAGTGGTCGAAGGGAGAGTAGCCGTTGCCCTGGTTGCCATTTTTGATGCTCGGCGGCAGCCATACAGCATCCACGCCCATAGCCTTCAGGCGCGGAGCCAGTTGGGCAATGTAGTTAGCCCAGCCGTTGGGGTAGTTGGAGTTCCAGTAGTCCCACCAGAAGCCCTGCAGAACTACTTTCTGCGCGTGGGCCGGGTGGTTGCCCAGCACGCAAAGCGCCGCGCCCGCCAGAACGAGTTTTTGTAACCATTTAATAGAAGTGTGCATGAATGTTGGGGAATTTGGGGTGATGAGAAAAGGGAAAGGGGCGAAAATTCGCCGTGCTAAAGGAGGTTTCAGCAAAGGCGGCATGTAAATTAGGGAGTAGACAGGAAATTTCATCGATAAGCCATAATGTTATTATTTTCAGAAAGTGAGTATTCACTTACAGTGTTTTATTTTTTAAGTATCTGAATGTTCTTATGTATATGTGATTCAGGATATTGTCGGATAAATGAATGCACCTTTGCCGACGGTTCTGCGTATAGCCACCCTATCGCAGGCACTCTTCAGGAGGATCTGCTGTTTCTAACTTGCAACAACCTGCCTCATCTTATGGAAAAGCCGAGTGTAATTCGCCGCAACCGCCTGAAGCGCCGGGCCCGTCGGGCAGCTCGTCGTATCCTGCCGTTCGTGGCTTCTTTGTTTATGGCTACCCCCCTGGCCACGCCTGTGGGTTCGGTCAACGCCACCGGGGCCGAGTACCGGGTGCCTACTACTTCGGAGCTGCGGGCTTCGGCTTTCAAAACCTCGGCTCAGCAGCTCTACGCCGAGCTAGGCGCCGAGGCCACCGGCCTGCGCTATGAGGTGTTCCAGAAAGCCCTGACCGGCTACTTGAACCTGCGCCATGAAGGCCGCCTGAGCGACGACAAGCAGTTGCTCACAGTAATCGACTTCGAAAAGCCTTCCACCGAAAAGCGCCTGTGGGTGCTCGATCTGGCCAGTAAGCATATTCTGTTTAACACGCTCGTGGCCCACGGCCACAACTCCGGCGAGAACCTGGCTACCACGTTCTCCAATGAGAATGAGTCGAACATGAGCAGCCTGGGCTTCTACGTGACGCAGAGCGAGTACCGGGGCAAGCACGGCCGCTCGCTCAAGCTGGAAGGCGTAGACGAAGGCTACAACGACAATGCCATGAGCCGCTCCGTGGTGATGCACGGGGCTGAGTACGTGAGCGAAGACTTCATCAAGCAGTTCGGCCGCCTGGGCCGCAGCCTCGGTTGCCCCGCTCTGCCCATGGACCAGTACAACGAAATTATCAGCACCGTAACGGGCGGCACCTGCCTGTTCCTGAACGGGGCCGACGCGCAGTATTCATCCAAGTACCTTAACCAGGAAGTAGCGCTACAAACCTATTTCCAGAGCACCACTTCGGTATAAGTGTTTGACGAAAAGAAAAAAGCCCGGCCGCAGTACGCAGCCGGGCTTTTTTGTGGGGTAGCCGTTCTATAGCTTCACCCCAAACTTAGCGCCCACGGTTTCCAGGTCGCGCACCACAGGCTCCAGCAGCGGAATACCATCCAGCAGACGGTGCGCGGAGGTTTCGCGCTCCGGGTCGCCGGGAATGAGCACCTGCTGGCCCGGCACAGCCTGGGCCTTTCGGAAGGTAGTAATCCAGTTATCCATGTGGGCCTTGAACTCATCGGCGGGGCGGAAGGCATCCACGCGCATGGCCCCGAAGAAGTGGCCGAGCCCCTGGCCTACGGGGTTGGCCGAGGGCTGCAGAAACGCCACGAACGGCGGCACCCATGGCCCGTAGTTGGCCCCGCTCAGCACCGCCGAGAAAATATCGACCACGGCGCCCAGTCCGTAGCCCTTGTGCGAGCCGGTGGCCCCGCCCAGGGGCAGCAGCGCCCCACCGTTTTTCACGGCGTTGGCATCCATTGAGCCTACGCCAGCAACATCCTGGGCCCAGCCTTCGGGGATGGGCAACTGCTTGCGCTGGGCAATTTCCAGCTTGCCGTTGGCGGCGGTAGTGGTAGCCATATCGAGCACGAAATCGGGCTGCTCGCCGGCGGGCACGGCCACGGCAATGGGGTTGGTGCCCAGCAGCCGCTCCAGCGAATAGGTAGGCGCAACGAGCGGTGAGGCGTTGGTCATAGCCAGGCCAATCATATCGTGGGCCAGGGCCTTCATGGCGTGGTAGCCGGCAATGCCGAACTGGTTGGAGTTCTTCACTGAAACCCAGCCCGTGCCTACCTGCCGCGCCTTTTCGAGGGCTACGTCCATAGCTTTGGGCCCGACGACCAGGCCCAGGCCTCCGTCGCCATCCACCACGGCTGTGCTGGGCGTTTCGTAGGTGACGCCTACCCGGGGCGTAGGGTTGATGCGGCCGGCCTCCCAGAGGCGCACGTAGCCGATGAGCCGCGCCACCCCGTGCGAATCAATACCCCGCAAATCGGCTGAAAGCAGGGTTTCGGTAGCCAGCGTGGCATCAGCCGCCGGGCAGCCCATACCCCGGAACACGGCTTCGGTGAAGGAAAAAAGGTGCGTATAGGAGAGGGTAGTGGTCATAGCAGGCGTGGTTCAGAAGAAAGGAGCATTAGGCCAAGCAAAGTCGGAAAGGGGTGCCAAGCTTAGCGTGACGGACGGACTAAGTTTCCGCTACCAACCTACCCTTCCAGCAGCTCCGCCAGTAGGCCTTCCTTTAGGGCGTAGGAGGATGCCGTAATGCCGGGGAGTTGGTAGGTTCCCAGCACGAAATCGATGAGCACGCAGGCTACCACAATCATGTCGGCGCGCAGGGGCGTCATGCCGGGCAAGGCTAGGCGGCCGGCATGGTCGAGGGTCGTAAGCTGGGCGTAGCTGGTGCGGAAGCTGGCGTAGGAAATGGCCGTTGCCGGGGCGGCTTTACCCACCAACTCGGGCTGACCGGCGCGGGCCGCCTGCAGGTCGCAGAGCGTATCGAAGGTGCCGCTGGCACCTACCAGGGCCACCGGCGCGTGCGTGGCCACGGCCGCCGTGAGGGGAGCCAACATGTCGGCCAGGTAGGCTTTTTCGGCTTGGATATCTTCGGCGGAAAGCGGGTCGTGGTGGAAAAACCTGTCCAGCAGCCGCTGCGCCCCGATTTCAAAGCTCTGCTTCCAAAAAATAGTATGGGCGTTGGCTAGAATAAACTCCACCGAGCCGCCGCCGATGTCCATGAGCAAATGTGTGTCCTCTCCCAAGGGCACGGCCTGACGGATGCCTTTGGCAATAAGCTCGGCTTCCCGCTCCCCAGAAATAACTTCCACCCGGATGCCGGTTTGCTCGAAGATTTCCTGCACCAGCTCCGGGCCATTGCGCGCCACGCGCATGGCACTGGTGGCTGTAGCGCGCACTTCCGTGACCTGGTGGAGCTCAATTTCCTCCTGAAACGCGGTTAGCGTGTGCAAGGCGCGGGCGTAGGGCGCCGGGGCAATTTCACCCCGGCTGATGCCGCCTTCGCCCAGCTTCACGCCCACTTTGGTGCGCAGCAAAACCACCGGCTCCTGGTGGCGGGGCTCGGGCAGCTCCACAATCAGCAGGTGAAACGTATTCGTGCCCATATCAATGAGGGCCAGGCGCCGGTGCGGACTGTGAGGCATAGGGGAGAGAAGATGATAGAGTAAAACGCTGTCATGGCGCGCGTAGCGAAGCCATCCGTTCCGGGCAATGTACAAAGCCCAGAGGCATGATGCGCCAACTGGCTGCAAGAGCGAGCAGGGGTCAGGATAAGCCGACCGGAGTAATGAAGAATGCCTTACCTATAGTTGATTGGGCTTTGTCGGGGCTGGTGTTGTTCAGGGCGGATGGCTTCGCTATGCTCGCCATGACAGCCCACCTTAATTCGCAAACCGGCAGAACGTACCCAGGGGCAGCTTGCGGGCGGCTTGGTCATGCAGGTAGATTTCCCCGAGCTCCCGGGTGACGTGGGTTTTCGGAAAGATGTCCGTAACGAGGTTATCCAGAATCAGCGCCGAGAAGCCCAGGGAGTAAAGGTTGATGAGGAAAAAGTGGTCCTCGGGATCGAGCAGCTGCTGGCAGAGCTTGAGCATTTCGTTGAGCTGGTCTTCGAGCTGCCACTTTTCCCCATTCGGGCCGCGGCCGTAGGCGGGCGGGTCCAGAATCAGGCCCTGGTACTTGTTGCCGCGCTTTACTTCGCGCTGCACGTACTTCCAGGCGTCTTCCACCAGCCAGCGCACCCCGTCGAGGCTACTGGCTTCCATGTTGTCGCGGGCCCAGAAGTTCACCTGTTTTACCGAGTCGAGGTGGGTTACGTCAGCCCCGGCGGCGCGGGCGGCTAGGGTGGCGGCGCCGGTGTAAGCAAACAGGTTGAGCACGCGCGGCACGGCGGCACGGCGCTTGCGCGTCTGCTCATAAATGAACTGCCAGTTGGGGTCCTGCTCGGGAAACAGCCCTACGTGCTTGAACGAAGACAGGCCCAGTCGAAACTTCAGCTTCAGGCCGTCGGGCCGCTCGTAGCCAATCACCCACTGCTCGGGCATATCGGGCCGCAGCTTCCACTGGCCGCGCTCCTGGCTGCCTTTTTCGCGGGTGAAGGTGGCGTGGGCACGCTGCCACTCGCTGGCCGGCAGCTTGGGGTCCCACACGGCCTGGGGCTCGGGGCGGGCCAGCACGTAACGGCCGAAGCGCTCCAGCTTTTCGAAGTTGCCGGCATCAAGCAGCTCGTAATCGGGCCAGGGACTGGTAGTGAGGAAGGAGTACATGCCCGCAAAGGTAACGAAGGGAAGAGGTGAGGCCACCAGAGGTCCTCTAAGGTCCAACGATGATCCTCCAGGAGCCACCGCTGGACCTTAGAAGCTGTTTAAGTTAGCGAGTAGCTTTGGGGATGCAGCAAAAGCGTTACAGTTCG
This sequence comes from Hymenobacter sp. J193, assembly GCF_024700075.1. Taxonomy (NCBI): domain Bacteria; kingdom Pseudomonadati; phylum Bacteroidota; class Cytophagia; order Cytophagales; family Hymenobacteraceae; genus Hymenobacter; species Hymenobacter sp. J193. The sequence goes on from NZ_JAJONE010000001.1 coordinate 2,914,394, forward strand.
GATCTAACGGAGCGTCAGTGGGCAAAGCTGGCGCCGTTGCTGGTGGTGCAGCGCACGAGCAAGTGGCCGTTGCGAGCGGTAGTAAACGGCATTTTCTACGTGCTCAAGAACGGCTGCGTGTGGCGCGACGTGCCGGCGGACTTTCCACCCTGGCCGACGGTGTACTACTATTTCACCAAGTGGACAGCGGATGGCAGCTGGCAACGGGTCAGTGCTTGTTTGACGATTGAGGCCCGGGAGCGGGCAAAAAAAATGCCCAGCCCACCGAGGCCATCCTCGACAGCCAAAGCGTGAAAAACACGGCCACCAGTACGCGTTGCGTGGGCTACGACGCGGGCAAATGCATCAAGGGCCGCAAGCGCTTTTTCCTGGTGGATACGCTGGGCAACCTGCTCGCCTGCTGCGTGGTCGCCGCCCACTGCCACGACGGCGCCAGCACGGCCCGCTTCTGGGACGCACTGGCGCTGGACAACGAACTACTTGACCGGCTGCAGATCGTGTTCGTGGACGGCGGCTTTGGCCGCTGCTTTCGCCAGCACCTGGCGGGCCGGGGTGTACTGGCGCAGGTACCCAAGGGCGTAGTGGCCGACAAAGGCCGTTTTTTTATCCACACCAAGCGCTGGGTGGTGGAGCGCAGCATTGCCTGGGCCGGCAACAACCGCCGCTTGGCCAAAGACTACGAACGGAAAACGCAGCATGCCAACGCCTGGCTCTACCTAGCCAACATCCGACGACTCACCAAGCTAACTTAAACAGCTTCTTAGAGGACCACCAGAGGTCCTCCGAACCTATCCGGAGGTCCTCGGAGGACAACCAGTTATCCTCGAAAGACATCTGGTTGTCCTCTGAACCTATCCGGAGGTCCTCCGAGGACCTCCGGTTGTCCTCGAATGACATCTGGTTGTCCTCGGAGGACATCAGGTTGTCCCGGCAGGATAGCGGATTATCTTTGGAGGACGTGTCCCGGCGTTCTGTCAGGCCTGCCGCATGGCTGCCGCTATTTTCCTTGCTATGTCGCCTCCCAACTTCGATTGGCCCCTGTGCCTGGTTCCCCACGCCCGCCAGCACAATGCCAGCCAGCTGGCGCGGGTAGCGCCCGACGGGCAGCTGCACCGGCTGCGGCCCCGGCTGCCATTTCCGTTTACTTCTTTCCAGGACCGAAACCCGCAGGCGCTGAGCGAAGCCTGGGTGGTCGGGGTGCTGCCTTACTCGTTGCGGGACGCCCGCCAGGTGCTGTTCCGGGCCCGGCTGCACGCCCACGGGCAGCGGCTGGAGCGGCTCCCGGACGTGGTGCTACCCTCGGGGCTAGGGGTGAAGACGCTGCTGCTCGACGGCGACTGGCTGTACCTCGGCGGGGGCATCAGCTACTGGGGACGCCAACATCTCAACTCCCAAACCGAGCCCGTAGGCGAGTATTTCAGCCGCCTGCACCTGGCCGACGACCCCGCGCCGCTTACACCCATACCCCTGCCCGTGGCGTTCGGGCCGGGCAAGGAAATTGATGATTTGCAACGCGACGCCGAGGGCCGGCTGCTAGTGCTCGACAACGTGGTAATGCCCAAATACCTGTTCCTGTATCAGCTTCAGGGGCAAGGGCTGCCCCAGTGGCTGCAAACGCATCCTTTGGTTCCCGCCGGCACCTACGAAACCTACGAGCGTGCCAGCTGGAACGAAGAACTGGTGGTGCTGCTCTCCCGAACCGTGGGCGAAGGCGGGACCGGGCAGCATCTGTCCGTGCTGCGCCGTCCGGATTTCAAGCTTCTCAGCCGAGCTTCTACCTACCTCAAGCGTGACCGGATTACCGGGCACTTACCAAGTCCATTAGTCGCGCTGCGGGATGCTGTGGTGTGCGGCCAGTACGTGGTGTTTGTAGTGGAAGGCAGAGGTTTAGGCTACTTCCGGGTTTCGCCCGACACACCGTGGCCGAAGCGGCGAGTAACCCACCATGAAATGCTGTGGATGCCGGGCCGCAAGGAAATCGAGGAACGCCGCCGCCGGGTTAGGGAGTGGGTACCGCCCCTTGAGCTGGCCACGGCTGGCTCCGAGGAGGGCATCACCTGGCTGCCGCCCGCTCCTGGGCAGCCCGCACGCATCGAAACCATCCGGTTAGTTCATCCCGGTGTACTTTTGCTGACCGGCCGCAACCACCCCCGGGAGCCGGCTTTCTGCTGGACGCAGACCTTTCCGCCGCACACAACCCCGCTATGATTCTTCACTTCCATAAATACCAGGGCACCGGCAACGACTTCGTGATGGTGGACGACCGCGCCCGGCAGTTTCCGGCCGACGACCATGCCCTCGTGCGCCGCCTCTGCGACCGACGCCTCGGCATCGGGGCCGATGGGTTGATTCTGCTGCGTCTACTTGACGGCTACGACTTCGAGATGGTGTACTTCAACGCCGATGGCTACCTGGGCTCCATGTGCGGCAACGGCGGCCGCTGCACCGTGGCCTTTGCCCGCTACCTGGGCGTGATAAAGCAAACCACCTCTTTCCTAGCCGCCGATGGTCCTCACCAGGCCAGCATCGACCCGGATGGTACCGTGTGCCTGCGCATGCAGGACGTGGCGGGCCAACAAGCCGTGGAAGAGGACGTGTTTCTGGACACCGGCTCGCCTCACTTAGTGCGCTTTCTGCCCGCCAGTTCCCTGGCCGAGCTCAACGTGTTTGCCGAAGGCCGTGCCATCCGCTACAACGACCGGTTCCGGGAGCGGGGCACCAACGTCAACTTCGTGGAAGCGCCCTCGGCTGCCGGTCAGCCCTGGCAGGTGCGCACCTACGAACGGGGCGTGGAAAACGAAACGTTTTCCTGCGGTACCGGCGTCACGGCGGTGGCTTTGGCAGCCTCGCGGCGCGGGGCCAGCAGCCCGGTTCACCTGCGCACTCCCGGCGGCGACCTGCGCGTATCGTTTGAAGCCCGCGCCGATGGCTCTTTCACCCACGTTTACCTCAGCGGCCCCGCCACCTGCGTGTTTGAGGGAAGCTACGAAGTAGTAACAGGTAACAGGTAACAAGTTACACGTTGCCCCTGGTGGCAGACTTAGGCCAGAGGCCGCGTCTGCCCGCCGCCGGATAGAAGCCAGTCTCCTGACTGGCGGCCGCAAAGCGGCCAGCCGGTGACGCACCCCAGTGCTCCGCCCCGTCTGTCACCTGTTACCATCACACCTATGCTTGGCAACGACCTCGTTTTCCTGCGTGCCCTCGAACCGGAGGACTTAGACTTCCTGTACATGCTGGAAAACGACGCCGACGTATGGGGTGTTTCTGATACGCTGGCGCCCGTGTCGCGGCACCTGCTGCGGCAGTATCTGGAACACGCTGCCGCCGACTTACATCAGGTGCGCCAGCTTCGGCTGGTTATAGGCACTCAGGTCACAAGGCAGGCTGTAGGCACCGTCGATTTGTTTGACTTCAACCCACTGCATGGCCGGGCGGGCGTGGGAATTATGGTGCTGGCAGCGGAGCGTCGGCAGGGCTATGCCCAGGCTTCGCTGGAGTTGCTGCTTTCCTATGCCCGCCATACGCTGCGCCTGCACCAGGTGTATTGCTCAGTAGCTGCGTCCAATGAGGCCAGTCAGCACTTGTTTGAGAAAATTGGATTTTCTCGGGTAGGCATACGCCGCCAGTGGCTGCGTAATACGCAAGGTTGGGAAGACGTGGTAGAATACCAATATCTGCTTTGATTTAACGGATGAGCTTGTTTAGGCGGGATTAAGTCTCGGTTAAAAATTTCAGCTTCACGGCTGTATCCTTTTTTGGGTTTGGGCGTAAGGCAGAAGGCTGACCGGCGCGTGTGGTATCGTTAGAAAGACCCCGGCCAGCACTTCACTTTCTTATTCTCCGTCCGTATGCCGTCCACGACCTCGGCCGAGGCGCCCGCGCGCGCCTCTATCCCGACGCCAGCACATTCCCAAACCGCTCTGCATTCCGCTACCTCTACTCACACCTCATTACCGGATTTAGTTTGTTTTGCGCATCTGCACTGGGATTTCGTGTGGCAGCGCCCTCAACACTTATTGTCCCGCTTTGCGCAGCAGGGTCGGGTATTTTACGTGGAGGAGGCTTTCTTCCACAACGATGACCTGATTGAGCCGCACATCGAAGTGAAAGAGCGGCAGAACGGCGTAAAGGTGATAGTGGCCCATTTGCCGCAGCGCCTGCGAGGCCAGGAAGATGCCGCCGACGAGGCCCAGGCCGATCTGCTTACCCGCTTTTTCGCCGATAACAGCCTCACCGAATACATTTTCTGGTACTACACGCCCATGGCGCTAGCCAAGTCGCGCCACCTGCAGCCAGTGCTTACCGTGTACGACTGCATGGATGAGCTGGCAGCATTCAAGTTTGCGCCCCCGGCTTTGCGGGAGCGGGAACAGGAGCTCTTCCAGAAAGCTGATCTGGTATTCACCGGGGGCCACACGCTCTACGAAGCCAAAAGCCTGCAGCACGCCGACGCCCACGCGTTTCCGAGTTCCATCGATAAAGAACATTTTGGGCAGGCCCGCCAGGAAATGCCCGAGCCCGCCGACCAGGCCGGTATTGCGCATCCGCGTATTGGCTTTTTTGGGGTAGTAGACGAGCGGCTGGATATTGCCCTGCTGGGCGAGCTGGCCGCCGCCCACCCCGAGTGGCAGTTCGTCATTATCGGGCCGGTGGTGAAGATTGACCCCGCCCTGTTGCCCCACACCGCCAACATCCACTACCTCGGCGGCAAAAACTACCAAGAGTTACCGGCCTACCTGCGCGGCTGGGACGTAGCCACCCTGCTTTTTGCCGACAACGAAAGCACCAAGTTCATTTCGCCCACCAAAACGCCTGAGTACCTGGCAGCCGGCAAGCCCGTGGTGAGCACGCCTATCCGCGACGTGGTGCGGCCCTACGGCGACCTGAACCTGGTACACATAGCCGCTACCGCCGACGAGTTCGGCCAGGCCATTGAGAAAGCCCTCGAGCAGAACGCCGATACCGACTGGCGCCACCGCACCGACGAGTACCTCAAAACCATCAGCTGGGACCTTACCTGGCAGCAGATGGTAGACCTGATGGCCCAGCGCCTCGCCACCAAAAAAGCCTGACTTACGTACTAACCTCTGTTAACGCCCTCTTTTTCACCAACCAAGCCCAGCCATATGTTTGATTATCTCATCGTCGGAGCCGGGTTTGCCGGTAGCGTGCTGGCCGAGCGGCTGGCTACTCGCAGCAATAAGAAAGTCCTGATTATCGATAAGCGAAACCACATTGCGGGCAACGCTTACGACCACTACAATGAGGAGGGTATCCTGGTCCACAAATACGGGCCGCACATCTTCCATACCAACTCCCGGGACGTATTCGAGTACCTCTCCAACTTCACCGACTGGCGCCCCTACGAGCACCGCGTGCTGGCTTCGGTGGATGGTCAGCTGGTGCCCATGCCCATTAACCTCGATACCATCAACAAGCTCTACGGTTTGTCGCTGAACTCCTTTGAAGTAGAGCAGTTCTTTGAGTCTGTGGCCGAGCAGGTGCCGGTTATCAAGACGTCGGAAGATGTAGTGGTAAGCAAGGTAGGCCGCGAACTGTACGAGAAATTCTTCAAAAACTATACCCGCAAGCAGTGGGGTATGGACCCTTCGGAGCTGGATAAGTCGGTAACTTCGCGTGTGCCCACCCGCACCAACCGCGACGACCGGTACTTTACCGATACCTACCAGGCTATGCCGCTGCACGGCTATACCCGCATGTTTGAGCGGATGCTGGACCACCCCAATATCAGCATCATGCTAAACACCGACTACCATGATGTGGTGGACTTCATTCCGTTCAAGGAAATGATTTTCACGGGCCCGGTAGACGAGTACTTCGACTTCAAGTTCGGCAAGCTGCCCTACCGCTCCCTAGAGTTCAAGCACGAAACCCTGAACCAAGAAAACTATCTGGCCGCGCCGGTAGTGAACTACCCCAACGATAATTTGTACACCCGCATCACCGAGTTTAAGGCCCTTACCGGTCAGAAACACCCCAAAACGGCACTGGTGTACGAGTTTCCCAAAGCCGAAGGCGACCCGTACTATCCCGTGCCGCGCCTGGAAAATGCCGAGCTGTACAATAAGTACAAGAAGCTGGCCGATGAAACGCCCAATGTGCATTTCGTAGGCCGCCTGGCTACCTACAAGTACTACAACATGGACCAGGTAGTAGCGCAGGCCCTCACGCTGTATAAGAAGCTCACCGACAAGCCCATCGAAAAGGCCGCTACCACGCCTCCCATTACCGGCTCCGCCTCTATCATGGAGAAAATCCTGCCCCGCACCCCGGCCAAGGAATAGCAAAAGCGAAGTTGTGAAATGGTGAAGTTGTGAATTGACGTGCTGCTTGAACAGTCATGTGTCAGCAAAACGTCAATTCACAACTTCACATCTTGCCAATGTGTCTGTCAAAACGAAACCCCGCACACTCTTTGAGGTGTTGGGGTTTCGTCGTTTCGGGGGATTCCCGAAAAACGCCGTAAATTTGAGTTACGCTGCGGCGTTTTCAGTCAATATCTACCAGCATGTTTGATTTCATAGGGAAGGCAGTTGCCAAAGTGTTCGGCTCCAAGTCCGAGCGGGATTTGAAAGAGATTCTGCCGTATGTGGCACTCATCAACGCCGAATATGCCAAACTGACACCGCTTACCGACGACCAGCTCCGCCAGCACTCCGCCGAGGTACGCACCCGGATTGATGAGCGGCTGAAGGGCATCGACGACCAGCTTGGGGGCCTGCACCAGCGCATCACCGACGAGCCTAACCTGGACATCGTAGAGAAGGAAAAAATCTTCGACCAGATTGATGCGCTGGAAAAGCAGCGCAACAAAGACCTGGAAGTCGTGCTGCTGGAAGTACTGCCCGCGGCCTTTGCCACCGTGAAGGAAACGGCCCGCCGCTACAAGGAAAACGGCCAGCTGGTAGTTACCGCCACCGACTTCGACCGCGAAATTTCCCGCCGCAAAAGCAACGTCACCATTCAGGGCGACCAGGCTACGTGGAGCAACAAGTGGCTGGCCGGTGGGGCCGAAATCACCTGGGACATGGTGCACTACGATGTGCAGCTGATTGGTGGCGTGGTGCTGCACCAGGGCAAAATTGCCGAAATGGCTACCGGCGAAGGCAAAACGCTGGTGTCAACTCTGCCTGCCTTCCTCAATGCTTTAGCTCGCCGCGGCGTGCATTTGGTGACGGTGAACGACTACCTGGCCAAGCGTGACTCCGAGTGGAATGCGCCCTTGTTTGAATTCCACGGCATTACGGTTGACTGCATCGACAAGCACCAGCCCAACACCGACGCCCGCCGCAAAGCTTACCTGGCCGACATTACCTACGGGACCAACAACGAATTTGGCTTCGACTACCTGCGCGACAACATGGCCCGCGAAACCGGCGAGCTGGTGCAGCGCAAGCACCATTACGCCATGGTAGACGAAGTGGACTCCGTACTGATTGACGATGCCCGCACCCCGCTTATCATTTCGGGCCCGGTGCCGCGCGGCGACGTACACGAGTTTCACATTCTGAAGCCCCGCATTGAGCGGCTGGTGAACGAGCAGAAAAAGCAGGTGCAGGATTACCTGGTGCAGGCGCGCAAGCTCATCAAAGAAGGCAACGATGGTCCCAAAGAAGGAGAGGGCGGCCTGATGCTGTTTCGCGCCTACCGCGGGCTGCCCAAGAGCAAGCCGCTCATCAAGTTCCTCTCGGAAACCGGCATGCGCGCCGTGCTGCAGAAAGTAGAAAACTACTACATGCAGGACAACTCCCGCCAGATGCCGGCGGCCGATAAGCCCCTGTTCTTCACTATTGACGAGAAGAACAACCAGATTGAGCTGACCGAAAAAGGCATCGACCTGATTACGGCCCAGGGCGAAGACCCGCACCTGTTCATCATGCCCGACATTGGGATGGAAATTGCGGCCATCGAGAAAAGCGCCGTTATTTCCGAAGAAGACAAGCTGCAGCAGAAAGAGCAGCTCATCAACGACTACCAGGAAAAGTCGGAGCGGGTGCACACCGTGAACCAGCTGCTGAAAGCGTACACCCTGTTTGAGCGCGACGACCAGTACATCCTGAGTGACGACGGCAAGGTGAAAATTGTGGATGAGCAGACCGGCCGCGTAATGGAAGGCCGCCGCTACTCCGACGGCCTGCACCAGGCCATTGAAGCCAAGGAAAACGTGCGCGTGGAAGACGCCACCCAGACCTACGCCACCGTGACGCTGCAGAACTACTTTCGCATGTACCACAAGCTGGGCGGCATGACGGGTACGGCCGAAACCGAGGCCGGTGAGTTCTGGGAAATCTACAAGCTCGACGTAGTTGTGATTCCGACCAACCGCGGCATTTCGCGCAAGGACGAGCACGACAAGGTCTACAAGACGGTGCGCGAGAAGTACAACGCCGTGGCCGAAGAAATCCAGACGCTGGTGAAAGCCGGCCGTCCGGTGCTGGTAGGTACTACATCGGTGGAAATTTCGGAGCTGGTGAGTCGCATGCTCAAGCTGCGCAACATCCCGCACCAGGTGCTCAATGCCAAGCAAAACCAGCGCGAAGCCGAGATTGTGGCCGGCGCTGGCCACCCAGGCACCGTGACCATTGCCACCAACATGGCCGGCCGCGGTACCGACATCAAGCTGCGCGGCACCGCCAAAGAATCAGGCGGACTGGCCATCATCGGTACGGAGCGCCACGAAAGCCGCCGTGTAGACCGGCAGCTGCGGGGCCGCGCCGGCCGCCAGGGCGACCCGGGCTCCTCGCAGTTCTTCGTGAGCCTGGAAGACAACCTGATGCGTCTGTTCGGCTCGGAGCGCATTGCCAAGCTCATGGACCGTATGGGTCTGGAAGAAGGCGAAGTAATTCAGCACTCCATGATTACAAGCTCCATTGAGCGCGCCCAGAAGAAAGTCGAGGAAAACAACTTCGGCATCCGCAAGCGCCTGCTGGAGTACGACGACGTGATGAATGCCCAGCGCGAAGTGGTGTACAAGCGCCGCCGCAACGCCTTGTTTGGCGAGCGGCTGGAGCTGGACGTGTGGAATATGATCTATGACGTCTGCGAAGACATTGTGACGGCCCACAAAACCACCAACGACTTTGAAGGCTTCAAGCTGGCCATTATCCGCCTGTTCAGCTACGATACGCACCTCACGGCGCAGGAGCTCAACAGCATGCCCGCGCCGCAACTTACCCAGAAGCTCTACGATGAGTCCTTGGGCTACTACGAAGACAAGAGCCAGGTGATTGGCGAGCATTCGATGCCGCTCATCAACGACCTGATCGGCCAGAACGCGCCCTTCGAAAACATTGCCGTGCCCTTCACCGATGGCCGCAAGCAGGTGCAGTCGGTAGTGAACCTGCGCCGTGCCCAGGCTACCAACGGCCAGGAACTGATCAGGGGGATGGAAAAAGTAGTGACGCTGGCCGTTATCGACGAAGCCTGGACCAAGCACCTGCGCGCCATGGACGACCTGAAGCAGGTGGTGCAGAATGCCGTGTATGAGCAGAAAGACCCGCTGCTGGTGTACAAGTTCGAGTCGTTTGAGCTGTTCAAGCGCATGATTGCGAAGGTGAACGAGGAAACCGTGCACTTCCTGTTCCGCGCCGACATCCCCATGCAGGCCGGCGAAGCGGGCATTGAGGAGCCCGAGTTTTACGTGGAAGACGAAATTCCGCAGGCTGCGCCCCAGCCCAAGCTGCGCGCCGAGAAAGAGGTGTCGTCGACTTCGCTGGGCGCTGGCCCCGAAGACCTGGAGCAGGCCGGGCAACAGCCCCAGGTGCTGGAAAAGCAGACGCCCGCCCGCTCCCAGAAAGTGGCTAACCGCAACGAGCGGGTGAGCGTGCAGTACATGGACGGCCGCATCGTGCGCGACGTGAAATACAAAAGCGTGGAAGAGGATATCGTGAGTAACCGCGCCGTTATCATCGACTAATTTTTCTGCAATTGCATAGTACAGCCAGTGGCAGGTGAGTTTCGCCTGCCACTGCTGTTTTCTTCTCTTTCTCCGCGCTGCCTATGTCTGCTTCACCTCCCGACCTCGCCGCCCGCATTGACCACACCCTGTTGCGCCCCGACGCTACTCAGGAGCAGATTGCCCAGCTCTGCGCCGAGGCGGCCCAGTACCGCTTTGCCTCTGTGTGCGTGCCGCCTTGCTACGTACGTTTTGCGGCTGAAGAGTTGCATGGCTCCGGTGTGCCGGTGTGCACGGTGGTAGGCTTTCCGCTGGGCTATCAGCTCACCAAGGTGAAGTTCTTCGAAGCGCACCAAGCGCTGAATGATGGCGCCAAAGAAGTGGATATGGTTATCAACGTGGCCGCCTTTAAATCGGGGCGGCTGGCGGAAGTGGAAGACGAAATAGGGGAGTTGGCTGAGTTGTGCCACTTCAAGCAGGCCATTCTGAAAGTCATCATCGAAACCGCACTGCTCACGGAGGAGGAAATCATCCGGGCCTGTGAGCTGTGCACAGAAGCCGGCGCCGACTTCGTGAAAACGTCTACCGGCTTTGCCAACCGGGGCGCTTCGGTGACTGATATTGAGCTGATGCGCCGCCACCTGCCGGCCCATATCCGTATCAAGGCTTCGGGCGGTATCCGCACCCGCGAGGCCGCCCTGGCGCTGGTAGCGGCCGGCGCCGACCGGCTGGGTTCTTCCAATAGTATAGCTTTGCTGCCGACTGCCGATGAAACTTCTGCTACTTCGTAACGTGCTTTTGCTTTCCGCTTTGATTTCGCTGGGTGCCTGCGCGGCCTCGGCCCCGGCCGTGTCTACCGCCAAAACCTCTGCCCCGGATACTGCCCGTCAGCCCGCAATTCCGACGTTATCGGCGGAGGAGCTGAGCCGTTACCGGCCGGTGTTCAACGCTCCTAAAACACCTGCCGCACCACCGACCAAGGCGCCGGTAGCCATTACGCCCACCAATCAGGTGAATGCCCAGGTGGAGCAGCGCCTGCGCGACCAGGCTTTCACCAATCAAAATGTGAAATATGCCCAGGGCTTCCGCATCCTGGCCTATGTGGGCATGGAGCGCGAGCAGGCCATGAGCATCCGCCGCGAAGTCATCAGCCGCTACCCCGAGGAAACCGACTACATTGCCTTCAAGCAGCCGCTCTACCGCCTCTGGATTGGGGACTACCTCACGCGCCTGGAGGCTGAAGCTGCTCTGCTACGCATCCGGCCGCTGGCACCCAAGGCCGAGCTGCAGCCCGCGCAGGTGGTACTCAACAAAACCTCATTTTAGCGCTTATGTTGTCGTTGCGCCAGTTGCAGTGGGATGAGCTGGACCTGTTGCAGGGGCTGGAAGCAACGCCTACGCCCGGCGAAAACGGCAGCTACCGCTACCGCGTGCAGCAGCAGGATCTGCAGCTGCGCGTGTCATTGTGGCCCGAGCACGGCATGGTGGACGTAACGCTGTTTTCCACTACTTCCCGGGCTATTCTCTTGGATCTGACGGTGGCCGTGCGCGGGCGCATCCGCTACAACAACGACAAGCGCGGCGAGTATCTGGAGTTTGCGGACTGTTTGCTGGTGAGCCGTCTGCTGGCTTCGGATGAGCAGCTGGAAGCCGCCTTCAGCCCCAATACGCCCGGCCGCCCGATGGTGCTTACGGTGAAGCCAACGCTGAGCGTATTGTTTGAATAAAGAGGGGTGCGGTTTTCTGCGGCTGGTCGTTACCTTGCATAGTTATGCAGCATCTTCTTTCCCGCCTAAAAACGCTGGCCGCCGAAGCCGCCGCCGAAACGGTAGCTTTGCGGCAGCACCTGCACACGCACCCCGAGCTGTCGTTCCAGGAGTTTAATACCGCTGCTTTCGTTACGGAGCAGCTGCGCCAGCTGGGGCTCAGTCCACAGCCTATGGCCAAAACCGGCGTGGTAGCCCTTATCGAAGGTCGCAACCCCGCCAGCCGGGTGGTGGCCCTACGCGCCGACATGGATGCGCTGCCTATTCAGGAGCAGAATGACGTGCCCTACAAATCTACCAACCCCGGGGTGATGCACGCCTGCGGCCACGATGTGCATACGTCGTCGCTGCTGGGCGTGGCGCGGCTGCTTACCCAGCTGCGCGACGAGTTTGAAGGCACCGTAAAGCTTATTTTTCAGCCCGGCGAGGAAGTTTTGCCCGGTGGGGCTTCGCTGATGATTGCGGAAGGCGTGCTGGAAAACCCCGCGCCGGCCAGCGTGCTGGGCCAGCACGTATTTCCGATGCTGCCCGCCGGCCAGATTGGTATCCGCCCCGGCCGCTACATGGCCAGCACCGACGAGCTGTACCTGACCGTGCGCGGCAAGGGTGGCCATGGGGCCATGCCCGAGCTCAACCTCGACCCCGTGCTGGTGGCGGCCCACATTATTGTGGCGGCGCAACAAATAGTGAGTCGGCGCGCCAACCCTAAGCTGCCTTCGGTGTTATCGTTCGGTAAAGTCATTGCCAACGGCGCCACCAACGTCATTCCCAACGAAGTGTATATCGAAGGCACCTTCCGTACGCTGAACGAGGAGTGGCGCAACCAGGCCCACGAGCACCTGCGTCGCCTCTGCGAAGGCCTGGCCGACTCGATGGGCGCTACGTGCGAGCTGGAAATCCGGCGGGGGTATCCGTACCTGGAAAACGAGCCGCAGCTCACTGCCCGTGTTCGGGCCGCCGCCGAAGAATATTTAGGCCCGGAAAACGTTGTTGAGCTGGACCAGTGGATGGCTGCGGAGGATTTTGCCTACTTCTCGCAGGCTACCATTGCCTGTTTTTACCGCCTGGGCACCCGCGCCCCCGACGGCCGCCACGCCTCTTCCGTGCATACGCCCACCTTCGACGTGGACGCTCATGCGCTGGAAGTAGGCCCCGGCCTGATGGCTTGGCTGGCCCTTACAGAGCTGGCGGCTATGGTGCCGACAGCCGCTTCCCAATCCGAAACCACCTATGCATAAACGTATTCTACTAGGAGCTGCGGGGCTGCTAGCGGCCAGCCAGGCGCAGGCCCAGAAGCACATCCGCTACGAGTTGGAGCTGTGGCCCGAAGCTCAGGTAGAATATGCCCTGCAAAGCGGAAACTATGCGTTTGTGGGGTTGCGCGGGCAGCGCACCACCAACGCGGCTATTCCCAACCCGGATGGCTTTTACGGCAAGCAGCTGCAGGTAGGGTACGAGCATTTCTGGAGTGCGCAGTGGAGCATCGGCGGCACGGCCCGCTACCAGCGGGAAGAGGGCACAGGCGCCCTGACCCCGGAAATTCTGCTCCGGCACCGGGGCAAGCTGGGCAGCTTCACGCTGGGCCAGCGCCTGAGCGCCGAGTACCGCATCACCGACGTAGGCCAGAGCCGGGCCAGCACGCGCCTGCGCGTAGACTTGGAGCGGGCCTTCCAGATTGGCCGCACTATCCGCATCCGGCCGCGCCTGGCCTACGAAGCCGCAGCTTACTTGCGTCTGCAGCGCGCTGAGGACGAACCCAAAGAACGTTTCATTGATTTTGGCCTTGCCCGCGCCGAAGTGGGGCTGCGCTTTACCGACTGGCTCGATCTGACGCCCTGGGCCGGTTACTCCACTTCCTACCAACTGGTGCTGGGCCAAACCGATGAGGAAGGCAACCCCATCCCCGGTGGTCCGCGCAATTTCCGCCGACCAGTAGTCGGGGCTGACTTGCGCTTTACCTTATTTCAGGGAGGGCGCGTCTTTGAGCGGCGTCAACTGCCTACGCAGCATTAGCAACCCGTACCGATACAATTTATACTATTTTAATGACATTTTGGCGCTGGTATAATTGTCGCTTTTGACGCTGGCAAGCCGGTTTAATAGTTGTTTCATTTAGAATCTAATTATTTGGTTGAGCTTAATAGGACATTTTGTCTGGTTTGGTTGGCCAGTTTAGGGAGTGGTACAGAATTTATAGAAGTAGGGCAGAGAGCAGCGAATTGCTCCTGTGTTCAACTAACCTTTCTCGTACCACACCATGGCCACGATTCTGTATAACAACCTGCCTGCTCTTCGTCCTTCCCGCGCGTTCAACTCCATGCTGAATGAAGTCCTGCGCGACAGTGTACAGCCAACCGCTAAACCATCTGCTTCCTTTGTTCCCCAAGCCGATGTGCTGGAAACTCCCCAGGGTTTTGAGCTCCATCTGGCGCTGCCCGGCGTAGCCAAAGAAGACCTCAAAGTAGACTTTCAGGAAGGCCGTCTCGAAATCAGCGGGGAGCGGAAAGCCCCTGCCACGGAAGGCGAAGATGCCCCGCAGCTGCGCCGCATCGAAACCCGCTACGGCAGCTTCTCGCGCTCCTTCCGCCTGCCCGATACCGTAAACGTTACGGCCATTGATGCCCAGCTCACCGACGGTATCCTGCGGGTGGTGCTGCCCTTCGATAGTGCCAAAACTACCAGGCAGCATATCAAGGTTCGCTAGTTATTTTGACTTCAATGCAAAAAAGGCACTACTCGTTGGTGCCTTTTTTGCAATACGCGGGTTATAGACAAGCAACCCTATACCAGGTTGTCGGCCTCTTACGTTACGAACCCGCTGCTGCCGTTCACGCGGTATTCATGCGGGAATTTGTATCTTAGAACTCTCTTCTTTTCCTCAAAACAAACTCAGTTCTCAATCCATGCAAGCCAAACAAATGATGCTCGGCCTCATGGCTTCCGCCGTGCTGGGCGGGTCGGTAGCCGTGGGCGGATACAAGCTGCTGGAGCCCGAGCACACCAACTCGCCTCAGGCCCTCGCCGCTGACCCCAATGTGCGCTATACCAGTGAGCTGCGCTCCTCCGATTACGTGGTGCCCGAAGGCCTCAACTTTGTGGCCGCTGCCGGCAGCGTGACGCCGGCCGTGGTTCACGTGATGACGGAATACGCCCCCAAAATGACCCAGAACGACCAGATCCGGATGGACCCGTTTCTGCGCCAGTTCTTCGGCGATGACCTAGACCAGTACCAGGGGCGCGGCCGCTCCCAGGGCCCACAAATGGGCTCCGGCTCGGGCGTTATCATTGCCGCCAACGGTTATATCGTTACGAACAACCACGTGATTGATAAAGCCGACAAGATTGAAGTCGTGCTGGACGACAAGCGCAAGTACCAGGCTGAGCTGGTAGGCGCCGACCCCACCACCGACCTGGCTTTGCTGAAAGTAAAGGCCGACAACCTGCCCTTCGTGCGCTACGGCAACTCCGATGACGTGAAGGTAGGAGAGTGGGTGCTGGCCGTGGGCAACCCCTTCAACCTGAACTCCACCGTAACGGCTGGTATCATTTCCGCCAAAGGCCGCAACATCAACATTCTGCAGCGCGAAGACCGCATGGGCGTGGAGTCGTTTCTGCAGACGGATGCCGTGGTGAACCCCGGCAACTCGGGCGGCGCCCTGGTGAACCTGAAAGGTGACCTGATTGGTATTAACTCAGCCATTGCCTCGCGCTCCGGCTCATTTGAGGGCTACTCGTTTGCCGTGCCCAGCGCCATCGTGAGCAAGGTGGTAGATGACCTGCTGAAGTACAAAGTGGTGCAACGGGCACTGCTGGGCGTGAACATCCGCGAAGTGGATGCTACCCTGGCTTCCGAGAAAAAGCTCAACACCCTGAACGGCGTGTACGTGATGGGCCTGAGCAAGAACAGCGCCGCCGCCGATGCCGGCCTGAAAGAAGGCGACATCATCACCGAAATCAACGGGGCAAAGGTGAATACGTCTTCGCAGCTGCAGGAGCAGGTGGCCCGCTTCCGCCCCGGCGACAAAATCAAGGTAACCTACCTACGCGACGATAAGGAGCGTACGGCCTCGGCTACGCTGCGCAATGCTACCGGTACTACCGATGTGGTGCGCGAAGAATCGATGGCCTCGGTGGAATACGAAGGAGCCAAGTTTGCGCCGCTCACCCGCCAGGAAATGAACCGGCTGGACATTGAAGGCGGGGCTAAAATCTCGGGCGTACGCGGCAGCAACTTCAAGGAAACCGGTATTGGCGACGGGTTCATCATCACCCGCATCGACAAAAACAAAGTAACCAAGCCGCAGGACGTGAAACGCTTCTTGGAAGAAGCGAAGAACAACCAGGGCGCGCTCGTGGAGGGTATTTACCCCGACGGTCGTAAAGCGTTCTACCCGATTGGGCAGGCCCAATAAGCTGGCTGCACCGGGTTTATTTGAAAAGCCTCCGCCACCCTGGCGGAGGCTTTTTTGTTAGCTTTGTATCTGTCATAGGACTTGGTTTTCGCGCTTGTAAGAAGCGTTTTATAATATTAATCAAGGCCCCAAGCCTCAAGCCCTCAAGTTTCCATAACCCACCCACACCCCATGAAACAAGCCCTCGAAGAAGCTACCGCCACCGGCACCGACGTGCAGGACCACGACCATCACGGTATCCGTCAGGTGCTGCGCGAGCTGGGCATCCAGGAAATAAATGCCGCTTACAGCACTGGTTTACAGTGGGGCGGCGCCAACAACGAGCAGCTCCTAAGCATCACCTCACCTACCGATAGCAAGCTGATTGCAAAAGTGCGCCTGGCCACGGCTGCGGACTACGAGCAGGTAGTGCGCACCGCTGAGGAAGCCTTCACAACCTGGCGGCTGGTGCCGGCTCCCAAGCGCGGTGAGATTGTGCGGCAGATTGGCAACAAGCTACGCGACTACAAAGACCCGCTGGGCAAGCTGGTGAGCTACGAAATGGGCAAAATCCTGCAGGAAGGCCTCGGCGAAGTTCAGGAAATGATTGACATCTGTGACTTTGCTGTGGGCCTTTCGCGCCAGCTGCACGGCTTTACGATGCACTCGGAGCGGCCCGCGCACCGCATGTACGAGCAGTACCACCCGCTGGGCTTAGTAGGCATCATTTCGGCCTTCAACTTTCCGGTAGCCGTATGGAGCTGGAACGCCATGCTGGCGGCTGTGTGCGGCAATGTGAGTATCTGGAAGCCTTCGGAGAAAACCCCGCTGGTAGCCGTGGCCGTGCAGCACATCATCAAAGATGTGCTGCGGGAAAACGAGCTGCCCGAAGGCATTTTCAGTGTGCTTATCGGGGATGCCGAAATCGGAGGCCGGATGGCGGCCGACGAGCGGATGCCACTGATTTCGGCCACGGGCTCCACGCGCATGGGCAAGAAGGTAGGCGCCGTAGTAGGCGCCCGCCTCGGCAAGTCCCTGCTGGAGTTGGGTGGCAACAATGCCATCATCCTCACGCCCCACGCCGACGTGGATATGGCTATTCGGGCCGTGCTGTTCGGGGCCGTAGGCACGGCCGGGCAGCGCTGCACCACTACGCGCCGCCTCATCATCCACGAAGATGTGTACGAAGACGTGAAGCAGCGCCTGCTGAGTGCCTACCCCAAGCTGCCCATCGGCCACCCGCTGCAGGACGGCAACCTGGTAGGGCCGCTCATCGACAAAGATGCCGTGCGCATGTTCTCCGAAGCCTTGGAGCGCGTGCAGGCCGAAGGCGGTACGCTATTGACGGGCGGCGAGGTGCTGAATGGCGCGGGCTACGAAACCGGCACCTACGTGCAGCCCGCGCTGGTTGAGGCCAAAAACGAATACCACACGGTGCAGGAAGAAACCTTTGCGCCTATTCTGTACCTGATCAAGTACAGCGGCGAGGTAGAAAACGCCATTGCCCTGCAGAACGGGGTGCGCCAGGGGTTATCGTCGAGCATCTTCTCCCTGAATATGCGCGAAACTGAAGCCTTCCTGGCCCACACCGGCTCCGACTGCGGCATTGCCAACGTGAACATTGGCACTTCCGGCGCGGAAATCGGCGGGGCTTTCGGCGGGGAGAAGGAAACCGGCGGCGGCCGCGAATCCGGCTCTGACGCCTGGCGCGTGTACATGCGCCGCCAGACCAACACCATCAACTACGGCACCGCGCTGCCGCTGGCGCAGGGCATCAAGTTCGATATCTAAGCACGCCCACGCTACTTGGCAAAACGGCCCATCCGGTATTCGGGTGGGCCGTTTTTAGTTGGCCATTTGAATGTCGCCGTGACCTTTGTAGTGTAGGATGCTGCCGTTGTAGTACACGTAATACAAGCGGTAAGTGGCGCCTTTTTTGAGTTTCAGGGCACTCGTATTCAGTGCTAAGTCGTGAGAGGCTACCTCTGCGTCACGCTCTAGCACAACCTTGTACTTTTTGTCAACAAGCTTAATTTTTTTCGAAAAAGAGCTGGTTACGTCTTGTGAGAAGACAGCCATATTCTCTACAGGATTTGGATATAGCGTCACCCGGCGGACTCCGCCAGCTTGGTAGCCATTCAGCTCCAGCCCCAAGTCATCGAAAAGGGCAAGTTCTTTTTTATTCCATTTTTCGTCGGAGGTCCAATCCGTTTTATCCTCAGACCCAACGGGGTAGTTGCTGTTGTCGCGGCCCGTATACCCTTCGTTCGGGCCGAAGTCGATTTTGTTGTTGCAGCCCAGTAGTATGACAAGGCCTGCTGCGGGTAAGCAATGAATAGCGCGCATAAGTAGAAAAAGCTTTGGCAGAAGCTGCTAAGATAAGCGCCTCTGAACCAACCGTCCGCAAAACCAGGTTAGCGCGGTGGTGCAACCCTGGGCTTAACCGCTTGTCTTTCCTTTGCTTGCCTCCCGGCGCTGGGAGCTTCGCCTGAAAAGTCGGATATTTACCTTTTCTCCGTTTTCCCCCTTCCCGCCAACCCGATACCGCATGGAAGCAGTAGCCTACACCGACATCAATGCACCGCTCGTGGAGCGGTGCCGGCTGGGCGACCGGCGCGCACAGGCTGAAATCTACAAGCGCTACTCCCGCGCCATGTTCAATGCCTCCCTGCGCATCACCGGCGACTATGCGGAGGCTGAGGACGTGCTGCAGGAGGCGTTTCTGAGCGCCTTCCGGGAGCTGCACACGTACAAGGGCGACTCGTCTTTCGGCTCCTGGCTGAAGCGTATCGTCATCAATAAAAGCATTAACTGCCTGCGCAACCGCCGCCTGCAGCTGGTGCCTTTGGCCGACCAGCACGATGGCATCGGAGCCGATGATGCGCACCCAAGCCTGGATGCCGATACCACGGGCTGGCGGGCCGATGTAGTGCGGCGCTGCGTGCAGGAGCTGCCCGACGGCTACCGCGTGGTGCTCACGCTGTACCTGTTGGAAGGCTACGACCACGCCGAAATTGCGGGGATTCTGAATATCACGGAGTCTACCTCGAAGTCGCAGTACAGCCGGGCCCGCAAGAAACTGCTGGAACTGGCCCGCCAGCACGGAATGTAAAAACCGGGCGTTAGCCGGCAGGGCCACCCAAGCCTTAGCCATGCCGTATAACGGCCCCACGTTGGATTGTGCGAACTACCACCTGTATGCAAAAGAAACCTACCGGGCTTGAAGAATTCTTCGACCGCCACCGCGGCGAGTTCGATGCCTTTGAGCCTAGCCCCGACCTTTGGGAGACCCTGGAAGCCAAGCTGAACACTCCGGCCAACAAGGCCGCGGGTGAGCCGGTACTGCGCCTGGTTTCCGTAGCTGAGCCCGTGCCGGAAGCTGCCGCGCTACCCCGCCGGCGCGTGTCGATGGTGCGCTACGGCGTGGCCGCCGCTGTAACGCTGCTATGCATCCTGGGCATTAGCTTCCTGCTGCCCAACACCGCGCCGCCCACGGCTGCCTGGAAAAAAACTCCGCTGGCCCCCTGGGCCATTCAGCCCGAAGCTACCTCTGCCGACGAGGCCCTGAACTTCTACACCGGTGGCAACCCCACGGCCATTGCCACGGCAGCCGTCGACTCGCCCCGCCTGGAAATTGCCCGCGCCGTGCACCGCATGGAGTCCTACTACGCGGCGCAGATTCTGGAGCGCCAGGCCGAGCTGCGCCAGCTGGAGGAAGAAGCCCGCATCACCAACAGCCCCGCCGACTGGAGCCGCGAGTTGGCCAGCCTCGATTCCACCTACCACGAGTTGAAAGGAGAGCTGGCCCGCAACCCCGACCCCAACATGGTGCTGGACGCCATGAACCGTAACCTGCAGATTCGGCTGGACATTCTCAACCAGCAGCTGCGCATGCGGGAGCGAATCAACGACTCCCAGCAAACGCCGACGCTTTACGCCGATAACCGATGAGCTTTGTATCTTTCTGGACTAGCCGCCGGGCCCTGGCCCTGGTTGGGCTGCTGACTTTGGCCGCTCCGGGCCGGGGCCAGATTGCCAGCCATCCGGTGCCCGATGCTCCCGTAGCTGACTATTACCGCCAGCCTGCTACTGAACAGGGTCCAACCCAAACCACTACCCAAGACCCCCAGGGGCCCCAGGCCGAGCCGGCCACGCCTACTATCGAGAAAAGCCGCAAGCTCAGCCGCACGTTCCGGGCGCCGCTTACCAAGCCGTTTCTGCTGAACACGCGCTACGGCCGGGTGCAGATCAACGTGTGGACGCGCAAGGAAGTGCGCACCGACGTAGACATCATCACGCGGGCCGACAGCGAAGAAAAAGCCCAGGAGTTGCAGGAAATGATTCAGGTAGCGCTGCTGGAAAACGACCCAACCACGAACGGCGGCATCACGGTGCGGTCGAAGTTCGGCGCTATGCCCGGCGGCTGCTGGAGCCGACAACGGCTGTTTGAAGTCAACTATACCGTGTGGCTGCCTAAAAACCAGGCGCTGGCCGTGGCCAATACCTTTGGCGACGTGAGCATCACCGGTGACCTGACCGCGCCCGTGGACCTGAGCATGGAATACGGCACTCTGCGCACCGGCCGCCTCGAAGGCAGCGCCAACGTGGTGCACGTCAAGAACGGCTCCGCGTCCCTGGAGTACGTAAACCGCGCCACACTCGATGCCAACTACGCCAAGCTGCGCCTCGATGCCGGCGAGGTGGTGGAGCTGCGCAACAACTACTCGGATATCGACATCGGGACGGTGCAGAACCTGATCGTGCACAGCAAGTACGGCGACGTAGCCCTGGGCACCGTGCGCAGCCTCAGCGGTACCTCGGGGTTCGGGCGCTTCAGCGTGGATAAGGTGAGTGAGCGGCTGGACATGAAAGTGCAGCACTGCCCAGCTTTTGAAGTGCGCAACACCAGCCCCAACTTCCGCCAGATCAACCTGGACGGAGGCTACAGTACCATTCTGCTGAACTTCCCCGACGGCACAGGCTTCAACTTCGACGTGAACACCCAGTTTGGCAAGCTGCTCCTCGACAAGCGCCTCGTCACGGTTCGTTCCGAGGAGTCGAGCCCGGCCTCCAGCGACCTGCAGGGCCAGTACGGCCGCACGACGCCTAAGGCCGGGGCCAATGTGAACATCAAGGCCCGCTACACCAACGTGAGCTTCAACCGCTAGCCTTTCTGCCCTTCAATACCTCAGAGCCGGCCCCTGTAGCCGGCTTTGTTGTTTTCGGTGGGCTGCGCGGTGATGGGTATATTTGAGCCTATGTCCTGTTTTTCTGCTCAACCCTGGGGTTGGCTGCTGGTTGCGCTGCTGAGCGGCCCGGCGGCCTACGCGCAATCCTCCTCGCCCGCCGCTATGCCAACGCCTGCCAGTCTCGCTCCCGCCTCCACGCTGCGCACCTATGCCCTGCGCCTGCGCCCCGGCGACGACCTGCGCCGGGAGCTGCAGCGCTTTGTGGAGCAGCATCAGCTGCGGGCCGCGGCCGTGCTTACCTGTGTGGGCAGCCTCACCGAGGTTTCGCTGCGGCTGGCCAACCAGAGCGGGCCCAGCACCTACCACGGGCACTTCGAAATAGTATCGTTGGTAGGTACGCTCGCGCTGAGCGGCTCCCACCTGCACCTGGCCGTGGCCGACTCCACGGGCCGGATGCTGGGGGGCATCTACTGGAAGGAAACCGCGTGTATACCACCGCCGAGCTGGTCATTGGGGAGCTGCCGGAACTGGAGTTCCGCCGCGAAACTGACCCGGTTTCCACCTATCAGGAACTGACGATTTACCCGGCTACGCCTGCTCCGTCGCGCAAAGGCAAAAAATAACGGGCAGCCAGCACAATGGGAGGTTGGCCTTTGCCGCTGATGGTGGTACTATTGTAAGAACACCCCGCTCTGTTCGGGTAATGGACGGGTATTATTGAATTTCGTTTTCCTGATTTTATGCGTCTGATTACTGCCAGCGGCGTACTGCTTGGGTTGCTTTGGGGTGCAGGTCACGCAGCGCTGGGGCAAAATGTCCCCAACCTGCCTCCGCTGGTTAGCTCTACCGAGGCCATCAAAGCCGGGGTAGCCCTGCACGACGAAGGCAAATTTACGGAGGCTATTGCCCGCTACCTGGCCGTGCCGGCCAGCGACACGAGCTATGCCCAGGTGCAGTCGGAGCTGGCGCTGTCGTACTACGCCAACAAGCAGTACAAGGAAGCCATTGAAGCCGGGGAGCGGGCCATGCTCATGGGCCACCAGGAGCCCGGCATCTACAATACGCTGGCTTCCGCTCAGGAGGAATTGCTGGGCTACGAAGCCGGGCTGAAAACCTACCAGCGCGGCCTGAAGCAATACCCTTACAGCCAGCTGCTGTGGTACAATCAGGCCCTCACCCAGAACATGGCCAACCAGCCCGAGGCGGCGTTTGCCAGCCTGCGCCGCAGCCTGGAGCTGAAGCCTCTGCACGCGGGCACCCACCTGCAGCTGGGCCAGCTGGCTGCCCGCCAGGGCCAGACAACCCACGCTATGCTCAGCCTGATGGCGTTTCTGGCCGTGGAGCCGGGCAGTGAGCGAAGCAACGGCGGCCTGGTGCTGCTGGAGCAGCTGGCCTCCCACGCTACGCAGTACGAAGACAAGGAAAAGCTGCCTTCCACGTTTCCCAACGCTGACTTTGAGGAGCTGGACCAGCTCATCGACGCCAAGATTGCGCTGCGCAAGGAGTACACCACGTCCGTGAAGTTCAACGCCAACCTGGTAAAGCAGGTGCAGCTGCTGGTGGAAAAATACCCCACCGCGGCCAGTCCGGCCGCCGACTTCTGGGTGCGGGCCTACTCGCCCCTGGTCGAAGCCCTGCGCAACCCCGACACGCGCACGGCTTTCACTTACTTCATCCTGTCGTCGGCCAATGACGCGGGCGCGCGCAAGTGGGTGAAGTCCAACAAAAGCAAGGTGGATAAGATGGCTGCCGCCGTGGGCCCTGCCCTGACGCGCCTGCGCGAGCAGCAGCCAGTCAGCTACAAAGGCTACCCTACGCAGCTGCCTGGCTGGTTTGATGAAGACGGCGACCTGTACGGCCTGGGCGCCGGCACGCTGGTTGAAGGCAAAGTGCAGGCTACCGGCCCCTGGCTGCTGATAGGCTACGGCGGCGCCGTGAGCGGGGAAGGCACCTTCGGCCCGAACCACGAGAAAACCGGCGCTTGGCGCTTCTATCAGGCCGATGGCAAGCTGGAAAGCACTCCCAGCTACGACGCCGAAGGCAAGCTAACCGGCGACTACCGCAGCTACCACGACAACGGGGCCCTGTCGGTGAGCGGGAAGTACCTGGCCGGGGAGCCCGAGGGCAAAGCCACTGTGCACTATTACTGCGGCACGGTGCGCGAGGCCCGCACGTACAAGACTGGCAAGCTCGACGGGCCGCTGGAGTCCTTCTATCCCGATGGCAAGCTGGAAGCCCGCAGCACGTTCCGCAACGACGAAAAGCACGGCACCGAAACCGGCTTCTACCCTGATGGCACCACCGAGTACGAATATACCTTCGTGGATGGGCGCCGACAGGGGCCGTTCGTGGTGTACTACCCCGGCAAGAAAATCGAGAAGAAAGGTAGCTACGACTTCAGCGAGCTGCACGGCGAGTACGCCGAGTACTTCGACAATGGCCAAGTGATGAGTGCCGGCTTCTACGAGCACGGCAAGCAAACGGGCACCTGGAAATCCTTTTTCCGCAACGGCCAGCTCAGCGAGGTAAACAACTTCGATGCGGAAGGTGAGCTGCACGGCCTTTACCAAGACTACGAGGACGACGGCAAGCTGGCCGCCGAAATCCAGTACGACCACGGCCGCGTCAGCTCCCTGGCATACTTCGATAAAGGCGGCAAGGAGCTGGCCCGTACCACCCTCAAAAAAGGTAGCAATGCTGTGCGGGGCCTCTATCCCAGCGGGGCCGTGGCGTATACTGGCGCCTACGTGGATGGGCAGCGCAGCGGCGAGTGGCGCTGGCTGCGCCCGGATGGCAGCGTGCGGCTGGTGCGCCAGTTCAAGGATGGGGCGCTGCACGGCCGCTCCGACGGGTTCTACCGCAATGGGCAGCTGGAGTCCCGGCAGGAGTACGTGGACGGCGCGCTCGACGGACCCACGACTTCCTTCTACCTCGATGGCGTGACGCGCCAGACGGGCTACTACCGCAACGGCCAAGCTGAGGGCCACTGGCAGGATTTCTACGCCGATGGTACGCTGAGCGAGGACTATAACATCCACGAGGGCGACTCCCAGGGCCCGGCCCGCAGCTACTCGCCCACCGGCAAGCTCACCGAGGAGCGCCGCAGCGCCAGCGGCCGCCTGCTGACCATGGTCGCCTTCGACTCCACAGGGCAGGTGCTGGACCGCGTGGAGCTGGGGCCCGAGGCCAAGGGCTACACCCTGCGTTACCCCGGGGGCCGCGCCCGCCTTACCGTGCCGCTGGGCTGCTACCAGCGTCAGGGCCTGAACACCTGGTTTTACTCGAATGGGAAGCCCTCGGCTACTCTGGCTTACCAGCGCAACCAGCCCGAAGGCCCTTCCCGCAACTACCACCCCAACGGCAAGGTGTCCACGGAAGGTCAGTACCAGAACGGGCAGCGCGAGGGCGAATGGAAATCCTACTATGAATCGGGGCAGCTGCGCTTTCGGGGCCGCTACCGCCAGGGCAACGAGGAAGGGGAGTGGACCTACTACTTCGAGAACGGCAAGCCCGATGTGGTGCTGACCTACGAAGGCGGCGAGCTGCACGGCGCCAACCGACAGTACAACCTGCTGGGTGAGCTGATGCTGGAGCGTATTTACCACCACGGCCTGCTGGCGCAGTACCGGCCACAAGCCGGCGCTACCGGTCCCACCCAGGCTGTGCCCGCCGGCCCCGACTTTGCGTTGCGCACGCAGTTTGCCAACGGCAAGCCCGCCGCTGAGGAAACCTACCGGGCCGGCTACGTGGAAGGCCCCCGCACCCTCTACTACAGCTCCGGGCAGGTGTACCGCCGCTCCGAAAACAAGCAGGGCGGGCTTACCGGGCTGCTCGTTACCTACTATCCCGACGGCAAAAAGATGGAGGAAGAGTACTACCTCCACAACGAACTGCACGGCCGCAGCAAATATTATCGGCCAAACGGCACGCTGGAGCGGGAAGAGACGTACCGCGCTGGGGAAAAAGCCGGGCCTACTGTATATTATGGGGCTGATGGGAAACCATTACGAACCGAAGTGTATTGGAACAACTATGTATACGGCACCAAATAACCGCCTGTGGGCCACCTGCCTGCTGGTCTTTTTCGCCCTCGCCGGCTCACTAACGGCGCGGGCCCAGCAAGCCGCTCAGCAGCTCACGCAGGCCCAGCAGCAGTACCCCGGCGAAAAGGCCGTGTACCTCGACTACCGCCAGGATCTGACGGTGGAAATCGTGGGCGACTCGGTGCAGGTGCTGGCCCGCCACCACTATGATATGCTGCACCTGGAGCCGCAGTCGGCCATGTACGCCGATGACCGGGTGTTCAGCTCCCACTTCAATCGCCTGCAGAAGGTGGAAGCCCGCACCCTCGTGCCCAACGGTCGCGACTACAAGACGGTGAAGGTGACGGACTTCAAATCGAAGTTTGAAACCCAGCCCGGTATTTTCTACGACGATACCCGCGTCACCACCTTCAGCTTTCCTCAGGTGGCGCCCGGCGTGCGCACCGTCTCCGACTATACCGTGCGCCACCCCGATTCGCGCTTTCTGCAGCCGTTCTTTTTCAGCTCCTACGTGCCCGTGCGCCACGCCGAGCTGACGATTACGGCCCCGAAAGGGGTGAAGATTGACGCCAAGCCCTTCCACACCGAGCAGGCAGGCGTGCAGTTCAGCAAGCAGGAAAAAGGCAATACGGTGGTGTACCGCTGGGTAGCCGAAAACCTGCCCACGCCCCCCGCGACGACAACGCCCCCGAAGGTGGCTACTACCGCCCGCACCTGATGTACTACATTGAGGAGGCCACGGTGGCCGGTCAGCCGCGCAAGTTGCTGTCAGGCGTGTCAGAGCTGTTTTCGCTTTACTCCGGCTTTGTGGGCCAGATGGAAAAGCAGGACGCGCCGGCTATGAAGAAGACGGTGGACTCGCTAATGGTGGGCGCCAAAACCGAGGAAGACCGGGTGCGCCGCGTGTTCTACTGGGTGCAGGACAACGTGCGCTACATTGCCTTTGAAAACGGCTTGCGCGGCTTTGTGCCCCACGCCGCTGGCCTGGTGTACGGCCGCCGCTACGGCGACTGCAAGGACATGGCCAACCTCACCCACGAGATGCTGAAGCTGGCCGGCGTGAAATCCTACCTCACCTGGATTGGCACCCGCGACCTGCCTTACCGCTACTCCGAAGTGGCCACGCCCGGCGTCGACAACCATATGATTGCCACTTATGAGGCCAAGCCCGGCCAGTACGTGTTCCTCGATGCTACCGGCCAGTACACCCCGTTCGGCCTGCCTTCGTCCATGATTCAGGGCAAGGAGGCGCTGCTGTCGTTGGATGGCAAGAACTACAAAGTGGTGAGCGTACCGGTGATTGAAAAGGAAAAAAACCACGTAGCCGACGTATCGACGGTGACGCTGGACGGCACCGGCCTGCGCGGCAAAGGCCAGCTTTCCATGGCCGGCTACCCCAAAATCCGGCAGTCGTATGCTCTCGACGGACTCGACCAGACCACCGAGCCCAAGTACCTGAAGCGACTGCTGGAGCGCGGTAACAACAAGTTTTTCGTGGATAAGTACGCCGTGCATAACCGCGAGGAGCGCGACCAGCCCCTGACCATCGACTACGAGTACCACGTGCAGGACTACGTGCAGAAGCTCGACGACGAAATCTACGTGAACCTGAACCTGGAGCAGCCCTACGCCAACGACCGGATAGACCCCACCAAGCGCCGCCTGCCCCGCTACAACGAATACAACCACACCGACCACACCCGCACGGAGTTTGAAATTCCGGTCGGCTACGATGTGGAGTACCTGCCCGCCAACGCTGAAGGCAAAGACAAGGTGCTGGGCTTCAACATTCGCTACGAGCGGCAGGGCAACAAAATTGTGCAGAGCAAGGACGTGTACGTGAACTACCTGCTGCTGCAGCCCACCGAGTTTGCCCAGTGGAATGCCATGGTCGATAAGCTCACCGCCGCCTACCGCGACGTTATTATCCTCAAGCGCAAGAAAGCCTAGCCGTTTTCGTTTGCACATGGTTGTCATTCCGACCACGGGGAGGAATCTGGGTCACTGCCGTTGAGTAGCTTGCCTCAGATTCCTCCCTGCGGTTGAAATACCAGGCCGTTTTTCCTCCGTCCTTTTCCTTTCCGTTTACCTATTCCGCATGAAATCCAGCGTGTGGGCCCGCTTGTGGGCCGTGCTATCCATCAGTTTGCTCACCGGGCCCTTACTGCTGGCCCAATCCATTCCCGCCAACCTTCGCCACGGTGCCTACACCTGGCAGGCCAAGCGCGCCCGCCTGCCCATTTCCGCCGCCGATGCCCAACTGCCCGCCGTGGTAGTGCGCGACTTTACGGCCCACGAGTACCTGTTTGATGAGAAAGGGGAAAACCTCCAGATCTACAGCACCGAACACCGCATCGTGCGCGTGAACTCCGCCGACGCCATCGAGCGGTTCAACAAAATCTACATTCCGGTGCAGGATGGCGGCCAGCTGCTGTCCATCAAGGCCCGCACCATCAGTCCGCGCGGGGAGATGGTGGAAGTAAACCAAAGCAACATCAAGGAGCTGCAGGACGACGACGGCGACCGGCGCTACAAGATCTTCGCGGTGGAAGGCGTGGAGAAGGGCAGCGAGATTGAGTACGTCTACACCCGCTCGCGCCCCATGCGCCTCTACGGCCGCGACTACCTCCAGAGCGAAACGCCCGCCCGCGACGTCACCTTTGAGCTGATTACGCCCGAGGCCCTGCGCTTCGACGTGCGCATCTACCACGGCCCCAGGGCTGAACGCGACACGGTGGTACAGGGCAAGCGCGTGACGCGCCTGCACCTGGATAAAGTGGCGCCCGTGCGCGAGGAGGCTTTTGCCAACGTGCAGGCCGAGCAGATGCGGGTGGAGTACAAGCTGGCCTACAACCAGGCCCGCGGAAATGCCCGCCTCTTCACCTGGACCGACGCCAGCCAGTACCTGTACGAGAACATCTACTCGCTATCCAAGGACGACAACAAAGCCGTAGACAAGCTGCTCAAGCAAGTCAGCGTGCCGGCCGGGGCCGCACCCGAAGCCAAAATTCAGGCCGTAGAGCAATATGTGAAGGGCAACTTCAACCTCGACCCCAGCGCCGATGGCGGCGTTGCCCAGTCCATTTCCACCCGCAATGCCTCCGAAAGCGTGTTCACCAAGCTGTTTGCGGCCTTGTTCACGCGCTTGGGCGTGGAGCACGAGCTGGGCTTTACCACCGGCCGCGACCAGGCGGTATTCGACGAAACCTTCGACACCTGGAACTACCTCGACAACGCCATCTTCTATTTTCCCGGCCCCAAGCAGTGGCTGGCGCCCGCCCGCCCCGACTACCGCTACGGCATGATTCCGGCCGAGTGGACAGCCAACCAGGGCCTGTTTATCCGCACTGTGAAGCTGGGTAGCACCACTTCGGCAGTTGGTAAGGTGCGGGCTATTCCGACCCTCACGGCCGCCCAGAGCAGCAATGACCTCGACGTGAAAGTGCAGTTTGCACCCACGCTAGACAAAACCACCGTCGATATCCGCCAGGTGTTTGGGGGCTATAACGCGCAAGCCATTCAGCCCTACTACTCCTTCATTCCCGAAGACAAGCGCACCGAGGCCATGCAGGAGCTGGTGAAGGCCAACGTGAAGGATGCCACCTTCAAAAGCCTGAAAGTAATTAATGGGGAGCGGGGCCTGAGCCCGCTGAGCAAGCCTTTTATTGTGGATGCCACTGTGGAATCGGGGGCGCTGCTGGACCGGGCGGGGCCGCGCTACCTGTTCCGCATCGGGGAACTGATCGGACCGCAGTCGGAGCTGTATCAGACCGAGGAGCGGCAGTTCGACGTGGAAAACGACTTCAACCGCAGCTACCACCGCGTCATCACCTTCGAGCTGCCCGCCGGCTACCAGGTGCGCAACCTCCAGGACCTGAAGGCCGACGTGCAGGCCGGTACCGACGCCAAAGCACCCGTGTACTATTTCCGTTCGGGCTACCAGCAGCAGGGCCAGCAGGTCACCGTCACCATCGACGAAGTGTACGACCAGATTCGCTGGCCCAAAAAGGACTTCGAGGCTTACCGCAACGTCATCAATGCCGCCGCCAACTTCAATAAGGTAGTGCTGGTGCTGGAAAAGAAAAGCTAGAAAAAGCCCCTCACCCGAAGAACTGCCCGCAACGGCGCCAGCTACCCGCTAGCTGGCGCCGTTGCCGCGTCTGGCGTGGACGGTCAGGTTGAATAATAGTCGGCATGCCGAACTTTTCGTACTTTGCTTTTCTATGGACAAAGCTGCTACTTTCCGCCAAACCATTCTGAACCCTGCCAAGCTGCGGGTTTTTATGCTCAAAAGTTTGCCCATGGCCTACCTGGCGGGGCTGCGCGTGGTAGCCCTCACGGCGGAAGAAGCGGCCGTGACGGTGCCGTTCAAGTACCTCACCAAAAATCCATTTCGCAGCATTTACTTTGCCTGCCTGAGCATGGCCGCCGAAATGGCCAGCGGAGTGCTGGCTATGCAGCACATCCAGGCGGCGGCCGGCTCGGTGTCGATGCTGGTGGTGGGCCTGCAGGCGGAGTTCACCAAAAAGGCCGTGGGCCTCGTCACCTTCGACTGCGCCGATGGCGGGCTTATTGCCGAGGCAATTCGGGAAAGCCGGGCTACGGGCGAGGGATGCCCCGTGGTATGCACCAGCACCGGCCGCGACGAGGCCGGCGACGTAGTAGCCACCTTCCGCATTACCTGGTCGTTCCGGGCCAAAAAAGCCTAGCCTACGGCGGCAGCCGTTGGGCTTGCCGTTTATTTTGCGACCTTGCACCGCTTTGGTAGCGGCTATCCTGGGAAAGAACCGCTTGTTGAGCCCGGTTAGCATTACTCTGGTGGCCCGCGTCCAACGCGCCCAACCCTGAACTCTTACGTCATTGCGCCCGCGCCATGAGCATGAATCGGTATTCCGTTATAACGGCCACGGGCAGCTATTTGCCGCCTCGTACCGTCTCCAACCAGCACTTCGTCGATACTGCGTTTTACGACGCCACCGGCACCCGTCTCGATAAGCCCGGCGCCGAAATAACGTCCAAGTTCGAGCAAATCACGGAAATCGGGGAGCGGCGCTACGCTACCGATGACCTGGTGACCTCGGACTTGGGCTTTCTGGCCGCCGAGGCCGCCCTGGCGTCCTGGGAAGGCAACCCCGAGGAGCTGGACTACATCATCGTGGCTCACAACTTCGGCGACGTGGCCGCCGATAACCGGCGTACCGACATGGTGCCCACGCTGGCCGCCCGCATCAAGGCCCGGCTGGGTATCCGCAACCCCTACACCGTAGCTTACGACCTGCCGTTTGGCTGCCCCGGCTGGCTGCAGGGTGTTATTCAGGCCAATTACTTTCTGCGCTCCGGCGACGCCAGCCGCATCCTGGTCATCGGCACCGAAACCCTCTCGCGGGTGTGCGACCCCCACGACCGGGACAGCATGCTCTACGCCGACGGGGCCGGGGCCGTGGTGCTCGAAGCCCGCGCCAGTGCTGAGCCGGTAGGCATTCTGGCCCATCTTACCCGCTCCGATACCGCGCAGGAAGCACACCTGCTGCGCATGGGAGCATCTTATAGCCCTACCTATCCTGCCGGTGACCTGTTTCTGAAGATGGACGGGCGCAAGCTCTACGAGTACGCTCTC
The DNA here is from genome assembly GCF_024700075.1 of Hymenobacter sp. J193. Taxonomy (NCBI): domain Bacteria; kingdom Pseudomonadati; phylum Bacteroidota; class Cytophagia; order Cytophagales; family Hymenobacteraceae; genus Hymenobacter; species Hymenobacter sp. J193. The sequence goes on from NZ_JAJONE010000001.1 coordinate 2,945,316, forward strand.
AAAACCGTACCCCAGGCCATTCAGGCATGCCTGGAGAAGGCGGGCGTGCCGCTCACGGCGGTGCGCAAGGTGCTTATTCACCAGGCCAACGGCAAGATGGATGAGGCCATCCTCAAGCGCCTGTATGCGCTGTACAACCTGCCCGTCATTCCGGCTGGTGTGATGCCCATGACAATTTCCTGGCTGGGCAACTCCTCGGTGGCTACCCTGCCCACGCTGCTGGACCTGCTGCTCCGCGGGCAACTGCCCAACCAGCGCATAGAGGCCGGAGACGTAGTGGTGTTTGCGTCCGTAGGCGCGGGCATGAACATCAACGCCATGGTGTACCAGGCCATCTAAGCCCCGCCGCTCGGCTCCTTCTCGTATTGGTTATTATATTGATAGCCAAAGTATAGAAATAATAATAGTTGACATAAAAACCCCTTCCGGCAGCCTGAATAACGCATTCAGACTGCCGGAAGGGGTTGGTGTTTGCGTGAGCGCCGCTACTCGTCCAGGTTTTCCTTGGTGATGACATCGACGAGCTTATCCTCACTGACGACGATAGCCAGGCAGGGGTAGGGCGAGCTTTCCACGTAGCGGATAGCTGAGTTGTAGCGGGCACCCCGGGTACTGGTGCCCCGGCCGGTGGCCTTGCCGTCCAGGATGACGCCGATAGAGTAGCAGTAGCCGTCGGGGTCGAGGAGCACGGCGCCGTCGATGGCGGTAATGAGGCGGGTGATGAGGGGCGTGAGCGGTACGGGCTCGATGAGGGTACACTGCAGCTTGAGGCGGTCGGCTTCGGCCAGGGCCTCGGTGGTGATGACGAGCAAGGTGCCGTGCTTCTGGCGGCTGGCTTCAAGCACCACATCCCAGAGGCGCTCTATTTTGGCGTTATCGGTAAGGCCGAAGGTGCGGCGCAGGTCGCGGCGGAAGTGGGTACGGTTGAGGCGGGTTCGGGGCAAAGCGGGCTGGCCGTAGTTGGCGCGCATGAGCACCTGCCCATCGTGCTGAAACTCCCAGATGTAGTGCTTCACGAAGTTGATAATGAACAAATCTTCGCGGGCAGGGTCGTAGTGGCCCACCAGGCGGCCCAGGGCGTACACGTTTTCGCCGTCGGCCAGCAGGCTCACGTCGGGCGTGGTCATCTCCAGCAGCTTGCGCACGGCGCGGTAGTCGGTGAGCGGGGTGGGGCAGGTGAGGGCAAAGACTTCTTCCAGGTTGGGGTGGTGGCGGCGGGCTAAGAGCAGCTTGCCCACGCCCTCGGCGCCCTCGTAGCGTAGGGAGGAAATGGTGTTGCAGGTGGCAAACAGCTTGGCGTCGTTGGGGTCGAGGCCCAGGTCCTGGGCGGGCGTATCCATAAACAGCCGCCCCGCCGCCCGAATTACCTCCTCCGTGTCGCGGGGGCGCATAAAGAGGCTGAGGCCGGGCTCGGTTTCATTCAGGGCTTTCCAGCATTCCTCGTGAAAGCGCATCACCACCGACTGGATAAGCGAAGTAGCCAGCGGGCGGCCATCGGTGTAGAAGCGCAGGGGCTCCAGGGCAGCGTAGCGGCGCAGTACCTTGGCATTGAGCTGTAATACCGTGAGCACGAAGTGGTTGTGTACCAGAACGGGCAGCCCCACAAAGCTTGCGCGCTTGGTGGCGGAAGGGTCGGCATCAAATACTTCCTGCACGGCCCGGCGCAAGGCCACGGCTTCCTGCCGCCACTGCTCAAACCACTCCGATACCACCTCGTAGCCCTGGAAAGGCCAAGGCTCCTGCTGTTGCAGTTCCTGGCCCCGCTGCCGCACGGCGGCAAACCGCTCCCCGTGCAGCAGCGCCCCATCGGGCTCCAGCCGGATGAGCGGGCCGCCTTCCCCCTCGGGCGTGGCCGGAATGCCCAGCAGCAGCACCGTGGGGTTCAGCTCCTCGTCGAGGGCATCGAAAATGCTTTGGGCACTCTGCTGGGCGGCCTGCCGAAAGCGGGCCTGGTGAGGCCACATAGCCAGCGGACCCACCACGGGCTCGGGCACGAGCGGTTGAACGGGCGGAGCACTCAGCAGAGGTAGGGGGGCAAGCATGGGAAAGAATCAGGTAGGGGAATAGATAGCAGAGCAGAGTAGAAGGTGATGCTTAGTGCAGGTGAAGCATGCCCCGTGACAACTGGCTGATGGTTACAACTGGAATACAACCGGCAACACCATCTTTTGCTTTATGGGCTGGCCCTGATAGGTGGCAGGAACCCATTTGGGCGAGGCCTGAATCAGGCGCACAGCTTCTTCGTCGCAGCCCGAGCCCAGGCGTTTCACCGGCTTGATGTCGGTGAGCGTACCGTCTTTCTGGATGATGAACTCCACAATGACGCGGCCCTCCACCTTGCGCTGCCTGGCCTGGGCGGGGTATTTCAGGTTCTGCTGAATCCAGGCAAAAAAGGCATCGGTGCCCTCCACGGGGCGGGCGGGCTGGTCGGGCGCTACCACGGTGGGTTTGTCCATAGCCGCTGGTGCCGGCGGTAGGGCGGGCGCTGGCGTAGCAGCGGGAGCAGATGCAACGGCCGGGGCACTCTGGTCGGCCGGAATCTGGAAGGTGATGGGGATGCTCACGCGCATACGCACTTTCTCGCCCCGGTTCTGGGCGGGCGTCCACTTCGGGCCTTCCTTGATGACGCGCACGGCCTCCCGGTCCAGGTCGGGGTCAATGGGCTGCTGGGGCTCCACGTGCGACACCACGCCCGACTTCTCCACCACAAAGGTGACTACAACCGTGCCCTGCGTGCCGCGCTGCAGGGCGGCCGTGGGGTAGTTCTGCTTGTCGGACAGGTACTGCGCAAAGGCCTCCATGCCGCCTACGGGCACGGCCGGCTGGGCCGCGGCTTCGTAGATTTTGTCTTCGTCGGGCTTGGGGGCTTTGAGTTTTTTCTGCGCCTGGGCGGGTGCCAGGGAAAAGGCCAATAGGCCGGCCAGCAACACGCAACGGGAAAGCAACTGCTTCATAGCAAAAGGGGCTAGCGGGAAAGGGAAGTGGACCGGGCGGCCCGGCTTCTCAACGGCGGAAACCGGCTGGCGGGTTCAGCCTCTATACAAAGAGTCGAATTTCAATAGATTTGACTTTATGAAAGCCGAAGAAACTTCCGTTGCCCACCATTCCAGCCGCGCCCCGGAGCCCGTGGGCCTGTACCCGCACGCCCGCCGCGTCGGCCAGTTGCTGTTCCTATCGGGCGTCGGCCCGCGCCAGCGCGGCCAAGCGGCCGTGCCCGGCGTGGAGCTGGACGAGGCCGGCCGCATCCTGCGCTACGACTTCGAAAGCCAGTGCCATGCTGTGTTCCAAAACGTGCGCTATATCCTGGAAGAAGCCGGGGCCCGCTGGGAAGACCTCGTGGACGTGACCGTGTTTCTGACCAATATGCGCGAGGACTTCGCTACCTACAACCGCCTCTACGCCGAGTACTTCGCCGGCAGCCAGCCTTGCCGCACCACCGTCGAAATCAACTGCCTGCCCACGCCCATTGCCATTGAGCTGAAGTGTATAGCCGTGGTAGCCGGGTAACAGCTGATGCTACTGGCGCCCGTGCGGCGCGTTATGTTCTCTTTTATGCAGCCTATCGTCAAGCACTACACCAACGGGAGGTAACCATTGTGTGGCAGCCGGCCCTGTGCATCCACTCCAAAAACTGCGTGCGTGGCTTGCCCGGCGTGTTCAACTTCGAGCGCCGTCCCTGGATTGACCCCAGGGCAGCTTCGTCTGAAGCCATGGAGCGGCAGGTAGAGCCGTGTCCCTCGGGCGCCCTCGGCTACTTCCGCAACGCCGGGCTGCTCGCAGCTTCTGCCGACAATGCCCGCGCCACGGCCGCCGAAGAGCCGGTACAGCCTGCCCAGGTGCGGGTAGAGGTGAAGCCAGGCGGGCCGCTCATTGTAACAGGTGCGCTGGACGTGCTCTTTCCCGATGGCCGCACCGAGCAACACCCCCGCACGGCTCTGTGCCGCTGCGGGCAGTCGGCCAACAAGCCCTACTGCGACGGGGCGTACCACCGCCTGCCGCCGGGTTGGGACCCTGAAACCTCGGCGGCCCGGCCGGCCTAGCTTGCGCTGATCGGGGCAGAACAGCGGCCACGTAATACCATAAAGGCTGACATTGACCAGCATGTTATCAAAGGTCACGCCCCTCAGTCCACTGCTGGCCGGAATAAGTAGTTGTATACACCTCCGTGCTGGCGACGGCCACGCTGTAGTTGCCGGAGGTATTGTAGCGCACCGCTCCCATTACTGATCTGGTTTTGGCGCGCGGCCTGCATGTTGTTGCCGGTGGTGTTGGTGACTACTCTTGCCCACCGAGCTGACCATACCCGCCCGCACGTTGCCCGCCACATCATAAAAAGAAGCCAGCCCAGGTCGGTAATTATTGCTCGGCAGAATTTGGATATGGCATTGAAACCGGGTCACACTTCTGACATTCTTCGCCACCTCCATTTATCAATCTTTTGGCAGGAGTTTGTCTGAATCCGGGCCGCTTGCTCCGGGGTTACCCGCTGGTCGCCCACGCCGCTTTGTCCCTCTCCCCACGCCAGCCGGCGCGCTAGGCCGGGGCCGCTCGGTAGTCGCTGGGCCGGCGGCCAAACCGCTCGGCGTATAGGTTGCTGAAGTGTTTGGCTGAGGCAAATCCCACCGCGTCGGACACTGCCGTCACCGTGCCAAAGCCGCCGGCCTCGAGCAACTGCCGGGCCTGATGCAGGCGCAGCTCGCGCAGCCAGGCCGCCGGCGTGAGACCCGCCAGTTCGCCCAGGCGGCGGTAGAGCGTCCGCTCACTCAAGCCCAGCAAGCGGGCCAGCTCTACCGGGCCGAACTGCTCGTTGGATAAATGCCCGGCTGCCTGCGTTTGCCACTGAGCCAACTGATTGCTTGTTCCGGCCGACGGGGCTAACGGTTCGGTGGCTACTGCTGCCGCTTCTGTTTCTGGTGCCACCGGCACTACAACGGTAGCTATAGGCGTGGTGCCGTTTTCGTTCAAGCCATCCTCGGGCAAGCTGGTAAACTGGCGGCGCACGGCGTGGCGCACCAGCAGCGTCTGCACGCGGGTGAGCAGCTCGGCCGGGGCGAAGGGCTTAGTCAGGTAGTCGTCCACACCCACGGTGAGGGCTTCCAGGCGGTGGCCCTCATCGGCGCGGGCCGTGAGCATGAGCACGGGCAGGCCCGCCCGGGCGGAGTCGGCCTTGAGGCGGGTCAGCAGCTCGGTGCCGCTCAGGCGCGGCATCATGGCGTCGGTGGTAATCAGGTCCACGGGCGCTTCGCGGGCCAGCAGCTCCAGGGCATCTTGGCCATCGGTGGCGGTTAGCACCTCGTAGGCTGGGCTCAGCAGCTCCTGCAGGTACCTGCGCAGGTCAGGCTCGTCTTCTACCACCAGCACCCGGGGGCGGGGTGGCGTATGCGCGATAAGGTCAGCAGTAAGCTCCGGGGGCGCAACATTCTTGTTCAGTTGGCTTTGCGCTTTACTGTCTTCTTCTCTTCGATCTTCGCTCTCCTCTATTGACTCTACGACCACCTCGGCCGGGAAGCGCAGCGTAAAAGCCGCGCCCTGTCCCAGCTTGCTGGCTAGCGTGAGGGTTCCGCCCAGCAGCGTGGCCAACTCCCGGCTCAGGGCCAGGCCTAGCCCGGTGCCGCCCTGCGCCTGGTTTTGCGGACTCTGGTAGAACCGTTCGAACACGCGCTCTTGCTCGACCGGCGCGATGCCGGGCCCGGTGTCGCGCACGGTGAGGGCGTAGTAGCCGTCGGGGCCGGGCAGCGCGGCCGTCATGGTCACTATGCCACCGACGGGCGTGTGATTCAGGGCGTTGATAAGCAGGTTGGTTAGAATCTGCTCCACCTTGTCGGAATCCACTAGCAGGTGCAGCTCATCAGGCAGGCTTTCCGGGCCGTGTAGGCCCAGGCTGCGGGCGGCAGCCAGCGGCGCAAACTGCTCCACCACCCGACGCAGAAACGGGGCTATGGCAGTGGAAGTAGGCTGCACCGGCAGACGGCCGTCCTGCAAGCGAGTTAAATCCAGGATGCGGTTTACCAGCTCATTGAGCCGGCCAGCCTGGTGGTGGGCCATGGCTATGGGGCCACGCAAGGCGGCAGGCAGCGGCTTTGCGGGGTTTTTCAGCAGCGTTTCGAGGGGAGCCAGCACCAAGGTTAGGGGGTGCGCAGCTCGTGGCTGGCATTGGCAAAGAACTGGTTTTTGGCGGCATCCAGCTCCTCCAGGCGCAGGGCCTGGGTTTCGAGCTGCTGCCGCTGAGTGGCCAGTAGGGTATTGTCGCGGCTTTTTTGGCGCGCACTACGCCACAATAGCCCCGCCAGTCCGCCCAGTGCCGCCAGGCCGGCGAGCAGCCCGCCCAGCTGCACCCGTTGCTGCTGCACCTGGGCCGTGGTACGCCGCTGGGCACGACGCAAGTGCTCAAGGCGCTGTTGCTGGGCCCGATCATCCTGCTCAAATTCATACCGGGCTACGCGCGTGGCTACCTGCGCCGCCTCCAGCGTATCGGCCAGCGCCAGGGCTGCTAGGCCATAGGTGGCCGCCTGCGCCGGCTGGCCCTGCTGCTGGCAGGTAGCGGCTAAAGCGCGCAGGTAGTCCAGGCGCAGGGCCGCCTGCTGCTCCTGCCGGGCCTGGCGCAGGGCCGACTCCCAGGCCACCAGCGCCCGCGGCGCATCCCCAAGGGCGGCGTAGTAGCGGGCCCAGGTGGCCTGCAGTTCGCAATTTCCCCCGTAGGAGCGCAGCGGTATGTGCAGTGAGTCGGCCAGGTGCTGGGCTTCCTGCAGCAGCGGGCGCACAGTGGCCGGTTGGCCCAGCGCCAGCAGGATAGCGCTTTGCTGTACCAATCCCAGGGCCCGGTCATAGGGAGGGAGCGTAGCTTCCGGCCGGCGGGGTTGCTGGGCCCGGGCGTTGTAGCGCAGGGCCTCCTGATAGTGCCCCAATTGCAGATGCGCCCAGGAAATGATTCGGTTCATTACCCGGTAAAAAGTAACCGGCGGGGTGCCGGGCATGGTCAGCGCCTTTTGCAGGTAGGGGAGGCCCCGGGCATAGTTGCCCCACTCGGTGTACAGCATGCCGATGGCCCCCAGCTCGTTGTAGTACCGAAAGGTCGAGCACGTGCGAAACAGCTCGGCGGCGCGCAGGCGCTGACTGATAGCCTGGTTGTAGTCGCCCAGCGCCCCGTAGTAGCGGCCCAGCATCCGGTAGCAGATAGCGGCATTCATCACGTTGCCCTGCTGCTGCTCGTGCGCCAGCCGCCGGGAAAAGAAAGCCCGGTTGGCCTCGGGTTGCTCCAGTTGGCTGTTGGTTGCCTCAATCCATTCCAGCAGATAGGGGTGCGGGCCGTTACCCAGGGCATCGTAGGCATGCAGGGCCGCGAGCAGGGTGTCGCGTATGGCCGGCAGGTTAAGTGTCGGGGCCAGCGCTAATTCATCGAAGGCAACCACCCGGCGCAGCGGCTCCCGCTCGGGGTAGCCTAGCCGGGCAGCCAGCCTTTGCGCCTCTTGGTGCTCACGGAGCAGATCGGGCAGCTTCTCCCGCGAGAGGTCCGTCAGGTGGAACAGGTGGGAGAGGGTTTGCAGGCGCAGCGTATCGGCCTGCTGCCCGGCCAGCACTTGGCGTAGCGAGTCGTTGCTGGCATCCCAGTAGCGGTGGTCGAAGCGCTGGGTCTGCAGCCGACGCTGGTACTGGGCAACCTGCTGTGCGCTGGGCTGGGCCGGTCCAACGATAGGCAAACCCAGCAGCAGTGAAAGTAGGAGGAATATGCGCCCCGCCCAAGTAAGCCGCTGCTGCCTGAATATTGCTGGGAAATAAACCATCAGTGCTCAGCTACGAGCATGGAGCCCGACTATAAATAGTAGTCAAATGTACACATTCCTTTATCTGTTGGTACATGTTCAGGACAATACAGCAACATTTCGGTGCCCTAAAGCGAGGTTGAGATGAAAGACATTCCAAAAGCCGGCTTCAAAACCAGAAAGGCACGCCACTGCCCGGTATAAGACCGGTAATAGCAGGCCGGTTAAGACAGTTGGGGAAGCATGGCAAAGCAATGTAGCTTGTTATAAACACTCTGCTTGCTGCCTGGCTAACTCCGGGCGCCGGTGCTGCCTGTCGACAGCTCCCGGGCAGTCCGGCGGCCGGCGCGTACCTTCGCCTGTCCGCCGACTTCCGCTGCCGTGTCTATCGAATCTTCTGCTTTCCGCCCGCTTTCCGTAAATCCCGCCGAGCTGTTTGCGGCCAACCTGCTCGCGCACGCCGAGCGGGAGCAGTACTTCGCCCGCCGCCATCAGGCCGTGGCCTGGCTGCGGGTGGCCGTATTCGGAGGTGGGGCTGTGGCCGCGTACTGGCTGCTAAAAGACCAGAAGTGGCTGGCCGGCCTGGGCGTGGTGCTGGCGACTTACCTGGTGTTTGTGCTGGTGCTGCGCTGGCATGCCCGCCTGGGCTACCAGCGCCGCCACTTTCAGCTGCTGGGCCTTATCAGCCAGGAGGAGCTGCACCGCCTGGCCGGTCGCCTTACCAACTTCGACCCCGGCCTGCGCTACCAGGACGCCGCCCACGCCTATACTTCCGACCTCGACGTGTTTGGGCCGCACTCCGCGTTTCAGCTGCTGAGCCGGGCCACCTCCCGGCTGGGGCAGGATGCGCTGGCCGGCTGGCTGCAGCAGGCCGCTGCTCCTGCCGAGGTGGAAGCCCGGCAGCAGGCCGCCACCGAGCTGGCGCCCGATGCCGCCTGGCAGCACGAGTGGCAGGCCCGCGCCCGGCACTTCCCGCACCAGGCCGACGACCCGCGCCGCTTCACGGCCTGGCTGCGCGAGCCGGACTTCTTTGCCGATAAAACGTGGCTGAAAGCGCTGCTGTTTGTGCTGCCGCCGCTGGCCTTGGCCAGCCTGGGCTTGTGGCTAAGCGGCCGGCCTTTCCTGGTGGTAGTGCCGTTTCTGGCGCTGCTGGGAGCCATCAACCACCGCTACCGCGCGGCCCGCGACGCCTACTTCGACCATAGTGAGCAGATGCACGACGTGCTGCGCGCCTACCGCGACCAGCTGGCCTTGCTGGAAGCCCGCGAGGTGCAGGCGCCCCGGCTGCGGGCGTTGCGCGGGGTGCTGCTCCCGGAAGATGGGCAGCCGGCTTCCGTGCAGCTCGGGCAGCTGGCTACCATCGTGGAGTATTTCTCGATGCGTCAAAGCACGCTGGCAGCCTTCTTCGCCAACAACCTGCTGTTCTGGGACTTCTTCTGGATGTGGCGGCTCGAAGGCTGGAAGCGCCGCCTGGGCTCCCGCCTGGACGAGGTGCTGGACGTGGTAGCCGAAACCGAAGCCCTGGTGAGCCTGGCCGCGTTTCAGCTGGCTAACCCTACGTACGCCGTGCCGGAAATCAGCGCGGAGGCGTTGGAGTTCACGGCTGAGGGCCTGGGCCACCCGCTGATCTTCTCGGCGGAGCGCATCACCAACGACTTCAGCACGGTAGGGGCGGGCCGCACGGGCGTGGTCACGGGCTCCAATATGTCGGGCAAAACCACATTCCTGCGCACGGTAGGGCTGAACATGGTGCTGGCTCTGGCAGGGGCGGTGGTGTGCGCCCGGCGGCTGCGCGTGCGTTCTGCCCAGGTGTACACGGCCATGCGCACCCAGGACAACCTGGCCGAAAGCACGTCCTCCTTCTACGCCGAGCTCAAGCGCCTGCGCCTGCTCCTGGAGCTTACCCAGGCCGGGCAGCCGGTGTTTTACCTGCTCGATGAAATCCTGAAGGGCACCAACTCCCTGGACCGGCACCGGGGCGCCCGGGCCCTCATCCACCAGCTGCACCGGCTGCCGGCCAGCGGCCTCATCAGCACCCACGACCTGGAGCTGGGCGCGCTGGCCGAGGAGCTGCCCGGCTACGTGACCAACTACAGCTTCAACAGCACCTTCGAGGGCGAGCAGATCCTGTTCGATTACCGCCTCACCCCGGGTGTGTGCCGCTCCTTCAACGCCAGCCAGCTTATGCGCCTCATGGGTATTGAAGTGTGAACGTACACGGCTGAATGGTTTTCTGGTTGCCGGGCTATTGAAGTTTAGGCCGGCTTGACTCCGGCCGGTGGCATTCCAGGTAAAGCCAGAGCCGGGCAGCCCAACGGCTGGTATGTAGGTTGCCGCCTCAGTATACTTGAGCTGTACCCTGGCAACGACTAGCCCGGTTACTTGCGTAAGCAGGCAGCCGCACCGCTCTGCGGCCATTCAACTAGAAACACCATCCAACCAGAAAACCATTAGCCATGCAGCCATTCAACCATCAACCCAATTGCCTCCGTGTACATCCGTAACAACCTGCGCTGGCGCCTGATCTGGAAAGGGGCGTGGCGAAACATCCTGATTTTTACGCTGTATTCCCTGCTGGTGTGCATCATCTACGGGCCCATCGACTTTCACTCGCTGGCTATTCCGTGGCAGCCGGTGGCCACGCTGGGCATTGCCGTGTCGTTCTATATCGGTTTCAAAAACAGCGGCTCCTACGACCGTTTCTGGGAGGGCCGGCAGATATGGGGCGGCATCGTGAATGCCAGCCGCACCTGGGCCATTCAGGCGCTGGAGTTCGTTACGTCGGTGGTGGATGCGCCCGGCGTGGAGGCCCCGGCGGCCTCGGCGGCGGAGCTGACGGACCGGCACCGCTGCCTGGTGTACCGGCACGTGGCCTGGTGCAATGCCCTGCGCCTGCAGCTGCGCCGCCAGCCCGAGCTGTGGGACACGGAGGTGGCGCCCTTCCTGCAGCCCGAAGAGTCGGAGAAGATGCGCCGCTTTCGCAACCCGCCAGCCCAGCTTCTGCGTCAGCAGGCCGCCGATTTGCGCATTCTACGGGAGGAGCGGGGGCTGCTCAACGACTTCCAGCACGTGACGATGATGAACTCCCTGGAGCAGCTCTACACCTTGCAGGGCGGCTGTGAGCGAATCAAGAATACGCCGTTTCCGCGCCAGTACGCCTTTTTTAGCTACGTGTTTGTGTGGCTGTTTGCGGCGCTGCTGCCCCTGGGCCTCATCGGCGAGTTTGCCCACATGGGTCCCGACCACATCTGGCTGACGGTGCCTTTCTCCGTGCTGGTGTCGTGGGTGTTCAACACCATTGAAGTGGTGGGCCACACCAGTGAAAATCCGTTTGAAAACCAGATGAACGACGTGCCCATGACGGCGCTGTGCCGCAGCATCGAAATTGACTTGCGCGAAATGCTGGGCGAAACCGATATTCCGCCCAAGCTGGAGCCCATCAACGATATCCTGTATTAGAGCCGGTGTACGCGTCACCATCCCGCGCCTGCCTGCGTATAAGCGCGCACCAGCGGACCCTTGCCAACGGGCCACTCAGCCGGCCGAACTAGCCGCTACCCGCCTTCCCAGTGCCGTTTTCTACGGAGAATTACCTGCTGCTCTAAGGCGAAGCGCCCCCGCGCTCCGCCGCCCCGCCTCCCCAATATCCCACCCATCATGGAAGTTTACCGCGAAATTCTCCCGGAAAGCTATTTACTGATTCTGGCCGATGAAGTGCCCGCCTCGCCCCGGGAAGAAGCCCTCGACTGGGCCCTGCGCCGGGCCGCCCGCAGCGGCAAGTCCAGCGTCTGGATTGACTGCTCCCACCTCACCCACCTGCCCCCCGACGCGGCGGAGCTGCTTACTTTTTACTACCACAAGCTGCACAAGCACGGCATGAGCCTGGTACTTTGCCATCTTTCCGGCGAGGTGCGGGCCGAACTGGAAGCCCTGGCCCCCATACTGCACCCGCCCATTGTGGATACCTTGCTCGACGCCGAGCACTACTGCCATCAGCTTCAGGCCGTGCAGCGTCAGGCCTCGTAGCCGTTGTGCGTTATCAGTTATTCGTTGTTAGTAAACCAATGACTAACAACCGACAACGAACAACTGACAACTAACTTCTATGCCTGTTTCTTTCCGCTCGGTTCGCTACTTCTTTTCCAGTCAGGACTTTTCCGATGGCCTGCGCACCACGCTCACGGTGTTGCTGCCGGGGCTCTGGATGGGCTGGTGGGGGCAGCTCGATGCCGGCCTGACGCTCTGCCTCGGCGCCCTCTGCGTGAGCGTTACCGACTCGCCGGGACCGGTGATACACAAGCGCAATGGCATGCTCGCCGGACTGTTGCTGCTCCCCTTCGTGGCGTTGGTTACCGGGCTGGCAGCTTCGCACCTGTGGCTGCTGGGGCTGGAGGTAGGCGTGCTGAGCTTCGTGTTTACCTTGTTTCTGGTGTACGGCAACCGGGCGGCGTCCGTGGGCACGGCGGGCTTGCTGCTGCTCATTCTGATGATGGATCGTCATCTTACCCTACTCCAGCTGCTGCAGTACGCCGGGCTGGTGACGCTGGGCGGGGCCTGGTATCTGGTCGTAAGCCTGCTCACTTACACCGTGCGGCCCTACCGGCCGGCCCAGCAGGCGCTGGGGGAGTGCATTCGGGCGGTGGCGGGCTTCCTGCGGCTGAAGGCGGAGTTCTACCGCACCGGCACCAGTCTGGAAGAAGACTACCGCCGCCTGGTTGCCCAGCAGGTAACGGTAAACGAAAAGCAGGATGCCGTGCGCGAGCTGCTCTTCAAAACCCGCCAGATGATGAAGGAGTCCACGGGTACGGGCCGCCGGCTGGTGCTCACCTTCGTGGACGTTGTGGACCTCTACGAGCATATCACCGCTACCTACTACGACTACTCAGCCCTGCACCAGCGCTTTGAGGCCACCGGCGTGCTCGATGCCATTGCGGGCGTGGTGGAACAGCTGGCCGCCGAGCTGGAAAGCATTGGCTTTGCCATTCAGGCCAACCACAGCTACACGGCCCGGGCCCCGCTGCTGGCTTCCCTGGATCAGCTCAAAATCCGCATCGATGCCGTGGAAGCCGAGGGAAAGACGGGCAATGTGCTGGTGCTGAAAAAGATTCTGGTGAACGTGCGCAACCTCACCCAGCGCGTGCAGGATATCCTGGCCTATTTCGACGCCAACGCGCCCGCCCCGGCCCGGCGCGAGCTGGAGTTTGGCCGCTTCGTCACGCACCAGACCTTCAGCCTGGGGCAGCTGCGCGACAACCTCACGCTCAGCTCCGGCGTGTTCCGCCACGCCACGCGCATGACGCTGGCGTGCCTGGTGGGGTTTGTGGTGGCCAAAGTGCTGCTGCCCGGCCACCACAGCTACTGGATTCTGATGACGATAACCTACATGCTCAAGCCCGCCTTCAGCCTCACCAAAGAGCGCAACGTGCAGCGGGTGCTGGGTACGCTGGTAGGCGGCGTGATTGGGGCCCTGCTCCTCTGGCTGGTGACGGACCGGCTGGTGCTGGTGGCGGTGCTGGCAGGGTGTATGCTGGGGGCTTTCAGCTTCACGCGCCGCAACTACATTGTGGCTGTCATCTTCATGACGCCAATGGTGCTCATTCTGTTCAGCTTTGTGGGGCTGCCTTACCTGCAGGTGGTGGAGGAGCGGATGCTCGATACCGTGGTCGGCTGCCTGATTGCCTTCTCGGCCAGCTACCTGCTGTTTCCGCGCTGGGAATCGGAGCAGCTGCACGACTACATGTCGGCCGTGCTGCGCGCCAATGGCCGCTATCTGCACACACTGGCCGAAAGCCTGGCCGGCTCGCCGGTAGCGGTGGTCGATTACAAGCTGGCCCGCAAAGAGGTGTACGTAAGTTCAGCCAACCTGGCGGCGGCATTCCAGCGCATGATATCGGAGCCCCAGGGCAAGCAGCACCGCCCGTCGGAGGTACACGAGTTTGTGGTGCTCAACCACATTCTGTCGTCCAACGTGGCTTCTATAACGTCGTCCATCCTCACCGGCGAAACTCGTCCGCAGCTGACGGCGGCCAGCCTGCGCAGCGTGCGGCAGGCCCAGCAGTCGGTGCACCGCAGCCTGTGGCGCCTCGACCCCAAGGAGCCGGAAAATCAGCCAGCTGAAGCGCCGCTACCCCTTGCTGCTGCCACCCCCGACCAGCAGCTACAGGAGCAGCTGGAATTCATCCGCAAAGTCAGCAGCGACATTGGGAAAGTGACGGAGGCCGTGCTGGCCTGACGCAAAGGCTTTAAAAGAAAAGCGGCGCCTTGCTGGGTTGGAAGGCGCCGCTTTTTGGCTGTTTGACGGTTGGGCGAGGTGGACCGTGCCACGTTAGTTAATGAGTTACTACCAGGCGCTGCACCGAAACGCTGCTGCCGGACGCCACGCGCAGGAAGTACGTGCCATTCGCCCAGGCATCGGTAACCAGTGTATGGTGCCGGCCCACGATGGTGGCCTGGTGTAGCTGACGGCCGCTCAGGTCGTACACCGTCAGCTGGCTGCGGGCAGCTGCGGGCGCGGCCAGTTCCAGCCGTACCTGCGCGCTGGCCGGGTTGGGATAGAGCTGCAAGGCCAGCGCGTTGCGGCCGGTAGCGTTGGCCGTGGCCCGGGCCGGGCTGAACTGCAGCAGCCACGTCTGGTTGGCCCCCAGCGAAGTCAGATTTACCGACCAGCTGCTGAACCCGCCCCGCGTATCGAGTGAAACACTGCCCACGGCCTGCCCGGAAGCCATATCAGTAACCGTATAGCTGCCGGCCGACAACGACGACACAGCAAGGGTAGGTGCGGCGGGCGTGAGGGCCGCACTGCCCAGGTTGGCCAACACCAGCACGGCTTCGCGCTCATACACACGGGCATAGCCCAGCAAGGAAGTAGCCGTGGTGGTAAGGGGCAGCAGGTAGCCTTTGCGCAGCGGGGCCGAAGCATTGCGCAGGCCGATCAGCTTTTTGTAGTGGTTGAGCAGCGAAGCCGGGTCAGCCTGCATGGTGGCTACGTTGGCTTGGGTGTAGTTGGCATTGAGGCCGCGCCAGGGCGTGCCCGTCGTAAAGCCCCCGTTGGCGCCGGCCGTCCACTGCATGGGCTTGCGCTTGTTTTCGTCGGCACCGGTGCCCAGCATGCCCACTTCCTCGCCGTAGTACAGAAACGGCACGCCGGGCATGGTGAGATAGAGCGCCGCCGCCTGCTTCATACGGGCTACGTCGTTTTTAAGGGTTTCAAGTACCCGCTCCTGGTCGTGGTTGGAAAGGAACGTGCCGTACTGGAGCTTGGGGTAGCTTTGGTCCACGAGCTGTAGCTGGCTTTTGATGCCGGCCGCACTGCCTGCGTTCAGGCCATTGATAATGGCTGAGCCCAGGTCAAACTCAAAGCAGGCATCCAGCCGGTCGTTGGTCACGTAGGGCACTACTTTCGGCGTGGCCGACCAGGCCTCGCCTATCGTAAATGCATCGGCTTTAGTGCCCTTCACCACGTCGTTGAATTCCTCCAGGAGCTGGAAGGTTTCCGGGGTGTCTTCCATCTGCCGGTCGTCCTCGTCGAGGTATTTCACCGCGTCGAGGCGGTAGCCGTCCACGTCCTTGTTCAGCCAGAAGCGGGTAGCGTCCCACATGCTGTTTTTCAGGTCGGCGTTGCTCCAGTTCAGGTCGGGCATCCCGCTCCAGAACAAGCCGTAGTAGTAGCTGCTGTTTTTGGGATACCATACCGTCTGCCCCCAGGGGCCGGAGTAGCCAGGGTTGGTGGCCGACCAGCGGTACCAGTCGCGGTAGGAGTTGGTGGTGTTGGCTGCCGCCTGCGTAAACCACGGGTGCTGGTCGGAAGAATGATTAAGTACCAGGTCGATGATGACCTTGATGCCGCGGGCGTGGGCGGCCGCCAGAAACGCCTCGAAATCGGCCATGGTGCCGTAATCAGGCTCGGTGGCCTTATAGTTGGTCACATCGTAGCCGTGGTAGCTCGGCGACTCCATCATGGGCATCAGCCAGATGCCGGTGATGCCCAGGTCGGTAGTCGTATTTGGGTCGCCGTCGTTGAGGTAGTCGAGCTTGGCGGTGAGGCCTTTGAAGTCGCCTTTACCGTCGCCATTGCTGTCGTAGAAGCTGCGCACGAAGATTTCGTAGAACACGGCGTCATTCCACCAGTGGGTGGTATACTCGGTAGGCAGGGCACCGCAGCTGGCGCAGGAGGCGTAGCAGAGCGTGCCGGTGGTATTCACGTCGGCTGTGGCGCTGATGGTGCGATTGAGGTTGCCGGTGCCGTCATTGGTGCCGCATTCGGCCGGCACGGGTTCGGCCTCGGCCCAGGTGGTGCCGTTGATGAACTTGAACTGAAACAGGCCCGGAGCGGGCAGCAGCACCTCACCCTCGTAGATGCCGTCCTTGTTCAGATCCGCAAGGGGCGTAGCGGCCGGGTCCCAGTCGGCGCCGTAGCCGGCCAGGGCCTGGAAGTTGCCGGCCACGTGGACGCCCGTTTTGGCCACAGTCTGGCCCTTCATATTCACCGAAAAGCGCAGCACGGTAGCGCAGCCGTTGAAGGCAATGGCGGGCAGGCGCAGTGCGGTGGTGCCCACGGTTACCTCGCGGTTGAGGTTGCCGCCGCCGTCGTCCTGCCCGCAGCCGGCAGGCACGGGCTCAGCGCTGGCCCAGGAGTTGCCGTTGATGAACTTGTAGCGGTAGGTGCCGGCCGGCACATCCACCGTCACTTCGTAGATTTTGTCGCCGTCGGCATCCGTCAGGGCCGTGGTGGCCGGGTCCCAGTCGGCCGGGAAGCCGGCTTTGCTCTGGAACGTGCCGGCCACGTGTACGCCGCCGGCCGCAACCGTCTGCTGGCGCATATCAACCCGAAGCGTGAGCTTGGTGGCGTAGGCGCTGAGGCCGCCGGCCAGCAAGGCAAACAACAGTAGTAAGTGTTTCATGCAGTAGAATTAAGTTGGTCGGCCGCTTCCCCGCACCGTTGTGCAGGCGCAGTCTTCAACAACCCGCCACGAAAATAGTGCCCCGCTGCTGGCGTACAGGTAAAAACCTGCTTTAATTAACTTTGGAAACCACAAAAAAGCCCGGCCGCACTTGCGGCCGGGCTTTTCGTACAGGCGGTAGGTCTACTTTGCGGCCGGCACCTCGGGCCGGAGCGTGCGGCTCAGCCACTCAAAGAACACCCGGTTCCAAAGCACCGAGTTCTGAGGCTTGCTGATCCAGTGGCCTTCGTTGGGAAAGTAGAGGAACCGGCTTGGGATACCGCGCAGCTGCGCCGTGCCGAAGGCTTCCATGCCCTGGCCCTCGGGCACCCGAAAGTCCTTGCCGCCGTGGATGACGAGGATGGGCGTATCCCAGTTCTTCGCAAACAGCTGCGGGTTGAACTCGGTGTAGCTTTTGTGCTGGGGTGTTTCCCAGGGCGCGGCCCCGATGTCCTGCTTGGCAAAAAACATTTCCTCGGTGCTGGGGTACCAGCTTGTGAGGTTGTAGAGGCCGCAGTGGGCAATGAAGGTTTTGAAGCGCCCTTCGTGCTTGCCGGCCAGCAGATACACCGAGTAGCCGCCGTAGGAGGCGCCCACGCAGCCCAGGCGGGCCTTGTCTACGTAGGGCTCGGCACTCACGGCATCAATGGCGGAGAGGTAGTCGCGGATGGGCTGGCCGCCCCAGTCGCCGGAGATGCTGTTGTTCCACTCCGTGCCGAAGCCGGGCAGGCCGCGCCGGTTGGGCGCCACCACAATGTAGCCGTTGGCAGCCAGCAGCTGGAAGTTCCAGCGGTAGGAAAACGCCTGCGTGATGGGGCTCTGCGGGCCGCCCTGGCAGTAGAGCAGGGCCGGGTATTTCTTGCTGGGGTCGAAGTCGGGCGGGTAGATGACGTACACCTGCATCTGCTTGCCGTCGGTGGTTTTCACCCAGCGGGCTTCCGTGCGGCTGGTTTTCACCCCGGCCAGCTCCTGCTCGTTGATGCGCGTCAGGGGCGTTTCGCGGCCCGTTTTCAGGTCGATGCGCACAAGGTCGGCGGGCTGGGCCTGGGTGGTTTTGTTGGCAATGGCTACATCCTTACCAGCCAGCTCAAAGGCGTTGTAATTGTGGACGCCTTTGGTCAGCTGCTTGATTTTGCCGCCCTTGCTGGCAATGAAAAACAGCTGCTCGGTGCCTTCCAGCACGCTCACGAAGTAGATGGTTTTGCCATCGGCGCTCCAGCGGATGTTGGCAGCGGCCTGCTCCGAGCCGGCCGTTATGTCCGCACGCTTCTTCGTCTTGAAGTCATACACCACAATGCCGTTGCGGTCCGACTCGAAGCCGGGCGTGGCCATGCTCAGCCAGGCCACTTTTGAGCCGTCGGGGGAGAAGGCGGGCTCGGTGTCGTAGCCGCCCAGCCCCTGGCTCAGGTTCTGGGTCTGGCCGGTGCGCACGTCGTAGAGGTAGATGTCGGAGTTAGTGCTTTCGGCCTCGGCTTTGCCCGTGAGCTTGCGCGAGGTGTACGCCAGCTGGTAGCCGTCGGGCGAAAAAGCCAGCTGCTCGTTGCCGCCGAAGGGCTGCAGGGGTGCATCGAATTTCTCCCCGGCCATCACGTCCTTGCCGTAGCCGGTGGGCTTGCCGTCGTCGCCCACGGGCTGGAAGAACACGTGGCCCACGTGCAGGTCATCCCACTGGTTCCAGTGGCGGTAGTTTAGATCGTCAATGATTTTGGCGTCGGCCTTGGGCAGATCGGGAAACCAGTCCTGCACCGATTTGCCGGTTTTCACGTCCTGGGTGTACAAAATGAACTTGCCGGTGGGTGCATACTTCAGGTTGGCCACGCCCGTCTCGGGGAACTGACTCAGCAGCTGCTTGCCCGAGCCGTCGGCATTCATCACGTAAAGCTGCTCCGAGCCGCCTTCACTGCTCAGGAAGGTGAGCTTGCCATCGGGCCGCCAGTTCAGGGTGCTTTCGGAGCCGGGCGTGGTGGTGAGCTGCCGGGCCGGGCCGCCCGCTACGGGCACCGTCCAGATGTCGGTGTTGCCTTTGTTGTCGGCCAGGGAGTAGCGCGTCACGGTGTAGGCCACCGTTTTGCGGTCCGGCGACACCTGCATTTCGCCCAGGCGGCCCAGTTTCCAGAGCAGCTCGGGCGTATAAACAGCGGAAGATTGGGCAGCGGCGGCCAATGGCAGCAGCAGTCCGGCAAAAAGAAGTCTTTTCACGGAATACGGGAATTGGGGTGGGACGGCGCCGGCCGGGCCGGGAGTACCGAAACTTCCGGCAAGATAAAAAAACCGTTGCCGTACTTTGGCGGCTGCTTGTTGCTCCTTTCTCTGCAGTTCTATGCCCGATTTTCGTTTGCGCGTTTTCCAGACGGTGGCCCGGCACCTGAGCTTCACCAAGGCCGCTCAGGAGCTGTACATCACCCAGCCTGCCGTCACCAAGCACATCCGGGAGCTGGAGCGCACCTATGGGCAGCGGCTGTTTGAGCGCCGGGCGGGGCGCGTCACACTCACGGAGGCCGGCCGCCTGCTGCTGCAACACGCCGCGTCCGTAGAGAGCCTCCACCAGCAACTCACCGATCAGCTCTACGCCCTCCACGACGAAGCCGCCGGCCGCCTGCGCCTAGGCGCCAGCACCACCCTGGCCCAGTACGTGCTGCCACCCATTCTGCCCGCTTTCCAGCGCCGCTACCCGCAAGTGCAGCTTACGCTGCTCAACGGCAACTCCGAGCAGATTGCTGAGGCGCTGCTGCACGGCCACCTGGATCTGGGCTTTGTGGAGGGGCAGGCCCACACCCGCGACCTGCACTATGAGCTGCTGCTGGAAGATGAGCTGCTGCCCGTGCAACGCGCTACGGCTGCTGGACCGCCCGCCGCGCCGGTCGCCCTGGCGGAACTGCTCCGGCACCCGCTGGTGCTGCGGGAACGGGGCTCGGGCACGCTGGAAGTGCTGGAGTTTGCCCTGCGCGAGCAAGGTCTCAAGTTTACCGACTTTGCCGTAGCTCTTTACCTCGACAACACCGAAGCCATCAAGTCCTACCTCGAAGCTGCCCCCGACTGTCTGGGGTTTGTGTCGCAGCGGGCGTTGGCGAAGGAGCTGCGCGCGGGGCTGCTGGAAATAGTGCCCATTGCGGGCGTGCGGCTCACGCGTCGTTTCGAGTCGGTGTGGGTGCAGGGACAGCAGCTGGGTACGCCAGCGCAACGGTTTCTGCGCTTTGCGGCCAATACGCTGAGCAAGTCAGCTAGCTAGTTGATAACTTTAGGTTATCGATGATAATCATTTTTGATTATCGATAGGCGAGCGGCTGCCGTACGTTTGTGGGTAATTCAGGCCCACCCCATGCCCGCCAAAGCTTCTGTCAACCCCCACCTTTCCCTACCCGAGCTACTCAAAAACCTGCAGGATGCCTTACGCCAGCCCCGGCCGTTAGGCGCCTGGATGCTTACGGGCCAGCAGGTTCTGTTTTTCCTGGCTTTGTTGGTTTGCCTGTCGCCGGCCGGCTCCCCGCCGCTGGCTTTGGTGTTGGGGCTGCTGGTTGCGCTGGTAGTTGGCAACCCGTTTCCGGCCCAGAGCAAACGCTACACCACACGGCTGCTGCAGTGGTCAGTTATCGGACTGGGGTTCGGGCTGAACGCGCAGCAGGCTTTGCAGGCCGGCCAGGAAGGGCTGGTGTTTTCGGTGGCTTCCATCTGCGGCACGCTGCTGCTGGGCTGGCTGCTGGGCCGCTGGCTGGGCATCGACGGGCGTATTTCCCACCTTATTGCCAGCGGTACCGCCATTTGTGGCGGCAGTGCCATTGCGGCGGTGGGCCCGGTGCTGCGCGCTGGCGAAGGGCAGATGTCGGTGGCCCTGGGCACGGTGTTCATCCTGAATTCGGTGGCGCTGTTTCTGTTTCCGGCCGTGGGCCATGCCCTGCAGCTCAGCCAGCACCAGTTTGGCCTCTGGGCCGCCATTGCCATTCACGACACCAGCTCCGTAGTAGGCGCCGCCAGCCAGTACGGCGACGAAGCCCTGCGCATTGCTACCACCGTGAAGCTGGCCCGCGCCCTCTGGATTATTCCGGTAGCGCTGGGCACGGCCCTGTTGTTCAAAACGCCCGGCGCGAAAGTAGCGCTGCCCTGGTTTATCTTGGGCTTTGTGGGCGCTATGCTGCTCAATACCTATGTGCCCGCGCTGCAGCCCGTAGCTCCGGTTGTGGTGGCCCTGGCCAAAGTGGGCCTCACCCTGACCTTGTTTCTGATTGGGGCCGGGTTATCCGGCACGGTGCTGCGCTCCGTCGGGTTCCGGCCCTTTGTGCAGGGTGTATTGCTGTGGGCGGTGGTTTCCAGCGTTTCACTTTGGGCTATCCTGGAAATGGTGAAGTTGTGAAAGGTGAAGTTGCGAAACGCAGTCATTGTGAGCGAAGCAATCCGTTCTGTATAGCACCAGACACGTTTTGCTACTAAAAAGCCCCTGACGTACGCACGTCAGGGGCTTTTTACGGATTTATGTATGCGCTAGCTCTTCCGGCCGGAGCCGCTCTTTTTGCCGCCGCCATCCTGCTTGTTGACGGTGGCCCAGGCACGTTTTTCGGCTTCTTCTTCCGAAACCCCGCGCTTCTCGTAGCTTTCTTCAATGTGTTCGGCCTGCCGCTTCTGCTTGTCGGTGTACGCCGATTTATCTCCCTGTGGCATGATGTAGAAAGGTTGAGGTGAGAAAAAATCCTAGGAAGGACGCTTAGCTATACGCGGGCAGGGGCGGGGTGTTATCGTGGAGTTTTTCCCGGGGTTGGCGCCGGGTGGCTATCTTCGCACCAGTCATTTCGCCCGCCACTTCCTTTGTATGCGCCAGCTGGCCGATATTCCGCATCCCGACGCAAAAATCACCCTGTTCTCCTGGAACGGGAAGTACCTCATTAAGCTCGAAAAAGGCCCCCTGGAGCAAACGTACAAGGTGAGTGAGCTGGACGTCACCAGCGAAGCCGACGTGTACGCGCTGCTGGACGCGGAATTCATTCAGGCGGCCGTGCAGCGCTTCACTCTCATGCGCCAGGATCTGCAGGCCGCCTTCGACCGGCAGGGCCTGTAGTGGCGCCACTTACCTTGTTTTCCTTTTGCTGACTATGAAATATCTCGGATTGTTGACCTTGCTCCTCACGCTGCTGGCCAGCCGACCCGCCGCCGCGCAGCTCTACGAAGTGCGCCCCGGCAGCGTGCAGTTTGAAAAGCGGGAGCGGGATGCGGTGAAAGTGCAGCTAGATGGCACCGCGCAGTGGACGCGCGAGTTCTGGCAAAGCTGGCTGAAGGACACCTACAACATCAAGTTGAAGGGTGGCGGCGTGCTGGGCGTGGGCAAGAAGGACGTGATGGAGGCCAAGCAGACGCAGGTGTCGAGCGTATCGGGCAAGCTGCTGGATCTGTATTCCGCCGTCACGGCGCCCACCGATTCCACCGCTGAGCTGTCGGTGTGGGCGGCGCTGGGACCGGATGCGTTTCTGCACCCCGACAAAACCGTTTCCGAGTACGCGGCTTTGCGCGGCATGGTGCAGTCGTTTGCCACGGCAGCCCGCCTGAAAGCCTACAAAGAGCAGATTGAGGAAGCCGAGAAGCGCCTCAAGGACGGCGAAAAGGAAAAGGACGACCTGAACAAGGACATCAAAAACATGCAGTCCAACACCACCGCCAACCTGGCCCGCATCGAAGCCCTGAAAAAGCAGAATATCGAAAACACGCTGAAAGCCCGGCAGGATTCGGTGAAGCTCATCGAAAATGCCCGACTGCTGGAAATCCGCAAAGCCCAGCTGCAGCGCCGCAAAGACCGTCTTTCTGCCCTCGACCGTAAATAAACCGGAGCCGCTATTCGGCGGCCGCGCCTTGCTATGCCCCAGGAATCTTCCCCTCTTGAAACCCTGCGCCAGCTGAAAGAATGGCTGGACGCGGGCACCATCACGCCCCAGGAATTCGATACGCTCAAACGCAAGCTGCTGTTTGGAGAAGGCCAGGCACCCGCACCGGCTGCGCCCGTGGCACCCGTGGCGCTGCCCGAAGAGCACGTAATTCCCGGCCCCGTGGAAGACCCGGGCTTGCCTATCTACGTGGAAAGTCCGCCCGCTCCGGCCCCGCCGGCTGCCGAGCTGCCGCCCGTACGCGCTACGCCCGCCGAGTTTTTCTCGCACCCCACCGAAGCCGGCCGGCCCCAGGAGTCGCCTTCCGGGCAGCCCGACTTCTCAGCCAGCCCGCCACCCGTAGCCGCGCCGGAGCCGGAGTATGAGGAGCCGGCCCCGCGTAACCCATTGATGCTGGTGCTGATTATTGGCGGTATTGTGGCGCTGCTGGGGTTGGTAGCGTATCTGGCCATCGGCAACCGCGAATCGGAGCGCCTGACCAGCACGACGATGACGGCCGCCGACTCTCTGGCCGTGCAGCCGGAAGAAGGCCCTCAGACCGAGCAGATAGAGCTGGAACCGGCTGCCGCGCCCGAAACCGTGCGCGTGGCCCCCGTGCTGCCGCCCGCTGCTCCCGTCGACTCGGTAGCCGCAACGCCGGCGCCCGCAACGGCCGAAACGCCTGCCGTGGCTACACCCGCGCCGGCCGACGACAACGCCGTACGCAGCCAGGTCCAGAGTGCCCTGACTGCTTACTACGAAGACCTGAAAGCAGCGCCCTTCGATGCAGGCAGCCACTTTGCCCCGCAGGTTGAGCGGTTCTACACCCAGCAGAACACTACGCCCGCCGCCATCAGTGAGGAGTTGGCCAAGTCGCACTTTCCGGAATTTACGGAGGCCGAAACCTCCATTGAGCCCGGCAGCCTGCAGGTAGGCCCCGTGACGGAGGACGGCTCCCGCATGATTACCTACCGCGAGAAAAGCCGCGCCTTTCGCCAGTCCAAGCAGCAGCACCAGCAAACCACGGCGCAGGTGCGCGTGCGGCTGGACAAGAACTTCAAAATAACTTACCTGCGCCAGGAGCGGCTGTTGGAGAATGTATTCAGTGAGTAAAGCAGCGTGGGCCTGGCTCGGCCTGCTACTGGCGGCGGTGCTGGCGGGCTGCAGTATCAACGTCATCCGGCCCCGGCAGGCCTTCACGGCTACCGTGCCCGCTGCGCCCGACTACAGCCGCCCCGAAAGCTGGGCCGCCCTGCCCACTACCCGCGACTCGGCCGACGCCCACCCGGACCATACGGCCTTTCGCGACCAGCAAGCCACGGCCCCGGCCGACGTGTTTTTCCTGCACCTCACCACGCTTATTCGCCCCAAAGCCTGGAATGGCAACCTGGCCGATACCGAGCTAAACCACTTCACTGACCGGTTCAGCATTCGCAAGCAGGGCAGCGTGTTCAATGCCGCCGGCCGCATCTACGCGCCCCGCTACCGGCAGGCGGCGCTGTTCTCGTTTTTCGACAGCTCGGCCAACGCCCGCAACGCCCAGGAGTTGGCCTACCAGGATGTGAAAAAGGCCTTCCAGTACTACCTGGCCAACTACAACCAGGGGCGGCCCATCATTCTGGCGGGCCACAGCCAGGGCAGCTTCCACGCCCGGCGCCTGCTGAAGGAGTTTTTCGATAACGACCCGAAGCTGCGCCGCCAGTTGGTGGCCGCCTACCTAGTAGGTTTCTCCATCAATCCCAAAGAGTATCAGACGTTGCAGCCCTGCTTCGATTCATTGGCTACCGGCTGCTACGTGAGCTGGAACGCGGCGGCTTGGGGCAAGGAGTACCCGCCCTATGTGGGCTCGGCCGTCGTTAACCCGCTTACCTGGACTACCGATACGGCTGCCGCCCCTGCTTCCCTCAACCGCGGCAGCGTGCCCTACGGCTTCGACCGGCTCGATACGGCCGCCGTGGACGCCAAAATCCACAACGGCATTCTGTGGGTGCACCCGCCCAAGCCCGGCGGCTACGTGCGCTTCCTGCTGCCCGGCCACGCCGAATTGCGCCACTCCTTCCACATCGTCGACTACGGCATGTTCTATGAGAGTGTGCGCCGCAACGCCGTAACGCGGGTGCAGGCGTGGGAGGGGAGGCAAAAGTAAAATACTATCAGTACGTTTAGTATTATCAATCAACGCTATATCAACGTCCTATCAATGAAAAAGCTTTTTGTTTTATTGCTGCTCGGTATCAGCTGCGCGGCCACGGCGCAAACCAAGCCAGCCTTATATCCGAAGCTGAGCAAAACGCTGGATAGCTTGGTGTACGTGGACCAATGGCCCATGCAACGGATGATGCAGCAACTGCCCGACAGTGCCGGGCGAAATCTGGAAGAGGTGGAAAAGCTCAACTACGCCAACCACCAGCCGGTACTGGAAAAAATCATTCAGCAGTACGGGTACCCCGGCTTCAGGCAAGTAGGCGAGAAAAGTGCCTTCAACTTCTGGCTTATGGTGCAACACGCCGACGCGCACATCGATTTTCAGCGGAAAGTGCTTCAGCTGATGCGCCGCGAAGTGAAACGCCACAATGTCGACCCGTCAAACTACGCCTTCCTGTTTGACCGGATAGCCATTAACTCTGGTCAGCTTGAGGAATACGGAACGCAAGTGAAGTACACGGGGAATGTAGGTGGGGATTATAGTAATGTTATTGCTGTTCCTGTGTCGTTACGCGACCCCGAAAAAAGTGGACAAACGCCGGGCTGCTATTGGAATGGAGACGCTACAGGATTATTTGAATCGTATGACTGAAATGACAAGGCAAATGAACAAGCGCAAACCTGAGCAGCTATAAGAAAAGCCTTGCCGGCACGATGCCAGCGGGGCTTTTCTTATAGCTGCTTAGAACGCAAAAATCTTTCGAAAACCACCCGAAAATGTAGAATCGTTGTATCTGGGTTTCGTTGGTTAAAACCATTAATAGAAGCCCAAAAATGGCTTTCATCGAAATCAACGAAGTCATTTACAGAGGCCAGTGCCAGATTATGCAGTTGATAAGCCACTGGTCCAGCGTATTTGCCCTTTATAATAGCGCGCTCATCATCCATTAGCGGAACAGGCTCAGTTCTAACGTCAAGTAAGAACTGATAAAGTATGTGTCGGTAAGCTGCTTTTCGGATTTCATCCATAGCGCTAAAAATAAAAAAGCCCCGCCGGCACGATGCCAGCGGGGCTTTTCTTACAACTAAACGACAAGATTAGGCACCAATGGCCACGCGCTTGAAGTCCGATACCGTCATGCCTTTCGACGTTTTGTCGAGCAGCTGAGCAATGGTCAGCGAGTTGTCTTTCACGAACTCCTGGTTCAGTAGGGTGTTTTCCTTGTAGAACTTGTTGAGCTTGCCCTGGGCAATTTTCTCCAGCATAGCTTCGGGCTTGCCTTCGGCACGGGCCTGCTCTTTGCCGATTTCGATTTCGCGCTCCGTGATGGAAGCATCCACGCCGTCTTTGTCAACGGCTACGGGCTTCATGGCTACGATCTGCATAGCCACGTCGCGGCCTACGGCGGCGGTGTCAGCACCACCTACGTTTTTCAGGCCTACCAGTACGCCTTTCTTGCTGTCGGAGTGAATGTAGGAGGCTACTTTCTCGGCCGTCAGGGTGGCATAGGTCAAATCCAGCTTCTCGCCGATTTTGCCCATCAGGTCGGTGATGTGCTCCTGAATGCTCAGGCCATCTTCTTCCTTGGTAGCCAGCAGGTCTTCTTTGGTCGCGGCATTGGTGCGCACGGCGGCGTCGAGGATGCGCTGAACCAGCTCGCGGAAGCTAGCCACTTTCGCAACCGATTCCGTTTCGCAGGCCAGAGCAACCAGCTTGCCATTGGTACCGTCTTCGCTTACGCTCACGGCTACAAAGCCTTCGGAGGTTTCGTTTTCAGCGCGCTTGTCGGCAATTTTCTGGCCCTGCTTACGCAGAATGTCGCGGGCGGCTTCGAAGTCGCCATCAGCTTCGGTCAGGGCTTTTTTGCAATCCATCATGCCCGCGCCGGTCATGGTGCGGAGCTTGTTTACGTCTGCGGCGGTAATTGCTGCCATTGTATTGTTAGAACTTAGAGTTGAGAGCTTAGAACTTAGAGGAAAAAGCGAATAGGCTATTAAAAGCAAGAAGAAGCTAGAGGCAGAGTCTGAAAAGTGAATTAACTCCCCGAACCTCTAACCTCTAACTTCTCAGTTCTTGCTTCTACGAAAAGAGCTTATTCGTCGGCAGCCTGTTTTTCCTGGATGCCTTCTTCTTCAGCCTGCTTCTTGTCGGCGTCTTCTTTGTCGACTTTGCGCTCCGACAGACCATCTTCGATGGCCTTACCCATGATGCTCACGATGAGTTGGATGGACTTGGAGGCATCGTCGTTGGCCGGAATCGGGAACTGTACTTGCTCGGGGTTTGAGTTCGTGTCGCAGATAGCAAACACCGGGATACCCAGCTTTTGGGCTTCTTTCACGGCAATGTGCTCACGCTTCACGTCTACCACGAACAGGGCAGCGGGCAGGCGGCTCAGGTCGGCAATACCACCGAGTACGCGCTCCAGCTTTTCCCGTTCGCGGCTCATCATCAGCTTCTCGCGCTTGGCAAGGGCTGCATAGGCCGTGTTTTCCTTCACCATCTTGTCGATGGTGCTCATTTTCTTCAGCGACTTGCGTACGGTAGCGAAGTTGGTGAGCATGCCACCCAGCCAACGGTCCGTTACGAAAGGCATTTTCAGGCGCTTAGCCTCGTCCGAAACAATTTCCTGCGCCTGCTTCTTGGTGGCGACAAACATTACTTTCCGACCGCTCTTGGCGATGTTGCGGATAGCGCTGGCGGCCTGCTCGAGCGAAACGAGGGTTTTGTTCAGGTCAATGATGTGGATGCCGTTCTTCTCCATGAAGATGTACGGCGCCATTTTCGGGTCCCACTTACGCGTCAGGTGACCAAAGTGGGCACCGGCGTCCAGCAGTTCTTTATACGTGGTGGTCTGAGCCATGATAGGGGTTCCTCTGGAAGATTAGCGTTTCGAGAACTGGAACGAGCGACGAGCTTTGCGCTTGCCGAATTTCTTGCGTTCCACCATGCGCGGGTCGCGGGTCAGGAAGCCTTCTTTCTTCAGCGCGGGGCGAACCTCTGCGTTGTCGCCCACGAGGGCTTTCGAGATGGCCAGACGGATGGCTTCGGCTTGAGCCGAGATACCACCACCGCGCACGTTCACCTTGATGTCGTACTGGTTGAGCTGCTCAACCGTCGCCAAAGGCTGGTTCACGATGTTTTCCAGGAGTTCATTGCCAAAGTAGGCTTTCATTTCCCGGCCGTTGATAGTGATATTCCCTTGCCCGGCCTGCATGTAGATGCGGGCCACCGAGGTTTTTCTTCTACCAGAGGTGTTGGAGATTTCCATTAAGTGAAGAATTAAAGAGACGCCGAATTCGGCTTAGAGGTTAGTGAGTTCAACAGCCTGGGGCTGCTGGGCCTGGTGGGGGTGCTCGGCACCTTTGTACACGTACAGGTTACGGAACTGGGCCGCGCCCAGCTTGTTGCCCTGCAGCATGCCTTTCACGGCGTGCTCAATCACGCTGGCCGAGTTCTTGGCTTTCTTGTCGCGCAGGTTGATGCGCTTCTGTCCGCCGGGGTAGCCCGAGTGGGTGATGTAGATTTTGTCGGTCAACTTCTTGCCGGTAACGCGCAGCTTGTCGGCGTTAATAACAATGACGTTGTCGCCGCAATCCGAGTTGGGCGTGAAGGAAGGTTTGTGCTTGCCACGCAGCATGTTGGCAATCTGGCTAGCCAGACGGCCCAGCGGCGCAACACTGGCATCAACCACCACCCAGGCCTTATCGGCGTTGGCTTTGTTGACGGATACCGTCTTGAAGCTCAGATGATCCATTGGGAAGGAAGGTAAGCGTTTGAAAATGAGATAGAACCCAGCACGGGTCCGGGAAAAACGGACACAAAGTTACCGCCTTTCACTATAAATCCAAACCAAACGCCACTATTTCTGCCTGAAAGTGTTGCCGTTAGCCCCGGAGCTATGAAAGCCCACAGGCGCGGTTGTACTTTCGCCCCGGCCCTTTTTGCTTTCCAATGATTCCAGATTCTATTCCCTCCAGCCTGCCTAACCGGCGGGCGCTGGGCCTGTTGCTGAGCCTGCTGGTGCTTTCCCTGGTGGTAGCTGGCTTCACCCAGGGCACCTACGATTCCGGCGACAGTATCAATCATTACCTGTTTGCCCGCTACGCCTTCGAGCATCCGCACAACTTTCTGGAGTCGTGGTCGAAGCCGCTGGTGGTGGAACTGATGGCCCTGCCGGCCCAACTGGGCTTGCGCGGCGTGATGGCGCTGCAATGCCTGCTGGTGGCAGCGTCAGCGTGGCTTTCGTACCGGGCCGCTCACCGGCTGGCCTTGCCCTGGCCCTGGCTGGCTATCCTGTTCTGCTACGCCTCCCCCGATTATTTCCGCATTCAATTCTCCGGCCTTACCGAGCCACTCTTCAGCACCGTGCTCATGGCCGGAGTTGCGCTGGCTGTTCTGGGCCGGGCGGGCTGGGGCGCCGTGGTGCTATCGTTTCTGCCGTTTGCGCGCTCCGAAGGCTACCTATTGCTGGGCGTATACGGGCTGTATCTGGTGCTGAGCCGGCAGTGGCGGGCTTTGCCATGGCTGGGGCTGGGGTTCTTTGTCTACGGCGTGGCCGGCGTGTTCTCTGAATACCACGATTTTCTGTGGGCCTTCACGCACAATGCCTACTCCTGGCGCAACCCCGCGTACGGCAGCGGCACGGCCGGGCACTTCATTGCCAGCCTGCCCGGGACTATCGGCCTGGTGCTCTTTGTGCTGTTTTGGCTGGGTGGGCTGCGCATGCTGTGGGAGTGGGCGCGGCCGGAAATGCGCCACCGGCCGGGCTTTTTGGCCGAGCTGCTGCTCGTGTATGGCAGCGTGGTGGTGTTTATTGGGGCGCACTCGCTGTTCTGGGCGCTGGGAATTTTTGGCTCTTTCGGGCTGACGCGGGTTTTGTGCGGCATCGTGCCCTTGGTGGCCCTGGTAGCCTTGCGGGGCGTACTGGCCCTAAGTCAGCTGGGAAAAAGTGAAACAGTCCGGCAGCGTATCCGGATAGGTGTGGTGGTTATGGTCGTCGGCTTTCTGTTTAGTGGCGCCCGCTCCGCCTTCCGCTGGCAGCGTGACTTTGGCCGGGCTTCCGACCAGCTTCTGGCTGATAAAGCCGTTCGCTGGGCGGCTACGCAGCCCCGGCCTCCGCACGTAGTCACCGCCCATCCGTACTTCGCCCTGCCCCTGGGCGTCGACCCCTTCGGAGCCGGGCATAGTTATATCCGGTCCATTCGCGACCATCAGCCGATACCGGCCGGCACGCTTGTTTTCTGGGACGATTGGTACGCCGTGGTAGAAATGGGCGTACCGCTGAATTCGCTGCGGGGCAACCCGGCCTACCAGCCGCTGTGGTACGGGGCCATGCCGCGCATCCGCCACAAGCCCAGCACTGACTCGGTACGGATGGCTATTTTTCGCAAGCTGTAAAGTGCGGCGGAGCTTAGCTGTATTGGCGTAGCGTGTCTACCAGCACCCGGAAGTCCTTGGGATAGGGCGCCTCAATCGTCACTGTCTCGCCGCCCAAGCGTGCGAAGGTGAGGTTGGCGGCGTGCAGGGCAAAGCGCTTGATAAACGGCTGCTCTTCCTCGCCCTGCTTCACGTTGAACTTCTTCTTGAGCGAGGATAAATAGAAGTCGTCGCCGCCGTACATCTGGTCGCCCACGATGGGCGCCTGCAGGTAAGCCAGGTGCAGGCGTATCTGATGCATGCGGCCCGTAATAGGCTGGCACTCGAGCAAGGTGTGGCGGGCAAAGGCTTCGAGGGTCCGCACCAGCGTGGTAGCAGGCTTGCCTTTATAGGCCAGGCGGGCTTTGCCTTTGGTAGTGGTTTCGATGCTGCGCTCCACGCGCAGGCCGTCGTAGTCGTGCACGCCCCAGGCTACGGCGTGGTATACTTTCTTCACCTCGCGGTTTTCAAACTGCATGGCCAGATGACGATACGCCTCGGGGTTTTTGGCCAAAGCCAGGGCTCCACTCGTTTCCTTGTCGAGGCGGTGGCAGGCCTGGATGTCGTCGTACTGCTCGCGGGCCAGGCGCAGGATGTTGGGCGCGCCGCCAAACCGCTCGTCGAGCGTAGCCAGGAATGGGGGCTTGTTGATGACGACGTAGTCTTCGTCCTCAAACAGAATCAGGTCGGAGAAATCGGGTAGCTTCATATCAGGAAGCACAAAGGTACGGTACCCGCCCCGAAGCATTAGCTTTCGGGCACCTCAGTGGGCTGTCGGGGCTTGGCCAGCTTGAATTCCAAGGCCGTGCCCTGCCCGATTTCGCTGCGAATTTTGATGGAGGACTTATGCGCTTCCACAATATGCTTGCTGATGGCCAGCCCCAGGCCCGAGCCGCCCGAGTCGCGGGAGCGGCTTTTATCGATGCGGTAGAACCGCTCGAAGATGCGGTGCTGGTGCTCCTCGGCAATGCCTGCGCCGTCGTCGCGCACCTCTACACGCACACTCTTGGCGGCTTCGAGCAGCGTCACCGTCACCAGGCCGCTGGCCCGCCCGTACTTGATGGCATTGTCGATCAGGTTGATGAGCACCTGCCGGATGCGGTTGCGGTCGGCCAGCACCCACACGCCCGCCGATAAATCGGCCGGCAGCAGCTGGAGCTGCACCTGGCGCTGACCGGCACGCAGCTCCAGCTGCTCGAAGATGTCCCGGATCAGCTGGGCCAGGTCGAAGCGCTGGCGGCGCATGCGTACCACGCCTTTTTCCAGTTGGGCAATGGTCACCAGGTCCTGCACCAGGGCATCCAGCGCGTCGAGGCTGCCGGCGGCCTTCTGCAGAAACTTCTTGCGGGTGACTTCGTCGATGTCGTCGTCGTCGAGAATGGTATGCACGAACCCCTGGGCGGCGAAGATGGGCGTTTTCAGCTCGTGCGACACATCGGCCAGAAACTCGC
Organism: Hymenobacter sp. J193; assembly: GCF_024700075.1. Lineage (NCBI taxonomy): Bacteria > Pseudomonadati > Bacteroidota > Cytophagia > Cytophagales > Hymenobacteraceae > Hymenobacter > Hymenobacter sp. J193. Next base: position 2,976,870 of record NZ_JAJONE010000001.1, read on the forward strand.
GGCGCAGGGCCTGCAGGCGCTTCAGCTCGTCGATTTCCTGCTGCTTGCGCTGGGCCATGTCCAGGATTTCGTCGCGCATGCGCTTGAGCGGCTCCGGCCGGAACAGAAACTTGTTCGACAGCTTCCGGAATTCCTTGCGCTTCACGTGCTCCAGCCCGGCGTATATCTGGTTGACTTCGCGAAAAATCAGCGCTTCAAATGACAGGTACACCAGCAGAAAGCACGCCGCTACCGTGATGCCCGCGCCCAGGCACGCCTCCCGAAACGAAAGGGTAGGGCCAATCCAGGCAAACGTGGTGAGCACGCAGGCTACCAGCAAAGCCAGCAGAATGGCAATAGTGCGCGAGGAAAGGTTAAGTCTCACCATTTCACTGGTTCACCATCTCACTTAGTTGTCTGAGTTAAACTTGTAGCCCACGCCTTTGATGGTCTGGATGTGATGCTCGCCCACTTTCTCGCGCACTTTGCGCACGTGTACGTCCACGGTGCGAGCCAGCACGAACACGTCGTTGCCCCAGATATTCTGCAGCAGCTCGTCGCGGCCGAAGACTTTGTGGGGGGTGGCGGCCAGGAAGGCCAGCAGCTCAAACTCCTTTTTGGGCAGGGAAATCTTGCGGCCGTCCTGGTACACGGCAAAGCCCGTGCGGTCAATCGTCAGGCCGTTGATTTCGATGGTTTCGGACTGCTGCTGGGGGTCTTTGTCGCGGCGCACGAAGGCGGCTAGGCGGCTGAGCAGAGCTCGGGGCTTGATGGGCTTGGCAATGAAGTCGTCGGCGCCGGCTTCAAAAGCGGCCACTTCCGAAAACTCCTCGGCCCGGGCCGTCAGGAAAATGATGTAGGTGTCCTTGAACTTGGGTTGCTCACGCAGCTGGCGGCAGGCCGCAATGCCATCCAGGTGGGGCATCATCACGTCGAGCAGGATGATATCGGGGCTGAACTGCGGAGCTACTTCCAGAGCTTTGCGGCCGTCGGGGGCGCTGGCCACTTCGTAGCCTTCCTTGCGCAGGTTATATTCCAGCAGCTCCACAATGTCGGGGTCGTCATCAACTACCAGAATCCGGTACGCATTGGGGTGGGCAGGTATTTGCATGGCGGAGCGGGTTGCAGGTGAAATGGAAAACGCACAAAAGTACCGAAGCCCGGCCGCGGCGGTATGTTACGTTTTCGTTAACAGGCCAGCGTACCGTGCAAAAAAAGCGGCTCCCGTAGGGGAGCCGCCGGTCGGCTAGTTTCTGGCTACCAGGTTGAGCTTGTTTTTCAGGCCCTGGTATTTGTACATATCCACTTTCACGGCACCCACGAAGAGCTCGGCCTGGATGAGCACCGGAATCTTGTTGCGGTCGTCGGAAAGATAAACCGTTACGGCATTATCCCCGCTGAACAGCTTGTTCTTGGGCATGCGCGGCACCAGCTTAATGGCCCGGATGCTGCCAACTTTCGTCGTCACGGTTTCGCGGCCCCGGTAGATGACGTCCATGTCGAATACCTCATCATCGAAAAAGCCCTTCACCCGGATGATTTCACCCACGCGGCGCTGGTCGTAGTTGATGGTGCGCAGGAAGTAGAAGCCACTTACTAAGTCCTGGATGTTGTCGGGTACTTTATAGGTGCCGTGTCGGGGCTCCCGGTCCCGTTTGCGGGTTTCCACCACGGCTACGTCCCGCTCGTGGTCGAAGTCCACAGTTTCCTTTTTGCGGTAGTTGCCCTCCTCAATGTTGCGGAAGAACTTCTGTGGCAGAATGCTGGTCGTATCGATGTAGGAGCGCCAGGTGTCGCGGACGCGCAGGAAAAAGTCGAAGGAGCCGGTGGTGCGGCCCGTGACGGTAGCGCGGTAACAGGGCCGCTCGTTCACGCGGTGCAGCTCATCGGATAGCTCAATGGTGGCATCGGCGGCGTTTACCAAGCCATAGTGTACTTTGTAGTACATGGTTTCGCCCTTGGCAAAGCTGTTATTCGGAATAGCACGCTGCGTAGATTCGGGCCGGGCGCTCAGCAAGGCCGACGCAACCAACACAGCAACAGGAGTAAAAAGAAACCAGCGGCGAAGCATACGTAAGAAATGTTGGCAATGGCTGGCACTATTCAAATGCAGTGCCAGCAAATATACAGAGCGCGCCTGCGCGGCAAGCACCGCTCCGGTAGCTGGAACGAAATACCGGGCGGGAGGTTCAGGAAGGCGGAATGAGCCAGTACCTACGGAATTGTATTAAGTGCAGATGCCGACCTGTCCAAATTACGGAATGCCCTGCGAAATGCAAGACACAAAAAAACCTCGTCGGCCGGAGCCAACGAGGTTTTTGCGTTGAAGAAAGCAGCGCAGCTTATTCAGCCTCGTCCTCGTCTTCGTCGGTACTACGGTCTTCGGGAATGGCCGCCAGAGCGGCTTCGGGCTCGCCTTTCACCATAGCCCGGATCTGGGCTTCAATCTTGTCGGCCAGCTCGGGGTTGTCGAGCAGGATGGTTTTCACGCCTTCGCGGCCCTGGCCCAGGCGGTTGCCTTCGTAGGAAAACCAGGAGCCCGACTTGGCAATGATGCCCATATCCACGCCCAGGTCCAGGATTTCGCCTACTTTGGAAATACCCTGGCCGTAGAGAATGTCGAACTCAATAACCTTGAAGGGCGGGGCTACTTTGTTTTTCACCACCTTCACCTTGGTGCGGTTGCCGGTGATGTTGTCCTTGTCTTCCTTGATCTGGCCGATACGACGAATATCGAGACGAACGGAGGCGTAGAATTTCAGGGCGTTACCACCGGTTGTCGTTTCGGGCGAGCCGAACATTACCCCGATTTTCTCGCGCAGCTGGTTGATGAAAATGCAGCAGCAGCCGGTTTTGTTGATGGTGCCGGTAAGCTTACGCAGGGCCTGGCTCATCAGGCGGGCGTGCAGGCCCACTTTCGAGTCCCCCATGTCGCCTTCCAGCTCACCTTTCGGCACCAGAGCGGCCACGGAGTCAATGACAATGATGTCGATGGCGCCGGAGGAAATCAGCTGATCGGCAATTTCCAGGGCTTGCTCGCCGTTGTCGGGCTGGGAAATGAGCAGGTTGCTGGTGTCGATGCCGAGCTTCTGGGCGTAGGCAGGGTCGAAGGCGTGTTCGGCGTCGATGAAGGCCGCAATGCCGCCTTTTTTCTGGGCTTCGGCAATGCAGTGCATACTGAGCGTGGTTTTACCCGACGACTCGGGGCCATAGATTTCCACCACGCGGCCTTTGGGCAGGCCACCCACGCCCAAGGCAATGTCGAGGCCGAGCGAGCCGGTGCTGATGACTTCCACGTCCATCACCTTGTTGTCGCTGAGCTTCATCACGGTACCTTTACCGTAACTCTTATCGAGCTTATCGAGCGTGAGCTGAAGGGCTTTCAGTTTCTCCGCCTGAGGGTTGGAAGCGGTTTTCTCGGCTTTGTCTGTGGTAGCAGCCATTAGAGAGGGGTTAGGGATAAATGCTTAGGTTTGGTGAATGTAGGCGTTTTGGGCCGGCCCTGCAACCGTAAAATCTGGTTGTGAAGGGGCCGCAGCCAGGGTGTTTCGGGCCGGCTAGTGGTAACGCCGCCGGCCTATATTTTGTGCCCGTAATGCTAAAAAAATTCGTTGAGTCTGGGGTAATTTTTCGATGCTAAAATTTTTGGTAAAGTTAGCGGCTGACTGTCAGGGACAAGGCAAATTCCGGGGGCTGGCCTGGTCGCTGCTGGGGCTGGTTTTATTTTCCAGCCCCGCCGCCGCCCAGCTCGATAACCGGGCGTTTCTGCACCGCCCCCCGGTTGGGCCGGCTTACGAGCGGCAGCTGCGGCTGGATGTGCAGGGCTTCCTGTTCAACAAAGACAACGAGTACTTCAATAAGATTGACCCCGGCCTTACCTACTTCGGAGCCCAACTGGCGCCGCGGCTGGTGTACTTCCCGACGGCCAACCTGCGGCTGGAGGCAGGTGTGTTTTTGTGGAAGGACTACGGCACGCCCCGCTTCAAGCAAATAAGCCCGCTGTTCACGCTCAAGTACCGGCAAGGGCCGCACACGCTCATCTTCGGCAACCTGGAGGGTAATCTGCACCACGGCTATATCGAACCCCTGTTTGATTTTGAGCGCGTTATCACCAACCGACTCGAAGAAGGCATTCAGTACCAGCACCAGGCGCCCCGCGGCAGCGTGGATGCCTGGGTGAACTGGGTACGCCAGCAGTACCGGTTCAGCAATTTTCAGGAGGAAGTGGCGGGCGGCCTCGCTACCGAACACCGCCTCTTGGGCGACTCCACCGGCTGGCTGCTGAAGCTGCCGTTTCAGTTTACGGCCACCCACCGCGGTGGCCAGATTGATACCATCGACAAGCCGCTGCAAACCCTGTTCAACGTGGCTACCGGCCTGCGCCTGCGGCGGGCCCTTGCTTCCGACTTCGTTTCGGCGGTGCATTTCGATGGGTACGTGACCTATTTCAACGACTATTCATTTACTGAGGAACTGCCCTTCCGCGACGGAACGGGCGTGTACCTGAACGCCGGGGTAGATACGCGCCTCAATAATGTGCAGCTCGCCTACTGGCATGGTCGCGGCTACGTGTCGCCGCTGGGCGGGCGGCTGTACCAGTCGGTGTCGTCGTCGCCGGTGGATGTGGGCTATACTGAGCGGGAGCGGCAGCTGCTTATTCTACGGTTCCTGAAGGACTACCAGCTGCCCGGCCACCTCACGCTCACTACGCGGTTCGAGCCGCTCTACGACCTCAACAACGGCCTGTTCGACTTTTCCTTCGCGCTTTACCTCAACTTCAACCAGAGCTTCCTGCTTTCCACTCTCAAGCGCACCGCCGACTAAGCTGGCTGTACAGCAGCATCTTCTCGCTTCAGAGAGAAATACAGGATATCGTCGGTGCGGAAGGCGCGCAGGGGCCAGGCCCGAGGGCGCGCGGGCAACAACTGAAACCCGGCTGCTTCGGCCACGGCGCAGCTGCGCGGGTTGTCGGCGCGGCACCGGATAAGCTGACGGGCCACATCGGAGCTCAGCCGGAACCCGAACTGCACCGCCGCGTGCAAAGCCTCGCGGGCGTAGCCCTGACCCTCGGCGTCGGCCGCCAGGTAATATCCGATTTCCAGGGTTACCGGGTCCGTCCAGTTAGGCTTCAGGCTGATGTCGCCGAGGTAGCGGCCGGTGGCCTCCTCCCAGATGCCCAGCACGTAGAGGCGGCGCGTACGCCAGTCGTGGCGAAAGGTATCCAGCACCCGCTCGGCGTCGGCCTGGGTGCGCACAGCCGCTACGCGGGCCGGAAAAGCGGGCTGCAGCCGCAGGCGGTTGGCATCAAGCAAGGCAAAAAAAGCGGGGGCGTCGCTCGGGTGGTAGGGGCGCAGCAGCAGGCGCGCCGTGCTCAGGGGCACCGCGGGCGAAACAAACCTTGAAGCCAACAAATCAGCCATACGTGGCCGCACGCTGGAAAACGCACGTTGCCTACAGTACCGCCACGGGGGCACCAAAGTTTTGTAACGGCGCTACGTCAACCCCGCTTAATAGTGGCCGTTAGAAAAAAGCGCCCCGTGCCCGGCTCCTCAAGCGGTGCAGTGGGCGCTTTCACTTTGGTGGCCTCCGGGCTGCTTAACTCCTGATGATATGACAACTGGAAGACTGCAAGGCAAAGTAGCCATTGTGACGGGCGCCGGCTCGGGCATTGGCGAAGCCATAGCCAAGCGTTTTGCCCGTGAGGGTGCCGCCGTAGTGGTGGCCGGCCTGGCCGAAGACCCGGTGCGCGACGTGGTAGAGGAAATTCTGCAGGCCGGCGGCACCGCTACCGCCTTCACCGGCGATATTGCCCACCAGGCCACCGCCGAAGCCTGCGTGCAGGAAGCAGTGAGCCGCTACGGCAAGCTGGATATTCTGATCAACAACGCCGGAGTATTTCCAGCCACGGCCGAGCTGGATAAGTATCCGGTAGAGGCTTTCGAGTACATGATTAAAAACAACATCTATACGGTGTTTATGATGAGCCGGGCGGCCCTGCCAGAGCTGCAGAAAACGCGCGGCAACATTGTATCGGCTGGCTCGGAGGCGGGCCAAATGGGCTCTCCTATGATTACGCCGTACGGGGGTACCAAGGCCTGGGTGATGACGTTTTCGCGCGGCTTAGCTGTGGAGCAGGCCAAGCACGGCGTACGCGTGAACTGCGTGGGCCCCGGCCCCATCGACACAGCCTGGACGCACAAGGAAACCGGCCCGATGGACAGCAAAATGGAAAAGAACACCGTGAATGGCGTGCCGCTGGGCCGCCGCGGTACGCCCGAAGAAGTAGCCAACGTGTACCTTTTCCTGGCCTCCGATGAAGCCAGCTATGTAACCGGCGCCACTTATTTCGTGGATGGGGGCGTGACGCTTTCCAAAGGGCTGCACGGGGAAGAGGTGCCCAGCGCCCTGAAAAAAGAGCCTGAGTCGACCCTGAACATGCAACACGCCCAGGACGGCCACGCCGAAATCCGGCCGCAGAATGCCGGCACCATGGTCACGAGGTAGCAAAAATCTGCATTGAGCAGCAGCTGACTTCTTCGCTTGAAATGAAAAAGGCCGCCCCCAATTCGGGAGCGGCCTTTTTAGTGTTTTCTAAAGCTGAAATCTACTTCTGAACTTTCAGTGTGCCGATGCCGGAGCGCACCTGCGCGGGGCTGCCGAGGGAGCTTTGGGTGCGCATCACGTTCACCTGGCGGGCAGCTTCGTTGAAAAACTCCAGCCGGCGGATCAGCATTTCCTTGGTGAGCACGCGGCCTTCGGGCGTGCGCATCATGGCTTTCTTATCATCGAGCAGGCGCTGCATAATACCTTCGGTGGCCGTGGCCTGCTGCTGATACTGCTCCTGAAACTCGGCAACGCGGGCCAGGCCATCAGTAGTAAGCCGGAACTGGCCGCCGCCTTGGTTGAGCACTTCACAGAGCACGTAGATTTCCAGCGGCAGCGACACTTCGAGCGTGGTCGTGCGCAGGTCGAGGCCGGCTTGCAGCGCGTCGAGGATGATAGCCAGGTTGCGCTCAAACTGCGCGTAGTAAGCAGGTACTTCCATGGTAGAATTCTGAATGTTGAATTATGAATTCTGAATTAGGCTGGGTTGCGCCGGGTAGTATCCCGGGAACAGCCTTGGCCTTGCCGAATTACAAATTCAAAATTCATAATTCAACATTCAGAATTGCCTCAAAGCAGCTCTTGCACGATTTGCTCGACCGTGACGCCTTCGGCTTCGGCCTTAAAGTTACGTACCAAGCGGTGTCGTAGAATTGGCAAAGCTACGGCGCGCACGTCTTCGATATCGGGGGAGTATTTGCCGTTGAGCAGGGCATTGCACTTGGCACCTACAATCAGATGCTGCGAAGCCCGCGGCCCAGCGCCCCATTCCAGCAGCTGCGAGGCGCGGCCGCCGGCGCGGGCCGTGCCGGGGCGGGTTTTGTGTACCAGCCCCACGGCATATTCTACCACGTTGTCGGCCACGGGCACGCGGCGCACCAACTGCTGGTAAGCCTGGATTTCGGAGGCGTGCAGAATTTTATTGACGGTGGCTTTGCGGTTGGACGTGGTGTTCTTCACGATTTGCAGCTCGGCCTCGTAGCTGGGGTAGCCCAACTCGATGTTGAACATGAAGCGGTCCAGCTGAGCCTCAGGCAGCGGGTAAGTGCCTTCCTGCTCGATGGGGTTCTGGGTAGCCAGCACGAAGAACGGACGCTCCAGCGGATAGCGCTGCCCGGCCACCGTCACGGCGTACTCCTGCATACTTTCGAGCAGAGCGGCCTGGGTTTTGGGTGGCGTACGGTTGATTTCGTCGGCCAGCACGATGTTGGCGAAAACGGGCCCCTTCACAAAGTGAAAATCCCGCTGCTGGTTCATCGTTTCGGAGCCTACAATGTCCGAGGGCATCAGGTCCGGGGTGAACTGAATGCGGTTGAACGAGAGGTCCAGCGAGTCGGCAATGGTTTGGATGAGCAGCGTTTTGGCCAGGCCCGGCACGCCCACCAGCAGGCAGTGGCCCTGCGAAAACACCGCCGTCAGCACCAGCCGTACCACGTCATCCTGCCCGATAATGACCTTGCCGATTTCCTGGCGCAACGTACGGTACGAATTGGCCAGTGCGTCGGCGGCTTCTTTATCGGAGGCAAAAGGCATAGAAGGGTTGTTGATTATGGGCTTTAGTTGCAGACTGGCTTACGTAAAACCAACAACTAAGAATGACCAGGCAGGTTGCTTGCCGGTTTAGCTTTTACGGAAAGGAAAGCAGCCGAAAACTAGTTTACCGCGTCCAGCAGCTTGCAGCCGGTATACTCCGGGTCTACTTCGATGAAAACGGAGCCGCGGTTTTTCAGAAACCAGTCATCCAGCGCCTTGTTTTTCTTTTCGTTGAGGGCAGCCTGGGCAATCTTCTGGTAGTCGTCCTTGAGGTTGGCCTGGTGCGGCGGCGTATTCGACTTCAGCCAGATAAGGCGCACGGCGTCCTTGCCGTCGTCGGTGCGGTAGGGCAGGGGCGGCGTGATGCTGCCCACCTTCATCGTGTCGATGGTAAAGAAGATGGCCGGGTCAAGCTTGTCCAGGGGCAGGAACGAGCCGCCTTCCTGCCGGTTTTGCAGCAAACCGCCGCTGGCGCCGGTGAACTTGTCGTCGGAAAAGTCCTTGGCGGCTTTGGCGAAGGAGATACTGTCGCCCAGAATACGGGCGCGGAGCTTGGCCAACTCCTGGCCGGCCTCGCTCACGTCGGCGGTGGCGGCGGCTGGCTTGAGCAGGATGTGGCGGGTGGAATAACTGTCGCCCTTGCGCTCAATGAGTTGAATAATGTGGAAGCCAAACTGCGACTCCACTACCGGCGAAATACCGCCCGGCTCCAGGCGCAGCGCGGCCGCTTCGTACTCCGGTACCAGCTCCTTGCGCTTGAAGAAGCCCAGGTAGCCACCTTCCTTGCCCGAGCCGGGGTCTTCGGAATATTGCTTGGCCAGGGTAGCAAAATCCTCACCTCCCACAATCCGCGCCCGAATATCGTTGAGCTTGGCCTGGGTTTCCTGCTTGGCCTTGGAGTTGGTTTTGGCCAGCTTCACAATCTGCCCGATTTCCACTTCGGTGGAGTAGTAGGGCAGCGAGTCCTTGGGAATGCGGGCGAAGAACTGGCGCACCTCGCGGGGCGTCACCGTTACCTTGCCCGAAATTTCGTCCTGCATCTTCTGCGTCACCAGTTGCTCTTTCACCTGGGTGCGCAGCTCTTCCTTGAGCTGCCGGATGGGCTTGTTGTAATACTCTTCTAGCTTTTTCTCGGAGCCGATCTGCTGAATGAAGTAGTTCATGCGGCGGTCCAGCTCGTCGCGCACCCGGCTGTCTTCCACCACCACGGAGTCGGTCTCAGCCTTGGCCAGCAGGAGCTTGTTCAGCACAATGCCCTGCAGGATCTGGCACTTGAGGTCCAGCGGCAGGGCTTTTCCCTCGGCGCGGGCCTGTTCCTGCAGATAGGCAAACTCCACGTCGGAACGAAGCACAATCTGGTTGTCGACCTTCACGATGATGCCGTCCACAATCTGGCGGGCCACCGGCCGGCCTATGCCCAGCTGGGCAAACGTGCTGCCGACTACACCGGCTACCAGCCCAACGGCCAGCACGGCCGCGCGGGCCGAGGTACGCAAAAAATCAGTCATGAGAATTACCTAAAGAAAAGCCGCGGACGGCAAACAGCCGGGGCCGGCTCACAGACCCGGAAACGCCCAAAGTCGCCCGTAAATTTCATCATAATTACGTTCTCCGGCAAAAAGCCGGGGCCCGGCGCCCAAAAGAGGCCGCAAACACGCTGCAACGTTGCACGAGCCAAAGACAAAAACGCCTCAACCAATCTTGGCTGAGGCGCTTCTTTCAGTTGGTAGTTGTCAGTCCAGGCTTTCAGATATGATAACTGGCAGCTATGAACTGACAACTTACTTCGTGATGAGCTTGTCAACTTCCGTCTGGTTGATGCTCACGGGGTATTTCTGACGCAGCTCGGCAATCCACTCTTTTTCCAGGTAGTTCTGGTAGTCGGCCGTGGCCTGGCCGCGCGCATCAGCCAGGGTTTTGGGGCCGGCAGGCAGCACTTCTTCCACCCGGACAAAGTAGTAGCGGCCATCCTGCTGGGTGGTGTAGGTGCCTTTCTGCTGGGGCAGGGCGTCCACCACTTTGCTGTCGCCTTTCTGGTAGGGGCGCTGCTCTACTTTCACGGCCAGCGGGTTCTGCTCGTTCAGGGCTTCCTCCAGCCCGGTCAGGGCCGAGGTGGTTACGCTGAGCAAAGCGGTGGTGGCGGTAGGGCGGGCGTTGGTGGTGGCCGTAATCTGGCCGGCGGCTACTTGCTTGCTTTTCAGGTAGTCGGCTACGCGGGTGGCGCGGCGCTTGGCCAGCGTGGCAGTTTCGCCGCGCTTTATCTGGCCGGTTACGCGCACCGTCAGGGCCGTATCGTTGCTGAGAGAGGTTGCCAGGCGGTCCAGGGCATCCTGGCCGACTTTGGTGAGTTCCGCGGTGTTGGCTTTGAAGGCTACGCTGGCGGGCACGGTACGCTTCACCGGATACTGGCCCGTAGCCAGCAGCTTCTGGGCCTGCGTCAGCAACTGCGGGGAGGCGGCGCTTACCACGGTGGCCTGCACCCGGGGCGCCCACTGATAGTTGGCCTGGTTGGCTGCGAAGAACTTCTGCAGGCCCGCCGTGTCTTCCACCGCTTTCGACCATACTTTCTCGTCCATCAGCTGAAACAGCAGAATCCCGTCGCGGTACTCCTTCACCAGCATGCGGTAGTCCTCATACTTGGCTTCCAGGTTCGACTTCTCGAAGTCGGTCAGCGTCTGGTTCACGTACTGGTCGTAGAGCAGCTGCATGGTGTGGCGTGCGTCGGCACCGGGGCGGGCGCGCTGGTTTTGCTGCACGTAGGTCAGGAAGTCCTTGGTGGAGTACTCCTTGCCTTTAATGGTGAACAGCGCGGTTTCGTCGGTCACCTTGCCTTTCTGGGGCTTCGCGGCCGTAGCGGGCGCGGTGTACTTGAAGCGCCCGTTGGTCAGGGACGTATCGGCTTTGCTGAACGCGTAATCCAGCGCGGCCTTGTTTTCGGTGAACTGGTTTTCCTGGCGGATGCGCTTGAGGAAAGCTTCCCGGTTCAGCTCCGAGCGGGAGTCCTTCGAAACCTTGCTTTTCAGCGTGGGCTCCATTTCCTCGAAGGAAGGCAGCTGCTGCTTGCCGATAAGCTTAATCACATGCCAGCCGTAAGGCGTCTGCACGGGCGCCGACAGGTCGCCGGGCTTCTGCAGGCGGTAGGCGGCTTCCTCAAACGACGGAATCATGCGGCCGGTGCTGAAGGGCGGCAGCTCGCCCGCGTTGGCGGCGGAACCTACATCTTCCGAAAACTGGCCCACCAGCTTTTCCCAGTTTTCGCCTTTTTGCAGGCGGCTGTAGAGCTCGTCAATTTTTTTCTTGGCCGTCACGGAGTCGGCCGCGGGCATGCCGGGGGTGGCCCGAATCATGAGGTGGGCCACCTTGATTTCGCCCTGGGCGGGCCGTACTTCATTTACCTTGATGATGTGGTAGCCGAAGCGGGTGCGCACGGGCTGCGAAACCTGCCCGGCCGGAGTTTTGAACGCGGCCGACTCAAACGGATACACCATCTGCATAGCCGTGAAGTAGCCCAGGCGGCCGCCATTTTCCTTGGCCGAGGGGTCTTCCGAGGCTTCGGCGGCTACCTTATAAAAGTCTTCCCCACCGCTCACGCGCTGGCGCAGGGCCTGCAGCTTCTGGTAGGCGGCCAGGGTATCTTTGGGGTCGGCATCGGGGGCCACGCGCACCAGAATGTGGGCCGCGTTGATTTCCTTGCTCATCCGGTCGTAGGCCTCGCGCACCAGCTTATCGGTCACGCTTTTCTCGGTGAGGTAGGGTTGAGCCAGCTGCTGCTTGTAGCCTTCCAGCTCCCGCTGAAAAGCCTGGGTGGTGTCGAGGCCGCGGGCTTCGGCTTCCAGCACTTTCAGCCGGAAGTTGGTGTACAAGTCCAGGTACTCCTGCACACTGGCGCGGGTGCCAGCCTCGGGCGCCGAGGCGTTGTTCTTGCGGTAGACGTAGGAGAATTCGGAAACCGGCACCTCGTGGGTGCCGAGGGTTTCGAGAACCGGCTGCTTGGCGGCCGTGGTAGGTTTGGAGGTTTGACACCCGGCTAGCAGCACTGCGGCGGCTCCGGCGAAAAGAATGCGTGTGCGCATACAGGGGAGTAGAAAGCTCATAACGTCGGCAGAGGCAGGGAATTGCCCGGCGCGCAGGCGGCCGACAGACGCAATTTTACGGATTTTTTTCGGTCGGTGGGGCCTATACGAAAGCACCCTGCCGCTGGGCAGGGTGCGTCACAGGAACCAAGCGGGGCGGGTTCAGGCAAGTTGCTTGTAGAGGCGGCAGATGTTGTAGCCGCCGTGCTGCGTAAACTCCACCCGGTCCATCAGGCGGTTTACCAGGGCCATGCCCATACCCCCCTTGCGGCCCTGCTGGATGTACTCCGGCATGTTGGGCTCCTGGTACGAAGCCGGAGAGTAGGAAGAGCCCTGGTCGCGCAGTTCAATCTGGAAAACCTGGTTTTCCACGTTCAGGCGCACGTCCAGGTGCTTGCTGGCATCTTCGGTGTTGGCATGAATCACGATGTTAGCCACGATTTCATCCACGGCCAGCACAATCTGATTGACGCGCAACTCACTCTGGCCCAGCGCGGCGAGGTATTCGGACACGAAGTCGCGCACTACCTTCAGGTTGCTACGTTCGCAACTGATGCGGATGGCGTTCTTCATGTGCTACGAGACGACCGGATACACAAAATCAGAGTGCGGCGGCCTCGGTTACCGAGGGCACAATAGTCATCAGACTATCCAGGCCCAGAATTTCGAATACGTTGTGCACTTTCTCCTGCATGTTGAAGAATACCAGCTTCACGCCGGCATCCTGAAAGCGCTGCAGGTGCGAGATAAACACGCCTAACCCGGCCGAAGAAATATAGTTGAGCCGCTGGCAGTCGATGAGTACTTTCTGGTACTGCAGCACTGTCGGGTTGGAAAGCTCCGTATCAAGCAAAACCGACGAGCTGGCATCTAATTCACCGTCAAGCACTAGCGTAAGCGTGGTGTCCGAAGGGGTTTGAGTTATTTTCATAGCGCTTGCTTACGTTAAGCTGGACTAGTGGGTTGGGACGTTTTGAACTTAATAACCAGCAGGGTCTGGTCATCGTGGATGGGCTGGCCGTAGCTGAACTCGTTGAGGTCGTCGAGAATGGCCTGCTTGATCTGGTCGGCTTCCAGGTAATACGTCTTTTCCAGCATAGCCAGCAGGCGCTCTTCCCCGTACTCATCCTTGTTCCCGTCGCGGGCTTCCACGATGCCGTCGGTGTAAATCACCATCACGTCGCCGGGGTTATAGTCGTAGAATTGGTTTTTGATGTGCTTTTCGTACCCATCGGTCCGAATGATACCCAAACCGAGGCCCGTAGAGCGGAAGTACGATACCTCTTCCTTCAGGGAGTGGTAGTAGAGCGTATGGCAGTGGCCGGCCCGCGCAAACACAAAGCCCCCGTTCTCATAGTCGACGATGTAGAGCGAGGCCGTGATGAAGGAAGATGCCTCGAGGCAGTGAACCAGCGCCCGGTTGGCCATAGCCATAAACTTGCTGGGCAGCGGGAACCGGTCCTTATCGTCCTTGGCCAGCGGGTTTTCCTGCATCAGCGCGTGGAAAATGCCTTTCATCTGGGCCATGTGGAAGGCCGCCGTTACGCCCTTGCCCGATACGTCGCCAATGAGAATGGCCAGGCGGCGGCCCGGCAAATGCAGAAAGTCGTAGAAGTCGCCGCCTACTTCCCGGGCTGCCTGGGCGTGGGAGCTGATTTCAAACCAGTTGTCGGTAGGCAGGGTCTTCGGAATAAGGCTGTCCTGCACCGAGCTGGCCAGCTTCAGCTCTTCCTTGTACCGCTCGTTCTGGATGGCGGCCTGGGTGAGCTGGAGGTTTTCCACGCTGAGCATCGTCTGACTGACGAAGGTCTGCAGCACGCTCAGGTTTTCGCGCTCAAAGCCTTGGCGCGGCTCCCGAAACAGAAACAAAGCCCCATACAGGTGTTTCTGGGAGCGGAGCGGCATCATCAGCAGAGAGTTGAATGATAGATTCAGCTGCTGGAAGCCCGTGCTGCTGCCCAGGTCATTGTTGAGGTAGTCTATTTCGGTTATGCTGTACGAGTCCAGCAGCGCCCCCACGGCTTCGGCCTGCTCGGCTTCTATGTTGTGCAGCTGGCCCAGGTAGCCGGGCGAGTTGTCCACGCGCAGCCAGGCGGCGTCGGCATCGAGGGTTTGCACGGCGGCGTCCAGCAGGGTCTGGTAGATTTCGGCTTCCGTCTGGCCGCGCTGGATTTCCTGAGTGAGGCGCTGCATGTTCAGCATTTCCTCGCGCTTCTGCTCAAACACGCCCGCCGTGGGCAGGTTGAACAGCGTCACGAGCATGCCCATGAGCGCATAAAACGCGGCGAAGAACACCGTAAGCATCAGGAATGCGTGCTGGGGCTCGGGCGCTACCAGCAGCGGGTCGAACTGAATGCGCAGGAAGTACACGCAGAAGATACCCAGGGAAAGCAGCAGCGCCAGCTGCAGCATAATCACCACGAACTTCTGGCGGCGGTTGAGGTAAGCCACCCAGCGCTGGTGCGTGCTCAGGTACACGCCAAACGCCGCTACGCCGCCCAGAATAATACCGGCCAGCATCGGCGGCATAGCAATATTGAGCAGGCGCAGCAGCAGGGTAGCGCCCAGAATCAGCTCAAACCACAGCCACTGCTTATGCACCAGCTGCGGTGCCCGAAACAGCACCAAGGCCCGCCAGGCGTAGCAGGTATACGCCAGAAACACGATGAACAAACCCAGGTTCAGGCCATAGACAACCGTGAAGAAGGCAGGGTTGGAAGGCTGGGAAGCCGTGAGGCGCTGGACCAGGTGCAGGCCCACGCAGATGGTAGCCAGCAGGCCGGGGCCCAGCAACAGCCGCCGCAGCAGCCCCACGAAATCGGTGCCGCGCAAGGGGTCGGGCTGGTAACGGCGGTACACGAACACCGCGCCGGCGAATATGCCCTGCGTCAGTAGCAACGCCCAGTTGGGGATGGAGAGCTGCAGCGGAATGCCGCCGGTACGCATCAGCATCATAAACAGAAGCAAAAGCCAGCTGCTGATGGCAATAGGCAAGGCTATCTGTTTAAGTCTGCGTAAAGATTGCTGCATGAAAACGGTGGAGAGGCCATATCCGCCACAACTATTGGCGGGCAATGAGGGAGCAAGATAAAACAGTAGCCGGGTTTTTGCGGCAGCGGCTAGCAAATTGTATTCCCGCCGGAGAGGTTCCCGGTTTCGCAAAAAAAGACGGAGGCAGCCCGCCGTACGAGCCGCCTCCGCGGGCAGTCCTCAGAAACTGAGCCAACTAATTTTTACCGGCTGCTATAATTAGGTGCTTCCCGGGTAATCTGCACATCGTGGGGGTGCGACTCGCGCAGGCCGGCCCCGGTGATGCGTACGAAGCGGGCGGTTTGCAGTGCCTCAATGGTGGCGGCGCCGCAGTAGCCCATGCCGGCGCGCAGGCCGCCGGCCAGCTGGTAGAGCACCTCACTGGCCATGCCCTTGTAGGGCACGCGGCCCACAATGCCCTCGGGCACCAGCTTCTTCACGTCGTCTTCGGCATCCTGGAAGTAGCGGTCCTTGGAGCCTTCTTCCATAGCTTCTACCGAGCCCATGCCGCGGTAGCTTTTGTACTTGCGGCCCTCAAATAGCGTCACTTCGCCGGGAGCCTCCTCGGTGCCGGCCAGCAAAGAGCCAATCATAATAGTGCCGGCGCCGGCGGCCAGGGCCTTCACCACGTCGCCGGAGTACTTGATGCCGCCGTCGGCAATGAGGGGTACGCCGGTGCCTTCGAGGCCGCGGGCCGCTTCGAGCACGGCCGAGAGCTGGGGCACCCCAATGCCGGCAATGATACGGGTGGTGCAGATGGAGCCAGGGCCCACGCCCACCTTCACGGCGTCGGCGCCCGCGTCGGCCAGGGCCCGGGCCCCTTCGGCGGTGGCCACGTTGCCGGCAATGACTTCGAGCTTCGGAAACTGCTGCTTGATGGCGCGTACTGCGTCGAGCACCCCTTTGCTGTGGCCGTGGGCGGTGTCTACGCTCACCACATCCACGCCCGCTTCTACCAGAGCGCCAATGCGGTCCATCAGATCAGCTGTGACGCCTACGGCGGCGCCCACCCGCAGGCGGCCCAGCTCGTCTTTGCAGGCATTGGGCGTGCGGCGGCGCTTGCGGATATCCTTATAAGTAATGAGGCCCACGAGGCGTCCCTCCGCATCAATCACGGGCAGCTTCTCCACTTTCGAGTCCTGCAGGATGTCTTCGGCGTCGGCCAGTTCGGTGCCGGCTTTGGCCGTTACCAGAGGCAGGGGTGTCATCACCGACGTCACGGAGCGGGCCATGTCTTTCTCGAAGCGCAGGTCACGGTTGGTGAGGATGCCCTTCAGGTGCCGCTGCTCGTCCACAATGGGAATGCCGCCAATGTTGTGGTGGCGCATCAGCTTCTTGGCGTCGGCCAGGGTGGCAGTTTCCTGTAGGGTGAAGGGGTCGAGAATCATGCCGCTCTCGGAGCGTTTCACGCGGCGCACCAGCTCGGCCTGGGCCTTGATGCTCATGTTCTTGTGGATGATGCCGATGCCGCCTTCCTGGGCCATGGCAATGGCCATGTCGGCTTCGGTCACGGTATCCATGGCCGCCGATACGAACGGGAGTTTGAGCTGGATGTTGCGGGTGAGCCGGGAGCTGGGGTCGGCGTCGCGGGGCAGCGTTTCCGAGTAACCGGGCAGCAGCAGGACGTCGTCGTAGGTAAGCGCCTCGAAGGCAATTTTGGCAGCGTAATCAGCCATGGCAACAAGAAGGTTAGGTGCTACTTATTGCCGGGCAAAGCTACGGCGAATAATCGGCTTCCGTGTTATCAGATAGAAGTGATACTCGACGGGAGGTGCGAAAACGTCGTAGGGGCGGGGCTTGTTCTCCGTCCCTACGACGGAAGTGTTTTGCTTTAGGACGGAAGTGTTTCGTGTTCGGGCGGTAGTGTTTCTTGTTTGGGCAATGGTATTTTGTGTTCCGGCGGTAGTGTTTTGCGTCCGGGCAGTTGTGTTTCGTGTTTGGGCGGTGGTATGTTGTGTTTGGGCAGAGGTGTTTTGCGTTCGGGCGGAGGTGTTTTGTGTCTGGGCAGGAGTGTTTTGCGTTCGGGCGGAAGTATTTTCGGAGTAGTCGTGGCTAAGTAGCAGTGGTGCCTGGGGCCATAGGCTTGTAGAGACGCCTACTTGCGTTTCTACAGGCCGCGCCGCCACAACGATTGTCGTTAGCTACGCTGACCTTCGGTTCAACGACGAGGCGCAAGTAGGCGTCTCTACCCGCAGCCGGTGCCTCCTGCCGGAAAACCGCCGGGGCCGCTCAGCGGTTAAAGAACCCAGCCGCTTGTCTTCGGGCCGGCCTTTTTCATTCTTTTCAACCTACGATATGGCAACTCCTAAAACTTGGTTTATTACCGGCGTCAGCACCGGTTTCGGCAAAGAGCTGGCCGAATACTGCCTTAGCCAGGGCGACTCCGTGGCCGCTACCTTCCGCCAGCCAGCGCAGGCCGAGGAATTCTCCCAAAAAGACAGCACCCGTGCCCGCGGCTTCGTGTGCGACGTGGTGAATGAGCAGCAGGTGCAGCAGGCCGTGCAGGACGCTATTCAGTTTTTCGGTCACCTCGATGTGGTGGTCAACAACGCTGGCTACGGCTCCCTGGGCAGCATTGAGGAAATCGACGAGGCGGAGGTGCAGCGCCAGTTCGACGTGAACGTGTTCGGCCCGTTGCGGGTGCTGCGAGCCGTGCTGCCCCACCTGCGCGAGCGGCGCAGCGGGCATGTGCTCAACATCACCAGCATTGGTGGCCTCAAAACGTTTCCCGGCGTGGGCGTCTACAACGCCAGCAAGTTCGCCCTCGAAGCCATTGGGGAAAGCCTGGCCCAGCAGGTGGCGCCACTGGGCATCAAAGTCACCAACATCGAGCCCAGCGGCTTCCGCACGGAGTGGGCCGGCTCCTCGGCCACCTACGTGGATACGGCCATTGAAGACTACCGCGCCACCGTGGGCGAAAACCTGAAAGGCATCCAGGGCTACAGCGGCCGCCAGCCCGGCGACCCGCAGCGCGCCGCCCGCATCATGTTTGAGGTAGTGCGCCAGGAAAATCCGCCCCTGCACCTGCCCCTGGGCAAAGCCGCCGTGAAAGGCGCCCGCGACAAGTTCACCGCCCTGGTGCAGGAACTGGCCAGCGTAGCCGACCTCGGAGACTCCGCCGATTACCCGGCCGGGGAGTAATAAGGCTCTTAATAGAATAGTTTAATGCAAAGTATAAATTGAACTATTTAAGTTAATGAAAAGGCTGCCTGATATTATCAGGCAGCCTTTTTTATAGCCATTGCTGCCAATGCAGCGGTTTGTGTGATTGTATAATTTTGAAAATATGCATTTTAAGAAAATTATTCTTAATTTTGTGGGCTTCTTCTTTGACTGTTGAGGTTGACTGTATTCTCTTTTTCTCATTCACACTTATTGCATTTTGCTTATGCAAAAGAATCTTACTCTCACTTTCGCTGCTGCACTGCTGACTACGGTTGGCTTTGCTCAGAGTATCGATCCACAGAAGATCAGCTTCGACTATGTGCGCCTGCCGCTGGTGCCTTTGCCCGCAGCTGTTCACACGTTCCGGCCTGAAGTAGTTACCCGGTACGAAGAGGCAATCAAGCAGCAGCAGGCCAACCGGGTTGCCGCTATTGCCGATGCCCAAACCAAGGCTGCCGAAGCCAAAAAGAATATAAAGCCCAGTCTCTCGGCACCAAAGCCTTCAACAAGCTGGTGCTGGATGAGCGTAAGCCTCAGGACGCAGTAATTCCACCGGCCGACTATACGCCGCAGGTATTCGATACAAAAACGCTGGCCACCACTTATGTCAATGTTAGTGGCCTGCAGCGTGCACAGGGCGCCGATGCTGATTTGCAGGTAGTAGTAGGGCTAGATGGTTTCGTTCAGGGGGATATCGTGCCGGTTACTATTCAGGGCAGCCAGGTAAAGGTGGGGGGCGTTTCCACGGGTGACGGTATCAAACACGCGTACCAGGTATCGTATAAGTCGCCGATAAGCGTAAAAGTGACGGCGAAGGATGGTACAGTCCTGCTGGATGAGCAACTGGAAGCTACCAATGCCTATCAGGAAGCCAAGACAGAAGCTTTTGCTCAGGAGGGTGGTCTTGCCAAGTATTGGCAGGCCAACCAAATGGGTTTCCTGCGTAAGCTGGATGACGACCTGATGAAAGCTAATATGAAGCTGGTAGCCGAAATGCTTGATAGCCGCTTTGGTCAGCGCACCATCACCCGCAACACCAGCGTGATAGTAGTGACAGACAAAAAAGTGAATTACGACGAGTTTCCTCAGGCTTATGAAAAGGCCCTGATGGGCTATAAAATGCTGGGCCAGCCTGCCCGTGCGGCCGACGCCACCAAGCAGATGGAAGAAGCCGTAACCTTATGGAACAAGGCCCTGGCTGAATCCAACCCAAAAGACAAGAAAGCCCGCATTGATGCCAAGGTAACGGCCGCTACGCTCCTCAATGCTGCCGAAGCAAACCTGTGGCTCAATAACTTCGACGAAACGGAGCGGTTGCTGGCCAAACTTAAACTGCTGGATATTTCCCGCTACAACGAAGCAGCCAAAGACCTGGACACCCTATTGCAGGACCAGCGTGCCCGCTATCAGGCCAACCACAAAGGCTAAGTGTTGAGCTCTACCGTCTGTAGCGCGTTCTTAGGAGCAATCAATTAGCTGGAAATCCCGAAAGGCCCTCTGTTACATACAGAGGGCCTTTTGTTTGCTAGAAGGTTTTGCTGCATTCTGGCTCCGATTAGGAGCTGCTAAAAGTAGCATCCTTGAAATCGTGTCTGCTCCACAATAACCAACTGGCGCCGGAGCCGCTATACTTCTGCACGTATCTTGCCGGCCCTAACTTCCTTTCCGTGCTTCCCACGCTCAACGACCTCGTAGTAAATTCCTGGGCTGATCTGCAGCAGGCCCTGTTTCGCGACACCTGGGACGGGCGCATTGGCCGCTACCGCTCCCCGTTTGTATACCGGGGGCTGCGCTCCAAGGAGTGGGCCCTCACCACCAGCCTGCAACGGCTGGGCGGCGAGTACGGGCAGCTGGAAAACCACTTGCTGCGCAACTTCCGCAAGTATGCCCGCGACTTCAGCCAGCCCGGCACCTCCGTGTGGAACTGGCTGGCCCTGGCCCAGCACCACGGCCTGCCCACCCGCATGCTCGACTGGACGTATTCGCCGTACGTGGCCCTGCACTTCGCCACCGACGACCTGGAGGCCTACGACCAGGATGGCGTTATCTGGGCCATTGACTATGTGAAAGCGGCCGAGTTTCTGCCCGCCGGTCTGCGCGCGGCTTTGCGCACCGAAGGCTCCAACGTGTTTACGCCCGAGCTGCTGGAGCCTCTCTGCACCACCCTGCGCGACCTGGAAATGCTGCAGCAGGAGCCGTTTCTGCTGTTTCTGGAGCCCCCGTCGCTCGATGCCCGCATTGTGCACCAATATGCGCTGTTTTCGTTGATGAACTCGGCCCAGGCTACGCTGCATGAATGGCTGGAGCAGCACCCCGAGCTTTTCTTCCGCATCCTCATCCCGGCCCGCCTGAAGTGGGAAGTGCGCGACAAGCTCGATCAGGCCGGTATTACGGAGCGGGTGCTGTTTCCCGGGCTGGGTGGCCTCAGCCGCTGGCTGCACCGCCACTACACTCCCACGTCCAAGCAGAGCCAGAATCCGACTGATATCGACTCTTTATCTGGTTAGAGCCGGTTAGCAAGACTAGCAGAACGTGATGCTTTGGCTATGGTCAGTATGACATTCTCTGACGCTGAAACTTTCCCAGGTAGCGTTTATTGCTTGGCGGGCTGATTGCGGAAATCAGGGGTGAAGTTGAGGGCCAATTGGAGCGTGTGGTTTCGCTCGGTTTCGGGATACTCATCCAACTGACCCACCTGGTAGAGGTAGCCGATTTCCAGTGCCGTGTAGCGGGCGGCCTGGTAGCCCAGCGCCAGATAGGCGCGGTTCTGAGCCAGAAACTGCTGCCGGGCGTTGCGGCCCAGGTTGAAAAACAGCTCATCGGAAGCTGCTACGTAAGGCGTACCGGGCTCCAGCTTGGGGTCACGGCGCAGGGCGCGTTCCAGCCGCAGCTGGTAGCGGGCCCGGCTGCCGTAGCCGTACTGCGGGCCTTCGGCGTGGTGCATCCAGCGCTGCTCCATGCGGTAGCGGTGCTGCATGCGCACGGCGCTGTTATAGTCACGCAGCAGTACCTGCTGGTACACGCGGTGCTCAGGCAGTAGTCGGGCCTCCGAGGAAGGCGCTGCTTGATAAAATTGCCCGTAGGAGTAGCCCGCCGATAATTGCAGGCACGCCGCCGGGTAAAATGCCAATCCTGCCCGCACAATGTTCTGACGCGGCAGCCGACTGGCGCTGCTGTGCCGGAGCTGAACTTCGGTGAAAGCACCCCACCGCTCCGTCAGGCGGGCTTCCGTGGCCAGTTGCCCCCACATCTGACGGCCTACCTCGGCGCCCATTACCGGCGCGCTGGTAGTGGTTCGTTGGGCTAACCCCGCATACGGCAGTGCCCAGCTCAGGCTCAGAACAAGCAGCAGACGCAGCAGACGAAACATGGGTAGGCGTGCGTAATAGGGGAGTGTTATTGAATTGTTACCCCATATTACGGAATTGTTACCAGCTCCAATGTTACGTTTTGCCCTCCAGCTAAAAACATAACATTGGCTTCCGCCCGATCTTATAGCCCGTTCTGCTTTTTCGTGCCCCGGATGGCCTGGGCCTCTAAGGGGTTTTCGGGCCAGTAATGCTTGGGGTAGCGCCCGCGCAGCTCCTTGCGCACATCAAAGTAGCTGCTGGTCCAGAAGCTGCGCAGGTCGCGCGTGACCTGGGCGGGGCGGTAGCCGGGGGAAAGCAGGTGCAGGGTGAGCGGCACCCGGCCGCCACCCACGGTAGGCGTATCCAGCAGCCCGAACACTTCCTGCAGCCGCACTGCCAGCACTGGCGCGGCTGGGTCGGAGTAGTCGAGGCGGATGCGGGAGCCGGTGGGCACTTCGAGGTGAGAGGGAGCCAGACGGTCCAGCTCCTGACGTTGGCTCCAGCCGCCCGGCAAGCGGCTGAGCAGGGCTTCCGCAAAGTCCACGCGGCTTAGCTCCGCTAATGACTTTATACCGGTCAGGTGCGGGCCCAGCCACTCTTCCAACTCTGCCAGCAAGGCCTCGTCCGAAACGTCGGGCCAGTTTTCGGGCTGCAGTTGGTGCAGAAACCCTAGTCGCTCCCGCAAATGCACCGCCGTTTCCGGCCAGGGAAGGCGGGCGGTGCCTGCGGCTTGCAGTGCCTCCAGCAAAGCGGCCGAAAGGGCCTCCGGGGCAGGATTAGGCAGATTCGCATCCGACAGCACCAATGCCCCCAGGCGGCGCAGGCGGCGGGCCGTTACGCGGCCGAGGGCTTCATCCCAGCGCACTTCGTCCCTGGTTTCGATTTGCTCGGCGAAATACTCTTCCAGCTCAGTCCGGGAAAGGGGGGGCGGCAAGCCCGGCACGGGGCTGCGCGACCAGGCCTTCCAGCGCGGCCACGGCAAAAAATACGTCCTGCTGACTGAAAAACTCGGTCGGGAGCGTAGCGCGCTGCCCCGTCACGAGACGCACGCGCTCCGGCGTTTCGCGCTGGGCCAGGCGGTCGGGGTAAGCTAGGGCTGCCAGCAGGCCGGCGGTATCAGGCTCGATAGTTCCCTTGGCCTGCACCCGACTGCGTAGTACGGCGGCGGCTTCGCGCACGCGGCGTACGGCCCCGGCGTCGGGCATTAGCCCCGGCAAAGGGGCCCGGCCGGTATGCAGGGCTTCGAGGCGCAGCCGCAAATCAGGCGGCCCATAAGAGCCGTCGGCGGGGCGCAGGATGTCGCGCTCCGTGAGTAGAGCGGCCAGGGCGCAGGCCGTGGCGCCGTGCCCGATTTCCTGCCCCCGCACCACCAGGTGGGCCAACCGTGGGGCCAGCCCCAGCCCGGCCAGCGCCCGGCCGTGGGCGGTGGGCAATCCTTCAGCAGTAAGGGCCTGCAGACGCACCAGCAGGTCACGGGCCTGGGCCAGGGCAGGGGCGGGCGGGGCATCGAGCCAGCGCAGGGTAGACGCGTCGCGGGTGCCCCAGAGGGCCAGCTCCAAGGCCAAGGAGCTGAGGTCGGCGGTGAGGATTTCGGGGGCCAGATGGTGAGGCAGCTCCCGGAACTCGGCTTCCGTCCAGAGGCGGTAGCAGGTGCCGGGGCCAAGGCGGCCGGCCCGGCCTCGGCGCTGGTCGGCGGCGGCCTGGCTGACGGGCTCGGTGCCCAGCGTAGTGAGGCCCGAGCGCAGCTCAAATCGGGGCACGCGGGCATAGCCCCCATCCACCACCATCGTGACGCCCTCAATGGTCAGGCTGGTTTCGGCAATGCTGGTGGCCAGTACCACTTTGCGGCGACCGGCCGGGGCGGGGCGCAGGGCGGCGTCCTGCTGCTCGGCCGGCAGCTCACCATGCAGGGTGTGCACGTCGATGGAAGCGGGCAAAGTCGCCAGCTTTTCGGCCACGCGGCGCTGGTCGGCCAGGCCGGGCAGAAACACTAGTACGTCGCCAGTAGGATGCTGAGCCAGGGCCTCGCGGATGATGGCGGGGGCGAGGTCCTGGAGCTTTTCGTGGGGGCGGCGCGAAACGGTGGCGGCCCGCTGCGGACTCAGGTAGTGCGTTTCCACGGGGAACATGCGGCCCTGGCTGCGTACCACCGGCGCCCCCAGCCAGGCGCCCAGCCGGTCGGCGTCCAGCGTGGCCGACATCACCAGAATGCGCAGGTCGGGTCGCAGTACGCTTTGCGCATCCAGGGCCAGGGCCAGTCCCAGGTCGGCCTGCAGGCTACGCTCGTGAAACTCATCGAATAGCACCGCCGCCACACCTTCCAATGAAGGGTCGTCCTGGAGCTGGCGCGTCAGCAGTACTTCCGTCACCACTTCAATGCGCGTGTGCTTCGAGACTTTGCTTTCCAGGCGCATTCGGTAGCCGACGGTGTGGCCTACCGGCTCGCCCAGTAGCTGGGCCATGCGGGTAGCAGCGGCGCGGGCTGCCAGCCGGCGCGGCTCCAATACGATGATGCGCCCGTCCTGCCGCCACGGGGCCGCCAGCAGCGCCAATGGTACGATGGTGGTTTTGCCGGCGCCCGGCGGAGCCTGCAGCACGGCCGTGCTGTGGGTTTGCAGCGTGGCCAGCAGCTCCGGCAGGGCTTCTTGGATGGGGAGGTCGGGGAGGCGCATAGGCTTGGTTCAGTAGGTATTATCTCGCAGCATTCGTTGAACGACACTGCGGCCTCTGCGCATCCTTCAGCGTTTTCTGCGGGCTAAAAACAATGGGTCTTAATAAATAGCTACCGACGAATCTACCTGCGTGCTCCAGGCGTGGATGCCGCCCCGCAGATTCAGCAGGTTGGTCAGCTCGTGGCGGTGCTGGAGGTAGGCCAGGGCCTGCATAGAGCGCACGCCGTGGTGACAGATGAGCACGGCGGGCACCTCCGGGTCGATTTCGTGGGCGCGGCCGGGCAGCTCACCCAGCGGAATCAGGCGGCTGCCCTCGATGCGGCAGTAGGCGTACTCGTCGGGCTGGCGCACGTCGATGAGCTGGAGGGCGTCGCCGCGCTGCAGGCGGGCGTGCAGGTCGGCAGGAGTGAGTTCGGGGAGCATGGAAACGGGCCGGAACAGGATAAAAAACAGGAGTGCCCACCGCAAAAATACCGCATTGCTCGTTAGCTTTGACCGGCCGTTGGCAGTAGCCGGTTGGGTTTCCGTGTTTAATCAGTCTGCTGTGCCGTCTTCCTTCTTCGAGTTCCTGACTGCCGCCGTGGGCCAGAGCCCCCTGGAATGGGTGGCCGTGCTCACGGGGTTTGCCTGCGTGTGGCTGGCGGCCCGCGAGTCGCTCTGGAACTTCCCTATTGCCATTTTCAGCTGCGCCCTCTACGTGGTGGTGTACTACCGCGCCCAGCTGTATTCCGATTCGCTGCTGCAAACCCTGTTTATCGGGCTGAGTTTGTACGGCTGGTACGAGTGGCTCTACGGCGGCCGCAGCAAGACGCCGCTGGTCGTGACGCGCACGCGGCCGATAGAGTGGCTGGTTTGCGGGCTGTTTGTGGCCGCTTTCACGTTGGGCTTCGGCTACTACCTGCAGCGCCACACCGATGCCGCCCTACCGCACTGGGACAGTTTTACTACCGCTACCAGCCTGGCCGCGCAGTATCTGCTGATGCGCAAGCGCCTGGAAAATTGGTGGCTCTGGATTATAGTGGACATTATATACGTGCCCATTCTGTGGTACAAGGAGCTATACCCTACCAGCGGCCTGTACGCGCTGTACCTGGGGCTGGCTGCCTACGGCTACTGGCAGTGGCGAAAATCAATGAAGAAGGAGGAATTACCCATGGAGTTATAAGCTGATTACCTGAATTCTTCATTTCTCAATCCTGATTATTTATTCCAAAAAAGAATGCTGCGTATTTCGCTTACCGGCCCCGAATCGACGGGTAAAACCACGCTTAGCCAGCAGCTGGCCGACCACTACGGTACGGTGTGGGCGCCGGAGTTTGCCCGCGAATACCT
The DNA here is from genome assembly GCF_024700075.1 of Hymenobacter sp. J193. Classification (NCBI taxonomy): domain Bacteria; kingdom Pseudomonadati; phylum Bacteroidota; class Cytophagia; order Cytophagales; family Hymenobacteraceae; genus Hymenobacter; species Hymenobacter sp. J193. The sequence continues at coordinate 3,002,607 of NZ_JAJONE010000001.1, forward strand.
GGAGCGCCAGGGCGCGCACTACACGCTCGACGACCTGGAGGCCATTGCGCGCGGGCAGATGGCCGCCGAAGACGCCGCCGCGGCCCGGGCTCACCGCGTGGTCTTCTGCGACACCGACCTGCTGGTAATCAAGATCTGGAGTGAGCATGCCTTTGGCTACTGCCCCGAGTGGATTTCGCAGGAAATGGAGCGCCGCCGCTACGACCTGGTGCTGCTGCTGGACGTGGACCTGCCCTGGTACCCCGACCCGCTGCGGGAGCACCCCAACCTGCGCCAGCACTTCCACGACCTTTACCGCAGCGAGCTGGAAGATGGCCCCTCGCCATTTGCTGATATCAACGGGGAGCCGGCGCGGCGCTTCGAGCAGGCCTGCTTTCTGGTAGATGAGCTGCTGGCCGCAACGTATGGGCCCGCCGGCCGTATTTCCTGACTTATGTACGTACTCGAAAATGAGCTGGCGCGGGCTACTGTGCAGCCGCTGGGCGCGGAGCTGAGCAGCTTTCTGCGCAAAGACCTCGACAACCTGGAATACATCTGGCCGGCCGACCCCGCCGTGTGGGCCCGGCACGCGCCGGTGCTGTTCCCGATAGTGGGCCGCCTGCAGCAGGATCAATACCAGCACGCTGGCCGCACGTATTCGTTGCCACAGCACGGTTTTGCCCGCGATCAGCCATTTGCGCTGGTGCGCCACACGCCCGCCGAACTGGTGCTGGAGCTACGCGACAATGAGCAGACCCGCGCCGCGTTTCCCTTTGCCTTTCGCCTGCGCATCAGCTACCGGCTGGCCGGACCCATGCTTACCGTGGGCTGGGAGGTAGAAAACTCCGGCGCCGAAGAGTTGCCCTTTAGCATTGGGGCGCACCCGGCGTTCCGCTGCCCGCTGCTGCCCGGCGAGGCTTTTGAGGACTATGCCTTCGAGTTCGATGAGCCCGTGACCCTGCACCGCTACCTGCTGCAGAATGGCCTGCTCACGGGCGAAACGGAGCTGGTGCTCGACCAGGAAACGGAGTTGCCGCTTTCCTACGCGTTGTTTGAGAACGATGCGCTGGTGCTGAAAGACGTGCACTTCAACCACCTCACCCTGCGCAGCCGCCGCAGCGGCCGGGCCGTGCGCGTGCGCTTCGACGGGTTTCCGTACCTGGGCCTTTGGACGAAAGCGCCCGGTGCGCCGTTTGTGTGCATTGAACCCTGGCAGGGCGTGGCTAGCTCCGTAACCGATTCGGGCGCGCTCATCGACAAAGAAGGCATCCGGATTCTCGGGCCCGGCCAAGAATACGCTACCTCGTATAGTATCACCATTGAATAGCCCCGAGTGAGGGCTACCCCACATGTCCGCTGAAGTACATATTCGCCCTATTACCGCCGCTGACACCTACGCGCTGCGGCACCAGGTTCTCTGGCCCCAGGAGTCGCCAAGCTACGTGCGCCTGCTCAACGACCACGAGGGCCAGCATTTTGGCGCCTTCGATAGCAGCCACCTGGTTTCGGTTATTTCCTTGTTCACGGAAGGCAACACGGCCCGCTTCCGCAAGTTTGCCACCCGCCCCGACCAGCAGCGTAAAGGCATCGGCTCGAAGCTGCTGCGCCACGTGCTAGTGGTAGCCCGCGAGCAAGGTGCTAAGCACATCTGGTGCGACGCCCGCGCCGAAAACCGGGCCTTCTACCGCGCTTTCGGCCTGGAGCCCGAAAGCGGTATTACCTACCGCGGTACCATGCCATACCTGCGCATGGGCAAGGATTTATAGGCAGCTAAGTCAGGCAAAAACAGGCCGCGCCGCCCCGAAATCATCGGGGCGGCGCGGCCTGTTTATCAGTAGACGTAAGCGGCGAAGCTTACAGCAGCACGGGCTCCGGCGGGCGCACGGGCACGCGGGGGCGTCGGTTGTAGTCTGGCTCCCAGTCGTTGATGGGACGGGTGATGCCGGGGGGCAGATCCAGGTCGGGGAGGCCGTCGTCCAGTGGCTCCCCGCCCTCGTCGTCGCTGTCGGAAGAAGGCGGATGCTGGTAGCGGTGGCGCGGCATCAGGAGGAAGTAAGCTAAAATGGCCAGCACCAGAAGCGTGTAAACAAGGCTAATCATGGCAAAAAAGCGTAGTAAAACACCGCGTGCGAGGGCGAAACGGATAACTGGCTAACGGGTTGGCTGCAAGCGGCGTTATGCCTTCGGGCTAGCAATGCATGTACGAATTCCCCCTGGGTTTAAGTTACCGGATTTGAGCAGGAAAATCAACGCAAATTCGGGCTTGCTTGTACCGGCAGCCTGCAGGCCCTAGCTTTGCGCCACAAACTGTTTAGGGGTGCCCCGCGTCGGGAGTGGCGTTAGGGGCTGAGATCATACCCATTGAACCTGCCCGGGTAATGCCGGCGAAGGGAACAAACGATCCGCGAACGAAAAACCTATAGGTGCCGACCCCTGGCACCGGGTCCGTTCCACTTTTTTCTATTACCCACTTCTTGAAAAATTTCCTGGTTTCCGGGGTAGCGCTTCTGGCGCTGCCTTGCGCGGCATGGGCCCAGGGGCCCGTGTCCGGCACCATCACGGATGCCCGCAGCGGCACGGCCCTGCCCGGCGCTACCGTGCTACTCGATGGCGCACCCGTAGCGGCTGCTACCGATGGTACCTTTGCGCTGCCCGTCGTGGCCGTTGGCTCCCACGAGCTGCGCATCACCTTCATCGGCTACGAGCCCCTGGTGCAGCGGCTGGAAGGGCAGGCCAACCCGCAGCAGTTGCGCCTGCTGCTCCAGCCGGGCGGGGTGCTTACCGGCGAGGCCCTCGTGACGGCCTCCCGCGCCAACGACCGCACGGCCACCGCCTATACCAACCTGGGCCGGGAAGACCTGTCCAGGCGCAACTTCGGGCAGGATTTGCCTTATCTGCTCGATCAGACGCCTTCGGTAGTAGTGAATTCTGATGCCGGCGCGGGCGTGGGCTACACCGATATCCGCATCCGGGGCACGAGCAACACGGGTATCAACATGACCATCAACGGCGTGCCGCTCAACGATGCCGAGTCGCACGGCTCGTTTCTGGTGAACCTGCCGGATCTGGCCTCGTCCATCAGCAGCCTGCAGGTGCAGCGCGGCGTGGGCACCAGCCAGAACGGGGGCGCGGCGTTCGGGGCCAGCATCAACATCAGCACCCTCGATTCGCGCCCCGAGGCTTACGGCGAAACCCAGAACAGCGTCGGCTCCTTCAACACCTGGAAAAACAACGTGCAGTTCGGAACCGGGCTGCTGAACGGGCACTTCACGGTCGATGGCCGCCTTTCGCGCATCAGCACCGACGGCTACATGAACCGGGCCGCGTCGGATCTGAAGTCGTACTACTTCGCGGCGGGCTACCAGGCCAAAAACACGCTGCTTAAGTTCATCACCTTCTCGGGCCGCGAAAAGTCCTATCAGGCCTGGAATGGCGTGCCCGAACCGGCTATTACCGGCAACCAGGCGCTGCTTCAGAACTACATCAATAACGGTGAGCTGAGCGAAGCCGACGCCGAGCGGGTGCGCCAGGAGGGGCGCCGCTACAGCTACTACACCTACGACAACCAAACCGACAACTACCAGCAGAACCACTACCAGCTGCACCTCTCGCAGGGCCTCGGCGACGACTGGAACATCGGGGCGGCGCTGCACCTCACGCGCGGCTTCGGCTACTACGAAAGCTACCGTGCCCGCCGCAAATTCGCGGATTACGGTCTGCGAAACGTGATAATCGGCGGCGACACACTCACGCGCACCAACCTGATTGACCGAAAGTGGCTCGACAACTATTTCTACGGCGGCACATTCGCCCTCAACTACCAGCCCAAGGCCAACGACAAGCTGCAGGCCACGCTGGGCGGCGCCTGGAACCGGTTCGAGAATGACCACTACGGCGAGATTATCTGGGCTCAATACGCGGCCAACCTGGCGCCTAGGCAGCGCTTCTACTTCAACGAGGCCCGCAAAACCGACTACAATGGCTACGCCCGTGCCACCTGGCAGGCGCTGCCCAGAATCGGCATTTACGGCGACGTGCAGGTGCGTCACATCGAGTACACGATTGATGGCGTGGAAGACGAGCAGAACGACGTGACAACCCGCGCCAGCTACACCTTCTTCAACCCTAAAGCCGGGGCGACCTTCACGCTGAGTGAGGGCCAGCAGCTCTACGCCAGCTTCGCGGTGGGGCAGCGCGAGCCGGTGCGCGCCGACTTTACCGACCGTCCGGCCGGTGACCAGAGCGCCAAAGCCGAGCGTCTCGAAGACTTCGAAGGCGGCTACCGTCTCACCCGCACCGACCTCAGTCTGCTGGGGCCGCGTACGGCCGTGCGCTTCGAAGCCAACGGGTTTTACATGAACTACCGCAACCAGCTGGTAGCTACCGGCCAGCTTAACGACGTGGGAACCCCGCTGCGCACCAACGTAGCGCGCAGCTACCGCCGGGGCGTGGAGCTAACCGGCTTTATCTCCGCCGACGATAAAATCAGCCTGAGCAGCACCCTGACGCTGAGCCGCAACCGCATTCTAAACTACCGCGACGTAACCTATGACGCCGATTACAACCCGGTGGTGGGGGAGGCGCGCATCAGCACCATTTCCTACTCGCCCAATACCGTGTCGGCGCACACGCTGGAAGGCCAGCCGCTGAAAGGCCTGCGCCTGGCGCTGCTCTACAAAACCGTCAGCCGCCAGTACCTCGACAACTCCGCCAACAGCAACCGCAGCATCAAGCCGTATCAGGTGCTCGATTTCCGGGTGCGCTACAGCATCAGGCCGCAGTTTGTGAAGGAAATCGAGCTGGGTTTGCTGGTCAATAATGTGCTCAACCGCGAGTACGTGGCCAACGGTTACACTTACAGCTACCTCGGTGCCAGCGGCGGCCTCGACACCTTCAACTGGTACTTCCCGCAGGCTACCCGCAACTTCCTGGCCTCGGTGGGCGTGAAATTCTGAACCACGGATTCGCGCGAATTTTTCGGATTCCACGGATTTTGTAGACGATTTTTATCAATAAAAAAGCCTCGCACTCTGCGATGTCTTTTTGTTTTCCTGTGGGTATGGCTGTGGACCGCACCATCCATAAAATCCGTGGAATCCGAAAAATCCACGCGAATCCGTGGTTCCTTCGGTAGGTCAGATGATGAGTCGCACGCCGCCCAGTTCGGAAATGTGGTAGGGAAACTGGTTGCCGGGGGAGCCGATAAACATGAAGTTCTTGGGGATGCCCCATTCCTTGGAAAGCTGGTCGATAAGCTCGGGGCCGAACTTGCCTTCCAGGGTCACAAAATCCACCTCAATCTGGTCGTAGGCGCGGTCCAGCACCCGAATATCGGTGAGCAGGTCCTGCGGATAAAGTTCGCCGGGCTTGAGCAGCGTCACGATTTTGAGGCGGGTGGTAAACTCGTTTTCCACCACATAGGCCATGACCTTGTTGAGGTTCGATACGTTGTCGCCCTTGGTGAAAAACACGAATTCCTGCTTGTGCAGCTCCCGCAGCATGTGCAGCACCTTCAGGCGGCTCAGGCGCGAGACGCGGGGCGAGTGCGTGGCAAACGAGTTGGCCGCCGCCAGTACTAGGTTGAGAATGGCGGTGCGGTTCAGCATCACATACACCACCAGCATGGCCGGCAGGAAGTACTGCAGAAAGACAATCAGGTAGTCGGGGTGAATTTTGATGTTGCCATACAAGGCCACCAGAATGCCCAGCAGCGCTACCGTCACCGTCAGAATGCCGGCGTACACCGGGCGGGGCAGCTTGGGCCGCTTGCTCTTGAGCAGGAAGTTGCCCAGCGCGAAGAAGGCCATAACCGACAAAAACGAAATGGTATACACGCCCGACAGCGGCCCCAGCTGCCCGTTGGTAATCAGCAGTACCGACACGCAGAGCACGAAAAACACAATGAGAATCAGGTAGTTGCTGCCTGCCTTGTTTTCCTTCAGGAAGAACTGCGGCAGAATGCGGTCCAGGGTCATGCGCTTCATCAGTCCGCTCACGCCCACAAACGAGGTCAGCACGGCCCCGCTCAGCACGGCCACGGCGTCGATGGAAATCAGGGTGCCCAGCCAGCGGCCTCCGGTGGTGTTGCCCAGGTGCGAGAGCAGGGTTTCGGTGTGTTCCCCTACTTCCACCATCGGCAGCACGGCTATGGCCAGAAAGGCAATGACGGGGTTGAAGAAGCTCACCACCACCCACATGTTGCGCAGCGTTTTCTGAAACACGCCCCGGGCCTGTTCCTCCACAAAGTTGGCCGAACTCTCAAACCCCGAAATGCCCAGCATGGCCGCGCTGAAGCCGAAAAACAGCGCCCCCACAATGCTGCCGCCCTTGACTGGCAGCTGAAAGTTGAGCGTGAGATTATCGAGCCCTTGAGTAGCCAGATACCAGATAGCACAGGCTACCAGAATTGATAGAGAGGCCAGGTGTACCAGAAAAATGCCTACCGCTACCTTCGCCGACTCCGAGATGCCCAGGATGGTGAGCACCAGAAATAGCCCCAGCAGCCCCAGCGTGGCCCAAATGATAGGCAGCCCGTGCCAGAGCGTGTGCAGGTAGTGCATAGCCTCAGAAGCCGAAATAACTGCCGTAGCCATGTACGACAGAATGGTGAGGCAAGCCGCCAGCGCCGCGTTTCGCTTGCTGGTGGTGTTCAGCAGCACGTTGTAGGCGCCGCCATTGAGAGGCAGCGCGCCCACCACTTCGCCGTAGATTTTGCGAAACAGAAACAGCACTGCACCCACCAGCAGCAGCGCAATCCAGGCATACTGCCCGGCGTAGGCAATGGCCAGGGCCGAAACGTAGAGGCAGGACGAGGAAATATCGTTGCCGCAGATGGCAGTAGCTTCCAGCTCGTTCAGCTTTTTTTCGTGACTCATGAGGGGGTGGAGGATACGGGAAAGGAGGAGAATATACGCACTACGATAGAAATGGTAGTATGGCCTGCTTGAGCTCCAGCGGCCCACCCGGAAATGCCGCCGCCGCAGTGGGCAGGTCCGGCAATCAACCCCGCCGGAACAAGGTTGCGTGCCCGAAACTTCTATCTTTGAAGCTGATTCCCACCCACCCACTACTATGTCTTCAGAAACCGACGTTCTTTCGCCCAAGGCCCAGGTCCAGCGCAACAAAGGCTCCCTGAATGCCGCCGGCTTCACCGATTACTACGACATCGACGACCTGCTCACGGAGGAGCACAAGCTCATCCGCCAGAGCATCCGCGACTTCGTTAAAAAGGAAATTTCGCCCAACATCGAGAAGTGGGCCCAGCAGGCGCACTTCCCTTCCGAAATCGTGCGCAAGTTCGGCGACGTAGGTGCGTTCGGCCCCACCATTCCTACCGAGTACGGCGGCGGCGGGCTCGACTACATCAGCTACGGCCTGATTATGCAGGAAATTGAGCGCGGCGACTCTGGCATGCGCTCTACGGCCTCTGTGCAGGGGTCTTTGGTGATGTTTCCCATCTACCAGTACGGCTCCGAAGAGCAGCGCCGCAAGTACCTGCCCAAGCTGGCTTCCGGCGAGTGGCTGGGCTGCTTCGGCCTCACCGAGCCCGACCACGGCTCGAACCCCGGCGGCATGGTCACCACCATCAAGGACATGGGCGACTATTACCTGCTCAACGGCGCTAAGCTCTGGATTTCGAACTCCCCCGAAAGCCAGGTGGCCGTGGTGTGGGCCAAGGACGATAATGGCCGCATTAAAGGCGTTATCGTGGAAAAAGGCATGGAAGGCTTCACCGCCCCCGAAATCCACAACAAGTGGAGCCTGCGCGCCAGCATTACCGGCGAGCTGGTGTTCGACAACGTAAAGGTGCCCAAGGAAAACATCCTGCCCAACGTGGAAGGCCTTAAAGGCCCCCTCGGCTGCCTCGATTCGGCCCGCTACGGCATTGCCTGGGGTGCCATCGGCGTGGCTATCGACTGCTACGAGTCGGCCCTGAAGTACTCCCTGGAGCGGGAGCAGTTCGGCAAGCCCATTGCTTCCTTCCAGCTCCAGCAGAAAAAGCTGGCCGAAATGATTACCGAAATCACCAAGGCCCAGCTGATGGTGTGGCGCCTGGGCATGCTCAAGAATGCCGGCAAAGCCACTTCCGCCCAGATTTCGATGGCCAAGCGCAACTCCGTGGACATGGCCCTGCACGTAGCCCGCGAAGCCCGCCAGATTCACGGCGGCATGGGCATCACGGGCGAGTACCCCATCATGCGCCACATGATGAACCTGGAGTCCGTCATCACCTACGAAGGCACCCACGACATCCACCTGCTCATCACCGGGGCAGATATTACCGGTATTCAGGCGTTCAAGTAAGCTGCCATACGTACTATCAGCAAACGGCCGTTCTGGAAAGAGAACGGCCGTTTTTGCTTTTGTCAAAGTCAGAAAGCGCCAGTCCCGACGGTGAAAGAAGTTTCGGAACTTAGCTGTCTGGGTTAATTAATCAAGCGCTTAGAAGGTTATTAGCGCTTTTCCAGCAAAAACGTCTTGGTAGACACGATATCCGTGCTTACAGCCGGGTAGGTGGTACCCGGCATGAGGGCATCCGAGGATTGCATCTGAACTACTACCCAACCCTGGGCCCGCAACTCGTTGAGCTTTTTCACCAACTGGCTTTCGTACCGGTATGCGCTTTTGTCCTGCTTGCTGAGGGTAATTTCTTCGGGCTCGCCGGTAGGGGGTGTCAGTACCAACATAGGGCGGCCGGCTCCATTTCGGAGCGTTAGTAGCATGTAGCCTGTTGCCTCATCAGCGGCCGATTTTGGGTAAAACGCCCACGTGCCAATCGATACCAGCGCTAAAGCCATGAAAGAAAGTGCTTTTTTCATACAAGCGAAATAGAAAGAAGAAAAGTAACAAGGAACAACCTGGAGAATTTATACCACTCCGCGACTGGTATCTGCTCTACCGCAGCTCGTCAAACGCGTACTGCCCCGTGCTCCAGAAGGCGTCCAGGGCCATGATGCGGGGCTTGAAAAAGGAAATCAGCTGGGGCCAGTCGTCGCGGTTGAACAGGTTGGCGGGGCGCAGTTCCTGGTAGATGCGGGCTACAGGCTGGCCGCTTTCGTTTACGGCCTCGGGCTCCCAGCGCCATGCCTCGCCGGTGGCTTCTTCCAGCAGCGGCCGCACCTCCCGGAACTGCTCGAAAAACAGCTCCCGCAGGCCGGCATCGGGGTGCGTGAGTTCGATGCCGATAGTGGCGTGGCGGGCGTCGGCGTGCAGGCGGAAGTACACGTGCTTGAGGCCGGTTTTGTAGTTCACCCAGTTCACCCGCTCGCCCTCGGCGCCGGGTATAGGTTGCATATACTGGCCAAAGGTGGTCCAGAAGGCCTGGCGCAGCTGCGCTACTTCGGTTTTGCTGTACATCGTGGCGGCGAAATTAGGGCCTGTGAGTGGTGCATCCGACCACGCTGGGCCTGAAATACTATATATTCCGGCAGGCAGTGCTGGCTCACTGAGGACGTTGGTGTTATACTTACGGCCTCATCCACATCTTGTCGCCCTATGGCTATTGCTGTTTCTCCCACCGGCCTGGAGTTGGTATTGCTTGAATGCCTCGTGGCCGGTACCACCCACCGCGCGGGCCTGCGCGAGTTTGAGCCCAAGCTGCAGCCCGGGCAGGCCCTGGCTGTGGAGCGCGAGGTCGACAGCACCTTCGACGACTGGGCCGTGCGCGTACTCACCACCGGCCCGGATGCCTTCTGGCTGGGCTACCTGCCCGAAGGCCGCAACGAAACCGTGGCCCGGCTGCTCGACGCCGGCTTCCCACTCACGGCTCGCCTTACCCACAAAGCCTGGGAAGACGACTGGCTGCACCTGGAAATTGAAGTGCTGCTGCCGGCGCGGTAAGAGCAGTGCTTTTATAACGGACCATGCACGGGCTCCCGGTGCTAGAGAAAGTCGGCTAAGGCCAGTACTTCCCCGCGGGCCTGCTGAATGGCGGGGTCGTCGGGGAAGGTGTGCTGCACCCAGCGCGTGAAGCCGCTCACCATTTCGCCCACGGCCTGACGGTTGCTGGCCGGGGCCGTTTCGCTGGCCGCGCTTTCCTCGGCTGGCAGCACCGGAAACACGTCTTCCAGCCCAATCCGGCTCATCACGTCCGACACGAACACCATCCCGCACACCTGCATGCCCTGGTAGAGCTGTACCAGCTCGGGCATAGTAAGCTGCAGCTGCTCCTGGGCGTGAATGCGGCCCAGGCGCTCAATCAGGGGCTCGAGGGCGGTGCGGTGCAGCTGGGGCAGCCTGCCCACGGCCCGCAGGAAGGGATGGTCGGCGGCTTCGGGCAGGCTATGCACCAGCAGCAGGGCCAGGCGCAGCATCTGCAGCTGCGGCTCGGCCAGGCGCAGGTTGGCCGCCGGCACGGGCGGCGCGGGTTGGGCCCGCAGCAGCAACTCGAAAGCTTCTTCCACACCCAACCGGTGCAGCCCCAGGGAAGCCGCTCCTTCCGGGGCGGGCACGTGCTCTTCCAGGGTAGCGAGGAAAGCTCCGCTCAGCTCCAGGCAATAGGTGCGCAGCTGCTCCAGCTGCTCCGGCGAAATATGCATCTGCTGCTGCACGTAGGCCAGTACCGGTTCGGCCAACGAGGTATCGAGCGTGAGGCGCCCCAGCAGCAGCAGATGATACAGCGCCAGCGGCTCCGCGCGCAGGGTTTGCAGCAGCGTCTCGTGCGTCTGGATGCCATTCAGGCGTTGCACCTGGGCCAGGTTCAGGCGCGTGAGGACGGTGAGCGGCTGGGCGGTTGGATAACTTAGCAGCTCGGCGCAGGCCATGCCGTGCAAGCTCAGGCAGTGGGCCAGCTGATCGTAGAAATCGGCCGGCAGGGCATCAAGCCAGGAAGCAGAGGCAGAGGACATAGTAGGCAGTTGGGGCCCGCAAGGTACATAGCCAAACCAGAATGCCTAACGTTACTATGTGCTAAATTTATTAGTATGCTGGATGATTCCCCAGTGATTTTGCTAATAAAATTGCGTGCTCTGGGGACGAAACCTGCCGCGTCGGTGTTACCTTGCTACTCAACTTTCCGCTTCTTTTGCACATGCGCGAACAATACCTCACCGGCGGCAACACGCATATGGACGCCACCGACAAAGACATCGACAAGGCCCTGCGGCCCCTGAGCTTTTCCGATTTCGCGGGCCAGGATAAGGTGGTCGAAAACCTGAAAGTGTTTGTGGGCGCCGCCCGGCAGCGCGGCGAGGCCCTCGACCACGTACTGTTGCACGGCCCGCCCGGCCTGGGCAAAACCACCCTTTCGCACATCATTGCCAACGAGCTGCAGGCCGGCATCAAGATGACCAGCGGCCCGGTGCTCGACAAGCCCTCCGACTTGGCGGGCCTGCTCACCAACCTGGAGCCGCACGATGTGCTGTTCATCGACGAAATCCACCGCCTGAACCCCGTGGTGGAGGAATACCTCTATTCGGCCATGGAGGACTACCGCATCGACATCATGCTCGACTCGGGCCCCAACGCCCGCTCCGTGCAGATTTCCCTGTCGCCCTTCACGCTCATTGGGGCCACCACGCGCTCCGGCATGCTCACCTCGCCGCTGCGGGCGCGCTTTGGTATTTCGGCCCGCCTGGAGTACTACGACGCCGCGCTGCTGACCAACATCGTGAAACGCTCGGCCGAAATCCTGGGCACGCCCATCCACGAGGATGCGGCCTTTGAAATTGCCCGCCGCTCGCGCGGCACCCCGCGTATTGCCAACAACCTGCTGCGCCGCACCCGCGACTTCGCCCAGATCAAAGGCACTGGCACCATCACCCAGGACATTTCCCAGTTTGCCCTCTCCGCCCTGGATGTGGACGCCCGCGGCCTCGACGACATGGACAAGCGCATCCTGAGCACCATCATCGACAAGTTTAAGGGTGGGCCGGTGGGCCTCAGTACCATTGCCACGGCTTGTGGCGAGGAAGCCGAAACCATTGAGGAAGTATACGAGCCATTCCTGATTCAGGAAGGCTACATCAAGCGTACCAGCCGGGGCCGCGAAGCCACCGAGCACGCCTACCAGCACCTGGGCCGCCTCATGCCCCAGCACCTGCGCGGTAACAGCGGGGCTACAGGGGAACTGTTTAGCTGACATGTTTACTATATATAAGAAGCACCAAAAAGTAGTACATTGTGCTGCTTTTTGGTGCTTTGGACTTTAGTCAAGTAGCATGGGCGTAGTAAAAGGAATTGCAATAGAACATTGGCGCGATTTAGTTTGGGAAAATATAGTCTCATAAACAAATCAGTAGTTATGAACAGTGAGGAAGTGGCGTTTTGGAAAGATCGTATATTAAAGCATATAGTAGAGTCTGGAAAATCATTGAATGTCACTGAAATATCAATCAAAATCAATCTTGATTTTGATGCAGTGTTTGTATTGACGAGCGAGTTGTCAGAATTAAAGTTGATTAGTTTCATAGACGCAACTTCTCGAAGCGGTATAGAAAAGATTGTGACTATTCGCCCTGAAGGACGATTCTTCTTTGAAAATAATAGCTTCTTGGCTACATATAAAGAAGATATTATAGAAAAGCGGAAAGCAAAAAACAAGTTGAGAAGAGAGTGGCTTGTACAAATAATTTCTATTTTAGTAGCTTTGATTGGGGTCTTATGGGGCATTTATAAGGATGTGCAGTCGGATAGAAAAGACCAACAAATACGTATGCTAGAAAAAAAGATTAAAATTTTGAATAAATAATGCTTAACAAATGCACTTTTATGGTTGATATTAATTTATAATGTATAATTAGTCTAATCAAAGATATGTTGTTTTAGAAGAATATGACAGGAATAATAGCGTATTTTTACAGTGCAATAGCACAGCTCAACATGCTCCCAACCGCCCACTACACTGCTTTCATCAAACGCCGGGCGGCGGAGCTGGGCTTTATGTACTGCGGCATTTCCCAGGCTGGGTTTCTGGAAGAAGAGGCCCCGCGCCTGGAAAGCTGGCTGAACCGGAACATGCACGGTCAGATGGCCTACATGGCCAACCACTTCGACAAGCGCCTCGACCCGCGCCTGCTCGTAGATGGGGCCAAATCGGTCATTTCCCTGCTGCTGAACTACTACCCGCCCAAAGAAGAGCAGCAACCCGACGATACGCTCAAAGTCAGCAAATACGCCTACGGCCGCGACTACCACTTCGTCATTAAAGACAAGCTGAAAACGCTGCTGCAGGGTATGCAGGAGGAAATAGGGGAGGTGGGTGGCCGCTGCTTCGTGGACTCGGCGCCGGTGCTGGATAAGGCCTGGGCCAAGAAAAGCGGGCTGGGTTGGGTAGGCAAAAACGCCAACCTGATTACACCCGGCGTGGGCTCGTTCTACTTCATTGCCGAGCTGATCGTGGACGTAGCGCTGGACTACGACGGCCCCATCAAGGACTACTGCGGCACCTGCACCAAGTGCGTAGACGCCTGCCCCACGCAGGCCATTACTGAGCCCTATGTGGTAGATGGCAGCAAGTGCATCAGCTACTTCACCATCGAGCTGAAAGACCAGATCCCGAGGGAAGTAAGCGGGCAGTTCGGCAACTGGGTTTTCGGGTGCGACATCTGCCAGGACGTGTGCCCCTGGAACCGCTTTGCGCGGCCGCACCAGGAGCCACAGTTCACGGCCCACCCCGCCCTCAAAGACCTCACGCGCGGCGACTGGCAGGAAATAACCCACGAGCTATTTTCGGAGCTTTTTCGGCAGTCGGCAGTGAAGCGCACGGGGTACGCGGGGCTGCAGCGCAACATCCGTTTCGTAACGGACGCCGCGCCGGTTGTCTGGCCCGAAGAAGAGAACAGTTAGGCAGTGGCAGCCTGCCCGAACACGCGGTTGAGGATGGTGCGGTACACGCGGGCAAACTGCTGGTAGCACCAGGCGCGCAGCTCCCGCAGCTCGTCGGGAACCAGCATGCGCAGGGCTTTGCGCAGCTCTTTTTCAAATAGAATTTTATCGAAGCTAACTTTAACCAGAATGGTTTTGGCGTACTCCAGCATGGTGTTCGGGGATTAGTAGTGCGGAGTGAAAAAGGGGAACCGGCGAGGTATACGCAGGCCTTCGAAAAAAGCTAATCTGTCGGCTTGTTTGCAGCGCCGATAGTGAAATATACTGAATGTGTATAGATAAATACAAGTACTGCCATAGTCTTGTACATGAGCGGATTCTGCTGTGGATAAAGCCTCCTCCAGTCCCGAAAAATAATGGCCGCCAACGGGCAGAATCTGCTTTCGTTGGCGGCCGCTTTAAGTGGGTTGGCTGATGGTTGCTGTTCCCGATTAATAGATGAACAGGTTGGCCAGCGCCGTGCTTTGGGCTGTGCTTAGGGGCTCGTCGAAAGCTTCCTGGGCTGAGCGCAGGGCGCGGTCGGTGTCGGAGCCGATAGTCAGTTCGTCGAGCCGGATGATGGCAGTAGGAAGCGGCTGCGTAATGGCTCCTTCGTCTACGTAGGCGGCGTCGGTAGCCGGGGCAGCCGGGCTGCCGCTTAGGCCGGGGCCTACCCAGTTGCGAATAGCCTCGCCCGTGCCCGACTGGCGGAGGCGCCGCAGCCGCCGGATGTGCGAGGCATGGCGGGCTTCTACGGAATGAATGCGGAAGGCCGCCTCCAGCAGCGCGTTGTCGCCTTTTAGAAATATAGCTTGGCCTTTATAGGCCCGGACGCCGGCGTCTTCGAGCGTTTGCGCTACCCGCAAAAAGAGTCGAAGTTGCTGAACACATCCGGGAACAGGGCCGGAGTAGTGCCGTTGTGGCTGCCCGTGAAATCGAAGCGGGGGCGGGCCGGCACGGCTACCCCGGAGTTTTGCAGGGCTGTCGTCAGAAACTGCACGTGCTGCTCTTCGTGCTGCTGCAGGGTTTCGATGTCGGCGCGTACATCGGCCGGCACAAAGCCGGCAGAAACAAAACTGCCATCGGCGAGGGCCAGCAAGCCCAGGGCCGTGCGGTAAAAGTCAGCTTCGAGGTATTCGAGCGTGAGAGCAAGCGTGAGGGAGTCGAGCAGGTTTTCGCGTATACCAGCCTGAGCCGGGCTGGCCAGCAGGCCGGCCAAAGGCAGCGCCGTGGCTGCTACGCGCACCCCGGCCTGGCTGAGCTGCCGGAGCATGGCGCGGCGCTGGCTGGCCTGGGAATAGACTGCGGGGTTGGTGTGGGCCAGGTCGGCCAGAAGCTGAAGAAAATTCATAGAGAAGAAGCTCCGAATCAGGAAGTAGGCAGGCCGGCGGCCGAAACCTTGATAACCAGGTATTTATTGACCTCCGCAATGACCTCTGCCACGGTAAGGCTGCGCTCCAGGCCCGCAAAAGTGCCCGAGGCGTCCACCACCGTAGCATCAGCAAAGGAACCGGGCTGCAGCAGGTCGTGCAGCAGCGCAGCGTGGCGCGCTTCCACGGACACAATCTTGCCCAGCAGCAGCAGGTACGTGGCGTCGGCAAACAGCTTGGCCGCGCCGTTGTAGGCCGCCACGCCCAGGTCTTCGAACATACGCGCTGCGGCCAGCACACCGGCCCGCGTGGTTAGGGTGAGGGAGGTGAAGGTGAATTCCAGCGTGTTGAGCGGCGTGGCTCCTGCCGATTGCAGGGCTTTGAGCAGAAACTCCCGGTGTACTATTTCGTGCTGGTAGATCTGGGTGAGCAGGTCCTTGTCTTCGGCGCTCAGGTCAGCCGGCGGCGTGTCCAGCACCAGCTTGTAAAAAGTGGTTTCCAGCTGTTCCAGCACGTAGGCATAGTTGAGCAGACCAGCATCGGCGCTACCCAGGGTCAGAACCGGGTCGGGGGCTGAGGTGGTAGTGCCTGGGTCGCCACAGCCGCTCAAAACCAGGGTGGAAGCCGCGGCGGCAGCACCTGCCACCCGGAAAAACGAACGACGCCGCAAAGGACGGTCAAAAGCAGAGAAGGAATTCGGCATAAGAGAAGTAGACCTGGGCGCGCAGGCGGTAGGCCGGTTGTCAAACAAAGATAGGCTGTTATGTCGGGATGCACGAAATACGCGCCAGGGTTGCATGCAAAAGGCGCCCCCTGCAACAGGAGGCGCCTTTAGTAAGCCAAATAACAATGTGGCAGTCAGCTAGAACGTTACCACCGATTTGGCAATGTTGGTAACCGTGGTGTTGTCCAGGGCTTCGTCGAAAGCCGCGCTGACGTCTGCGGCCGAGTAGGTAGCACCCAGGCCGGTGGTCAGCGTCAGGGTAGCCTGCATAATGTTGTCTTCGGCCGGGAAAGTGGCTACCGGGTTGCCGGCGCCATATACCGCCGCCGGAGCACCGTTCGACTCCTTGCCTACAATCCAGGGCATGATGTTGGCCTGCGCCCCGGCAGCTGGGCCTCGGCGCATGTAGCGGATGTGAGCCGCGTGCCGAGCCTCCACCGAGTGAATCTGCAGGGCCACGGTTAGCACGTTTACGGTAGCTCCGCCTACGGTCGGGCTAAAGTCGCGCGGAATGTTGCCGGCTTGACCTTTGTAGGCCCGTACGCCGGTGTCTTCAAACGCCTGCGCGAACGTGAGGAAAGTGGGGTAGGTGGCAAAAGCGCCGCCGAAATCAAAGCCGTTGGCGGGCTCAGGGGCAGCCGCAGCACCCAAGGCAGCCTTCAGCAGGTTCACGTGGGCCAGTTCGTGGCCACGGATGGTTTCAATGGCCGTGCGGGCAATTCCCGTAAGGGTAGGGGTGAGCGTGGCGGCTTTCAGGGCTTGATCGTAGAAGCTGTACTCCAGCCGCTCCAGCAGCAGCGCGTAGTTCAGCACCGCCGTTGGGTCAGCTAAGTTGTTCTGACCAAGAACCTTGTTGAAAGCCGAGCCGATAGCAATTGGCGCGGCGGCCAGCGCCATTTTCTTGCCCAGCGAGCCAAGCGCCGACAGGGCGCTACGACGGTGGGAGAGGCGGTCCATGATTTCAGGGTCGACCTTCTCCAGCTCCGAGATTATATTGAACAGATTCATATCGAAAGGGAATTGAGAGTGGAAGAAGGCTACTTACCTACGTTGTCGCCGTTGATGGTTTCTTTGATGTATTTCTGGGCAGCGGCCAGTACAGTGGAAACCGGCAGGGCCTGGTCCAGGCCGTTAGCATCTACCACATCACTACCGGAGAAGCTTCCCGGCGTAATCAGGTCGCGGATGTAAGCCGCGTGGCGCGCTTCCACCGAGACAATTTTGCCCGCCAGCAGCAGGTACGTTGGGTTCTCAATCAGACGGCCAGCGCCATTGTATGCAGCCACGCCCAGATCCTCAAACGTTTTGGCGGCCCCCAGCACGGAGTCACGGCTGGTGAAGGTGATGGACGAGAAGTCGGGGTTGAGGGCCGGAATACGAGAAGCCTCTGGAATAGCGGCCTTGAAAAAGTCGCGGTGAATGGCCTCATGCTTAGCAATAGCCGTCAGAGCCGTCTTTTCGTCGGCCGACATGTTGGCGTACGGCGTGGCAATTACCTGCGCATAGAAAGCGGCTTCCAGCTGTTCAAGGGCATAGGCATAGTTGAGTACGCCAATGTCCTTTGAGCCCAGGTTTACTGTGCCGGCAGCCGGAGTTTTGTCGTCTTCGTTGTCGTCGTCGCAGCCTGAGAGCAGCAAAGCGGTAGCACCCGCCGTAGCACCGGCGTACATGAAAAACGAACGGCGCTTGATAGGGACTTGCAGCGGCGTGCTCAGATCCGCTTCTTTGCCTTCTTTTTTGAGGAGGTTGGACATGGAATAAAAAAAGTTGAGTGAGGGAATGGAGAGTCTGGGCAACACCGAGCCAGCCAAGCCCCAAAGCTGGGAAACGGCCAATAAAAACCCGGAAAAAGCCGAATCTGACCTCACATACGGCGTGTTAGGAAAAGCAGATTGCTATGGCTATAATATTTTAGTCGTTACTAGATTGTATATAACTTATCCGATATACAGTTGAGCTACCCGCGGAGCTTGCTTTTCGCAGGATGGCAGGTTTTTACGTAGCTTTAAACACCCGCACTGTTTTCCTCGGCGCATGCACTTTTTTTTCGTTGGGTAATCTGGCTTGGCCTGTTGCTGCAAGGGCCGCTGCTAGATGCTCAGGCTCAGCCAGCTGTTACCGCTCCCGCGCCGCAGGGCCAGGCAAGACTGTTGATGGGGCCAGCCACATTTCCGGTGAATGAGTACTTCACCCTGAGCTTTCAACTGACCGGGGCGCCGCTGGAGCGCTACTCGGCTTTTCCAGACATTGAAGGCTTCAAGAAAAGTGGCAAGTCCAGCACCACCACCACGCGCATCGTGGAGGGCAAGTCTTCCACGGAGCTGACCATTACCCAGCGTTACGCTGCCTACAAAGAGGGTGAGTTTGCGCTGCCGGCCATTATGATGACGGTGAACGGGCAGCAGGTGCGCCTGGCCGCCACCACGCTGAAGGTGCTGCCCCAGGCCGCCGCCACCACTGCGCCGCCCACGGCGGCGCCCGGCATCGGCCTGCTCGACCAGCTGTTTGGCAAGCAGAAGCCCCAGGAGTTTGTAGAGCCCCGCGACAATGCCTTTCTGGCCGTGGTACCCGATAAAAGCAGCGTATTTGTGGGGGGAGCCGGTGCACATGGGACTGTATTTTTACCTCACCCCCGCCGACCAGGGCTTGCTGGATTTTTACGATTTCGGCGGGCAACTGCCGCGTATTCTGCGCCGGCTGCAGCAGCCGGCCGTATGGGTAGAGCCTTCCGATGAGCAGGAAGTGCTGCCGGAGTCTACCACTGTGGGTGGCAAGCCTTATCTGCGGTATCACTTATACGAGGCCGTCTACTACCCCCTGACGCCCCGGGCCCTGGAGTGGCCGGCCATGGATCTGCAGATGATCAAGTACAAGCTCCCGAAGAAGTCCGACCCCAACCTCGACAACCGGATGACCGGGCTCAAAACCTTTGTTTCCCTGCCCCGCACGGTAGCGGTGCAGCCGCTGCCCCCGCACCCGCTGCGCGACCAGGCCGTGGTGGGCTCTTACCGGCTGCTGGAGTCCATCGACCGTTCCAGCTTCCGGACGGGGCAGGCCTTCACGTACACGCTGCGGCTGGAAGGCGAAGGCAACTTATCGGCCGTGAACCCGCCGCCCGCACCGGTGTGGGCGGGCGTGGAGGTGTACGGGCCGGAAGTGCACCAGGAAGTGACGCGCGCCAGCGGGCGGGTGGGCGGCTACAAAACCTTCCGCTACCGCGTGGTGGCGCAGAAACCCGGCCGGCTGCCGCTGGACAGCTTGTTTTCCGTAGCCGTATTCGACCCCGCCATCCGCCAGTACCAGGTGCTGCGCTCCAGCCTGACGGTAGACGTGAAAGGCGCTGCCCGCCCGGTGGCCGTCAGTGCCCGCACCACCGACCCCTACTACCAGAGCCGCCTCAACAACTCCGACAACCAGTTGCAGCCGCTTACTGCCCCGCTTGATGTGCGCCGCTACGCCAACTATCTGCTGGTGGGGCTGCTGGCGCTGGCGGCTTTTGGGTGGTGGCGTGGCAATACCGGCGCGTAAGCCGTAGCTTGCGGCCCGGGCTGCCAGCGTAGCCCCGTTTCAACTAAGCCGGGGCCGGGAAGGCCATATTGGGAAATGAGCAACACGTTTGGGCGGCTGTTCCGCATTACCACGTTCGGGGAGTCGCATGGGCCGGGCATCGGCGTTATTATTGATGGCTGCCCGGCAGGGCTGGCAGTAGAAACGCCGGAAATTCAGCTGGCGCTGGATCGGCGCCGCCCCGGCCAGAGCGAGCTGACCACGCCGCGCCAGGAAGCCGACCAGGTGGAAGTGCTGGCCGGCTGGTTTGAGGGCTACACCACCGGTACGCCGCTGAGCTTGCTTATCCGCAACCAAGACCAGCGCAGCCACGACTACACCCACATCCAGCACGCCTACCGCCCCTCGCACGCCGACTACACCTACGACCAGAAGTATGGCCGGCGCGACTACAGAGGCGGGGGCCGCTCCTCGGCCCGCGAAACAGCGGCCCGCGTGGCAGCCGGCGCCGTAGCCGCCGCATTTCTGCGGCAGCACGGCATTCAGGTGCAGAGCTATGTGTCGCAGGTAGGGGGCGTAAAGGTACCAGTAGGCTACGAGGAGCTGGATCTGAGCCTTATCGACTCGAACATGGTGCGCTGCCCGCACCCCGAAACGGCAGAGCGCATGGCCGACCTCATCCGCCAGACCCGCGACCGACACGATACCGTGGGCGGGGTGGTAACGGGCGTAGTGCGCGGCGTGCCGGCTGGCCTGGGCGAACCGGTGTTTGATAAGCTGCACGCCGAGCTGGGCAAGGCTATGCTGAGCATCAACGCCGTGAAGGGCTTCGAGTACGGCTCGGGATTCGAGGGCACGCTGCTGTTTGGCTCGGAGCACAACGACGCGTTTTACACCGATGAAGCCGGGCAGGTGCGCACCCGTACCAACCACTCGGGCGGCATCCAGGGCGGTATCAGCAACGGGCAGGACATCTACTTCCGGGTGGCGTTTAAGCCCGTGGCTACCATCCTGCAAAGCCAGGCCACCATCAACGACCAGGGTGAAGCCATTGCCCTGGCCGGCAAAGGCCGCCACGACCCCTGTGTACTTCCCCGCGCCGTGCCCATTGTGGATGCTATGGCCAACCTAGTGCTGGCCGATATGCTGCTGCGCGCCCGCGCCAACCGGGTATAGTCGGCGCCAAGCCTAATCCAGAATCACGAACTCGACGCGGCGGTTGCGGCGGCGGTTGGGTTCGGTGTCGTTGGCCGCTACCGGGCGGGAGGAGCCGTAGCCAATGGTTTCCAGCCGGGTGGCGGCTACTCCGTACTTTACCAGGAAGTCCTGGATGGCCCGGGCCCGCTGCTCACTCAGCAGCTGGTTTTTCTCCTCGGGGCCTTGGTTGTCGGTGTGGCCTTCCAGGCGGATGCGCAGGGCAGGCTGCTCGTTGAGGGCTTTGGCCAGGCGGGCCAGCTCGGGTTTGGAAGAACCCAGCAGCTCAGGTTTGCCCTGCACAAAAAATACGTTGCGAAGGGCCAGCCGCTGCCCGGCGTGCAACGGCGTAGCCAGGGCAGCGGCCGCATCGGTAGCTTCCGTAGCGGCGGCCGGTGGGGCTGGGGCAGCGGCTGGTTCGGGCTTGGGTTCCAGCAGCCAGATGCGCAGGCGGCGCAGGCTGGCTTCGGCGCCCAGGTTGGTTTCCAGGCCTACCCCGTGGCCCAGCATGCGCGTCAGTTGCTGCTCCCACACCCGCGTCCCATTCACGAAATACTGCACCTGCTGGCCGCGGCATTCTATCCGCATGGTGTGCCAGCTGGTTTGGCGGCCCACGGCGGCGGAATAGGCATTGTCGCCGTTGGCAGAAAAGAACTTGCCGGCTCGCCAGCCGCACACGGCAAACCGATGCTCGCTCATGGTGCCAAACAAGCGCATGTTGTCGCGGCTGCCGGAACCCCAGGCCAGACAGCCAGCCGAGGTAGTACTCAGTTCGGCCTCAATAATGAAGTTCTGGCTTTTTTCCAGCTCCGGAATAAAGAGCAGGGCTACGCTGGTGTTGTTTTCGTTGCCGCGCGCTTTGGCCACGTACTCCCCGCGCCGCACCTTATACTCAGCATTATTGATGACGCCCGTGGGCCAATTGCGCCGATTGTCCTGAAAATCTTCTTCCAGGATCAGGCGGGGCACCAGCGTTTGGGCGGGCGCTATACGGGCAAGCCAAACGCACGCTAGCAGCAGAAACAAGCGGAAAAACATGGAAAACCGACTGAAGGTGAGGTAGCAAAGCTACCGGCACTGCCTGCGCCGGCCTATACCCGCCAACCCGTATTTTCGTCTACGGGCTGGCCACATTCTGCTACCTTTGTAACCTATCGGGGGCCCGCGCTGTTGTGTGGGCGGCAGCCGTGGCTTAGTGGCTGGCTGCCCCGAAGTTTTTGCTTTCTCCGTCTTTTTCTTTTGCCCGATATGTCTACCATTTCCATCTACGCCGAAGCTTCGCCCAACCCGGAGAGCATGAAGTTCGTGCTGAATCAGCAGCTGCTCACCGATGGCGTGAGCGTGGATTACCCCAACCTAGAAGCGGCCACCAACTCGCCGCTGGCCCAGGAGCTGTTCAACTTCGATTACGTGGGCCGGGTGTTCATTGCCCAGAACTTCGTAACCGTCACCAAAACCACCGAACACCAGTGGACGCAGCTGATTCCGGAAATCCGCACGTTCCTGAAGTCGTACGTGGAAGCGGGCGGCCCCATCTTCACCGTGGACCCCGCCGCCGAGCAGAAAGCCGCCCAAACGGCCGCCGCCACCGGCAACGCCTCGGAGCAGGACCAGCAAACCAGCCAGAAAATCATTGACCTGCTCGATAACTACGTGCGCCCCGCCGTGGAGCAGGACGGGGGCAATATCACGTTCAAGAGCTACAATGCCGGCGTGGTAACGGTAAACCTGCAGGGCTCGTGCTCGGGCTGCCCCTCAGCCACCGTCACGCTGAAATCAGGCATCGAAAACCTGCTCAAGCGCATGGTGCCCGAAGTAACCGAAGTGGTAGCCGAAGGCATTACGGTGTAACGCCTGTTCTTATAAAACAAGAAAGCCCGGTTCCTGTGAATCGGGCTTTCTTGTTTTATGATGTCTGGGTTGCTCTGCCGATGACAAAACGCCAATCGGTTATTTCCGTTTTACACTGAAGGCCCGGGACACATTGAAGCCGAAATAAATGTCGCCGTCAAGGAAATTGCCCCGGGTTTCGGTCACGAAGAATTTTTCGATCATGCCCTGCGAGTTGGTGAAGTGCAGCTGAAATACGTGGCCCCCGGTTTCGATGTCGAAGCCCACGGCCAGGGAGTTGCGAAAGTCGTCGGCAGTGGGACCGAGCAGCAGGTAGTAGTACTCCAGGGTGAGGGCCACGCGCTTGCTAAGCTTCTGGCGGCCGGCAACGCCCAGGGCCAGCACGTCGTTGTCGTCGCGCTCCGTGGCTACGAAGTTGCGGTGTACCAGCGTGGGCATCAGCTGCAGGGAAAAGCCAGGACTGAATTTGCGGGCCAGCAAAGCCTGGTAGGTGTAGGTGAGACGGGTGCGGAAAGGCCGCTCATTGCCAAAGCGCAACGTCGTAAGCGCTGTAGTTCCAAGCAGCGTAACCGAAACCGGCATGTGGGCCGGCGCTTGGCGGAGCAGGCGGTATTTCACAAAGCCGTCGTAGGTTTTCTCCAGGGAGCTGCGCCCGATGCCCACGGCCAGCCGGTCGTTGAGGCCATATTCCAGCCCCAGCCGGATGGTGGCCTGATCGAGCCCAAAGAAATTGTACGCGCCGCTGTTGAGCGTACCAAAGCGGTGCGAAATCAAAAACAGCAGCACACCCTGCCCCGGCGTTTCGATGGAGTGGCCGTTGCTTACGCGCACTCCTTTGAAAGTGGCCGCAACGGGCTCGGGCGCCCGGGCGCTGTCCTGGGCGGCGCTGAGCTGCTGCAGCAAGTCGTCCTGCGCCAGGGCCGGCAAAGTAAATAGCAGGAAAATGGCTGCGGGGAGCAGCCTGCGAAGAATAGAATGCCTGAAGAGCATGACTGGAAGCAAGGTTAAGGTTGGGGCGAGCAGGTGAGGGCAACCGTGATGGTGACTGTTTTGGCAATATGCTCGCGCACCAGCAGCGGAATTTCAATCTGATAATCGGCCGGGGCTACGGCGAATTTGGCGTTGACGGCCAGCGCATTGCCGCGCAGGGCCAGGGTGCCCGGCACGCGCACGTGGCGCTTTACACCATGAATCGTCAGGTCGCCTTCTACCGTCACGTTGCGGGTGGTGCCCGGGGCCAGGGTTTCCGTAGCCGACCAGCCGGCCAGCTGCCCGGCAAACGTGGCCCGCGGGTACTTCTCCGATTCCACGTAGTTTTCGTTGAAGTGCTCCTGCATCAGGGCATTGCGAAACACAAACGCCCGCATCGGTACCGTGAAGGCCAGTTGCCCGGTTTGCAGATCAAACACGGCAGCCACCTGCTCGTTGTGGGCTTCAATATTCTCCAGCGGAGCCGAGGAAAAAAAGCTGATGCGGCCCGTGCGGGTGTGGTATTTGCTCTGGGCCAGGGCGCCGGAAGCCGTGCATAGCAGCAGGCTCAGAAGTAGCGAGAAAGGTTTCATCGGGAGGCAGCGCTAAAGAGTTAATTATCGGGAGAGCCGGCCGCTACCCACGCCCGGATGGTAGCCACTTCGCACTCGTCCAGGGCCGGGCCACCCTGGGGCATGGCCGGGTAGCCGGATCCGGGCGTGAGTACACCCAGCAGAGCACCGCGGCCGGCATGTTGCTGCACAGCGGCCAGGTTGTCGAGTACCGTGTTGCCCTGGGCCCGGCCAGTGCTGTGGCACGGGTAGCAGCGCTGCTGCAGCAGGGGCTGAATCACTTGGCTGTAGGTCACGGCCGATACGTCGCAGGCGGGCTGGGGCAGGAGCTCCTCAGCATTTTCGTAGGCGCAGCCAGGCAACAGCAAGCCCAGCCCGAGCCAGTAAGTCGGGAAGCGAAGTTTCATACGGTGGTAGATAAAGGCGGAAAGTCGTCCAGAAATAGTTAGTGCGGGGCCGGTTTCAGCAGCCGGTACTGCGCCCCGAAGAATATGCCGGCGCTACTCAGGCGAACCTGGCCGGCACCCACGCCGCCCAGGGGAATTTTCACGAAGGGTTCCGCGCGCAAGCCCCAGCGCGCCGCCACCTGCCGCTCGTAGCCCACCGAGAGGTTGACGACGCTCAGCCAGTGGTTGCTGCCTTTCTGCACCCGCCACTCGCGCTGCACCGGGCGGTTGTAGTAGTCGTAGTAGTATTCGTACTGCTCGTCCCGCATCAGCAACGAGGATAAGCCCGCGCTGGCAAACAGCCGGTATTTTGGTTGCACCCGCAGGGCATAGCGCACGTTCAGCGGAATGTCTACCATGCGGCAGGCAGCATATACCTCATCAATTTCCACATTATAAGGCAGGTAGGCGGGGCGGGCGTGGTAATCGGAGCCGCGGGCCTCGTAGCGCTTCATGGCCCGCAGCACGCCCACGTTCAGGCTCAGGCGCTCGGTGAAGAAATACTCCAGCTGCCCGCCCACGTTGCTGCCGGTTTTGGTGACGGGCGAAAAGCGCACCGTGCTCACCTCTGGCGCATACTGCAGCAACACCCCAAACCGGTACGTGGGGCGCTGCTTTTGCCTGAGCTTTGAGGAGTCGGCCGGGGCGGTAGTTGCGGACTCCGGGGCCACCGGAGCCGGAAGCCCGGCGGAATCGGATAGCGTGAGCAGTGGCGGCGTGGTTTTAAGATGAGCCGAGGAGTCAGCCAACGTAGCCGCCGGCAGAGTGCCCGCGTTGGAAGTCCCGGCGCCGATTGATGAGAGCTGCGTAGCCGGCTGCTCGGTGGGTTGCGTCGCGGGATTGATTACCGTAAGCGCCGGGGCAAGCTGGCCGGCTGGCGCAGAAGCGGCGGCCGTAGTGGCCGGTTTTTCGGCTGTTGTGGCTTTAGACTGCTCATTTCCTGGTTTGGCCACAGCCACCAAGATGTCTCCCGGAACCACGGTTTTCTTATCCGAAGCAGCAATAACTCCGACGAAGCCCGACTCCGGCCGGGAAGCGGAGGGCAGATGGCGCTTTGGTGGCGAAGGCAGCCAGGCAAGCCGCACGTGAGGGCGACGGTCCGGCCGTTGCGGCCTGCTGCTCCTGGCCGTAGCCTCTGTAGCCACGGCGTGCAATACAGTGGCCGGAGCACTGGCTTTTGGTGCTGCTGCATCAGAGGCAGGTAGCCGGCCGGCGTTAGTTGAACGGGGCTTGTATGTCTGAGGTAAAGCTGATAGAAGACCGGAGCCCGACGTTGCTGCGCCAGCCGGCTGTGGAGCGGCCGCCGACGGGGCCGAGACCAGGAGCGCGGGCGCATACGTAAACCACAGCAGCAACAGCACGGCCACGGTCGCAATTTCGGCGGCAAACCACCGCAGTACCTGGCGGTAAGCGCCGTGGTGCCGGGCCAGCTCGTCGAGTGGCCGCTCCATGCCCTGCCACGCTGCCGTGCCATCCTCTTCGGGATAAGCCTCGGTAGCGCGCCGAAACAGAGCATCCAGCTCCTCATCTGACAGATTCGGCGTAGGCATGGTGGTTGATTTTCTTTAGCATTTCCTTTAAATGACCCCGCGCCTTCGAGAGGTTCGACTTCGATGCGCCCACCGAAATCCCCAGTTGCCCGGCAATTTCCTCGTGGGTGAATCCATCCAGCACATACAGGTTGAAGACGGTGCGGTACGCCGGCGACAGGCGCTGGATCAAAGCCACCAACTCCTCGTAGGCCAGCGTATCCAGGGCGCCGGCGCTGTCGTCGGCTTGCCCGTAGACGTGCTCCGGCAACTCCTGCGTCTGGTGGCGCAACTGGGCGCGGTAATGGTCGATGGCCGTGTGTACCATGATCTTGCGCAGCCATGCCCGAAACGAGGAATTGATTTCCTGCCGGGCCGGATCGAAGCGCACCACGTCGCGGTACACTTTCATAAACCCGTCGTTTACCACTTCCAGCGCCTCCTCGCGGTGGCGGGCGTAACGAAGGCACACACTCAGGGCATAGCTGTAGTAGAGCAGGTACACGCGCCGCTGGCACTCCCGGTCCATGCGGCGGCACCCGGCCAGCAAAGCCAGCAGCAGCGCAGAGTCATGTTCGGGTTGGGGCGGCACGGGCGCAGGGTTGTCGTTTTTATCTAACTCGGATGCGGGGTAGAGCTGGGTTGCCTCAGGCCCGTAAAAAAGATGCTTAAATTACCTAAGGGGTTGATAAGGCGCCAGAAATACATGCAGCGTTTGCGCAAAGACACAAAAAAGCCCCGGCCAGCTAGCCGGGGCTTTATACGATAAGCGCTGAGGGCTGCTTACGCGTGCGTCGTGTTCAGCTTGGGAGCGTCGGTATCGGTGATGGTGGTAGTATGGTCTACGCCCCGCTCGCGGGCCTCCTTGCGGCCGTAGGTATCGAGGATGATGGGCGTAGCAATGAACAGCGACGAGTACGTGCCGAACACCATCCCGATCATCATAGCGAAGGAGAAGGAGCGCAGGGTTTCGCCGCCAAAGAAGAACAGCACGGCCACTACCAGGAATACCGTGGTAAACGTAATCATGGTGCGGGAGAACGTGCTGTTCAGGGCCGGGTTGGCTACCTGAGCAAAGGTGAGGTGCTTGTTTTCGCGCAGGTATTCCCGGATTCGGTCGTAGATAACCACCGTATCGTTCATGGAGAAGCCGATGATGGTGAGCACGGCCGCCACGAAAATCTGGTCCATTTCGTAGTTCAGGCCGAACAGACGGGCAATGGGATACGCGGCAATAACCAGCAGCGCATCGTGGAACAGGGCAATTACAGCGGCCATGGAGTACTGCCACTTCTCAAAGCGCAGCAGCACGTACACGAAAATGCCCAGCAGCGTCAGGCCCAGGCTCAGCACCGAGGTTTTCTTGATGTCGTCGGCAATAGTAGCGCCCACTTTCGAGGTGCTCTTGATCTGAGGCTGATCGGCACTGAATTTCTGCAAGCCTTGGTCAAGAGCGGTGCGCGCTTTCTGGTCAGCGGCCAGGCTTTCGTCGTCGGCCAGGTAACCAGTGGTAATGCGCAGGCGGTTGTTGGCGCCGAAGGTTTTTACCTCCGTGCCGGCTCCTTGGAAGTTTTCGAGCAGCGCCGTGCGTACTTCATCGGCTGCTACGGTTTTGTTGAAGTCCACCACGTAGGAACGGCCTCCGCGGAAGTCAACACCCAGGTTGGGGCCACCCTGCACGGCCATCAGCACAAAGCCGATGACGATGAAAATCGTTGAGCCGATGTAGGCCAGCTTACGCTTGCCCACGATGTCGAAGTTCAGGTTCTGGAACAGGTTGCGCGACAGCGCCGTGGAGAACTGAATCTTGCTGGTTTCCTTGTCTTTGGTCAGGAACTCGATGATGAGACGCGACACGTACACCGCCGACAGGAAAGAGGTGAATACCCCGATGCCCAGCGTGATGGCGAAGTTCTGCACCGGGCCCGTACCGAAGAAGCCCAGGATAATGGCAATAATCAGCGTGGTAACGTTGGAGTCGAAAATGGCCGAGAAAGCGCGCGAGTAGCCTTTGTTGATAGCATCCTTGAGCTGCAGACCATGGTTCAGCTCTTCCCGTATCCGCTCGAAGATCAGTACGTTGGCATCCACCGAGGCGGCAATAACCAGCAGCAGACCAGCAATGCCGGGCAGCGTAAGGGCCGTGCCAAACTGTGCCAGCACGCCCATCACCAGGAACATGTTGAACAGCAGTGAGGCATCAGCCACCAGACCTGCGCGGCCGTAGTACAAGGCCATGAAAATCATGATGATAACCAGGCCCGCCAGCGTAGAGTACAAACCCTGGTTGATGGCTTCCTGACCGAGCGAAGGACCAACTACGGCTTCTTCCACGATGCGCGTAGGCGCGGGCAGCTTGCCGGCCTTCAGTACGTTGGCCAAATCCTGCGCTTCTTCGATGCTGAAGTTGCCCGAGATGCTGGAGTTGCCGCCGGCAATTTCCGACTGCACCACCGGCGCGGAGTACACGTAGTCGTCGAGCACAATGGCTACCTGGCGACCAATATTGCTGGCCGTGAGGCGCTGCCACTTGCGGGCACCGGCCGGGTTCATCTGCATCGATACCTCGGGGCGGCCACCTTGGTCGTAGTCCTGGCGGGCATCCGATACCACGTCGCCACCCATGGGGGCCACGCCTTCGCGGGTTTTGCGGATGGCGTTCAGTTGCAGATATTCCTGGCCGTCGATGGTGGTGGGCTTCACGTCCCACAGCAGCGTCAGGTTGGGGGCAGTACGGCACGCACTTCCTGGCTACGCAGCAGGGCATTCACGCGGGCCGTGTCGCGCAGGTTGGCACCCAGGCCACCAGGCATGGTGAACAGGCGAGCCAGCTGACTGCTTTGCGCGGGGTTGGCCGAGTCGGCTTTGGCAGTAGCGTTTTTCTTGGCCAGCTGGCTGGCCAGGGAGGTAGAGTCGCCGGTAGCGGTGGCCGTGGCGGCGGTATCGGTGGTAGCGGCAGCAGTGCCGGTAGCTTTGCCAGCAGCTTCCTGGGCCGTCAGCACTTCATTCAACTGATTGAAGTAAGGGGCAAACTCGTCGGTGCGCCATACTTCCCAGAACTCCAGCTTGGCTTGGCCCTGCAACAGCTTGCGCACGCGCTCGGGGTTGTCTACGCCGGGCAGCTCGATTTGAATACGGCCAGTGCCTTTCACGCGCTGGATGGTGGGTTGGTTCACGCCAAACTTGTCGACGCGGGTACGCAGGATATTGAAGGAGCGGTCAATGGCTTCTTCCTCTTCCTTGTCGATGGCGGCAATTACCTGCTCGTTGGTTGAGCTATAAGTCAGACCGCGGCTCTTGTTCGTGGTGTTGGCAAAGATGCGGGCCAGCTTGTCACCGGGGGCCACTTCGCGGAAGCTCTGGGCAAACAGGGCCGTGAACTGGGTAGTGGGGTTGGTTTTCTGCAGCTCCTGGGCCTTTTGCATGGCCTGCACAAACTTGGGGTCCTTGGAGTTGTTGGCCATGGCCCGCACAATTTCCACCGGCGAAATTTCCAGGGTCACGTGCATGCCGCCTTTCAGGTCAAGGCCCAGGCCGAGTTCTTTCTCCCGCACGTCGCGGTAGGTGAGGGGGCCAAACACCGGCGCGCGCCACACTGAGTCGAGGTAGTGCTGGCGCAGGCTCTGGTCGACGCGGCCATTGCGGGTGGCGTAGTTCACCGCCTTTTGCTGCACGCCCCGCGAGATGAACGTGAGCGTGAGAAAATAGGCACACAACGCGGTAACGATAACCGTGAGGGTGATAATAAGATTTTTGTTACGCATGTACTTGGGAAGATGGCAATGAAGAAAGAGGAATAAAGAAGGAGGAATGAGTTGCGGGGAATGAAAAGCTACACTGCGCAGCAGTTCGTCATCCCTCCTTCGTCATTCCTCTTTATCCTCTAGGGAGCATGCGGCGACAGCGAAGCGCCGAGCAGGCGCGTGCGGAAGGCATCGGGCACGGCGCAGGGGCGCGGGGCGCGGGCAAATGGGGCCTGGGCGGCCAGCGGCCAGCCTGGTAAAGCCGGCACGGGGGGCAGCCACGCATCTACGGCAGGCGCCAGCCACACCCCCAGCGGGGCCGTGGCCTCAAGCGTTACTTTCTGCTTGATGACGGCCGCCTTGGGCGAGGCACCCACCCGCGTGGCGTGGCCGGGCGCGGCCGCCGAAACCCGGTACATCGCCACGGCCTGATGGTTCAGCCCCAGCACCCATAGCAGGGTAAGCTGGAGCAATACCAGACGTAAGCGAGATACAAACGGGTTGAAAGTCAGGGTCATTGCGAAATCGGGAGTGCAAATATAACCAAATCCAGCGGGCAGGGAAAGCGCATTTCCGGCCTTTTTGCCGGGTATAGTAACCAAAAACGCGCAGGGCCGCCCGGATCAGGAACGGCATTGCGCGTTTTTGGCAGTACATCAATCAGCGTACAGGCGGCTATACAGCCGCCGGGATTTTGCTTTTCAGGAACGACACCAGCACATCCAGTCCTTTCTCGAAGTGGTTGTTGTTAGGAATAATCAGATCGGCGTCCTGCTTGAAGGGCTTGATGTACTTCTCGTAGGTAGGCGCTACGTGGTTGGTATAGCGGTAAAGCACGTCTTCCAGGTCATAGCCCCGCTCGTCCCGGTCGCGCACAATGCGGCGCAGCACCTTCACGTGTTCCCGGGCATCGATGTACACTTTCAAATCCAGCAGCCGGGCCACTTCCTCGAAGTAAAAGACGAAAATGCCCTCTACCACTACAATGGGCGCGGGCTTAAACACCAGCTCCTTGACCGGGGCGTTGGGGTTGTTGAACGTATACTCCGGCCGCCGCACCTCCAGACCCTGGCTGATACGCAGCACATCATTGGCGTACGCGGCCGAGTCGATGCTGCCGGGCAGATCAAAGTTCGTGACGCCGTTGCCGTCGACCTGCTGGATTTCGCGCGGGTGGTAGTAGTTGTCCTGCGAAATCAGGCAGACATCCTGCTCGGGCAAGGATGCCAGCAGGCGGCGCAGGAAAGTGGTTTTGCCGGAGGCGCTGCCGCCCGTAATACCGACCAGAAAAGGTTTTTGCATGGGGTGGGAGTGCGGCCCGTTGCAGTGGGGCCAACCCTGCAAAAGTAATACAACGGCGGGGACTAATAGTGAAATGGTGAAATAGTGAGATGGTGAGTATGCTGTTCTGGCTGCGCAATCTGCGCAAGTGGCGCCATCAGAACGTCAAACTCACCATCTCACTATTTCACCATTTCCCGGTTCAGCCACTGAACCAGGCCGGCTACGGCGCGGGCCCGGTGGCTGATCTGGTTTTTTTTGCTTAGCTCCATTTCCGCGAAGGTGCGGCCGTCGCCTTCAGCTGGCTGGAACACCGGGTCGTAGCCGAAGCCGCCCTGGCCCTGCGGAGTTTTGGTGATATGGCCCAGTACCTCGCCCGCAAACAACTGCGGCTCCGGTGTAAGGCCCACCATGGCTACCACGGTGCGGAAGCGGGCCGAGCGGTCGGGGTGGCTGTGCAACTCCTGCAGCAGCTTCTGAACGTTGTTGTCGGCCTGGCGCTGGGGGCCGGCGTAGCGGGCCGAGTACACGCCCGGCGCTCCGCCTAGCGCGGTTACTTCCAGACCGGTGTCGTCGGCAAAGCAGGCCACGCCGTAGTGCTCCCACACGTATTCGGCTTTCTGGCGGGCATTGCCTTCGAGGGTATCCTGGGTTTCGGGCAGCTCGTCGTAGCAGCCGATGTCAGCCAGACTCAGCAGCTCGGTGCCCGCTGGCAGTAAAGGCCGTATTTCGTCGAGCTTATGGGCATTATTGGAAGCAAAGCAGAGGCGCACGGCAGGTAGCAGGCTAAAAGAACAGGCAAAAAGTCAGCGGTAAACCAACAAAAAAACCGGCGAAAGCCGGTTGTAAAAGAGTCGTTATTGTCGAAATCAACTTAGCGGAACATCGTTTTCACACTTTGCCAGGAGCGGCGCACGGCCGTCAATGGGGCCGTTGATGCCTCGGCCGCTGCGAGGCTGGGCTGCAACATCTGCACCACCGGCGACGAGGAAGTGGCTCCCTGCCCCGCCGGGCCGTTGCCGCCCACCGGCTGCGACCACAGCAGCGGACTGCAGATCAACAGGGCCAAGGTGCAGAAAACGGTCTTTTTAAGCGGCATACGGTTGAGATAAACAGAAATAGCTGCCCGCGCAGTTGACCTACAGGCAGCCTCAAATATAGACGGCTTTCGCTGAGACAAGGTTAAGAACATGTTAATACTGGAAAAAGCCGGCAAAGGCTTTTGAATTATGCCGTTACACTGTACCTTTGCACTCCCTTCCGCAAAATCGGCAGGCAGACAAGGTTTTAACGGGAACCCCGACCATGAAAAAAGACATCCACCCCCAGTATCGCGAAGTGGTGTTTCAGGACACTTCGAGCGACTTCAAATTCATCACCCGTTCGACGATGGGCTCGAACGAGACTATCACGATGGAAGACGGCAAAACCTACCCCGTTATCAAGGTGGAAGTTAGCTCGGCCTCGCACCCCTTCTACACCGGCAAAAACGTGTTTATCGACACCGCCGGCCGCGTGGAGAAATTCCGCAACCGCTACCAGAAGAAGTAAGCCTTTATGGAGCCGTCGGCCATTGGCCGCGGGCTCTTGGTTTGATAACAGACTCCCTCCGACAGCCGGAGGGAGTTTTTTATTTGCCAAATTTGACCCCGAGTCCCCACTCATTCCCCTTGCCTTTGTGATGCTGTTGGCTGCCGGCCAATGGCTAAACGCTCTTCCCCAATGCACGTTCTGCTTTTTGACGACCCGGCCATTCGGCCGCATCTGCTTCCGTTTACCTTCACGCGCCCGGTGGCCGCGCTGCGCTGCGGTATTCTCACGCTGGCCGAAAAGTGGCAGCACCGGCTGGGTGCCGCCTCGGTAGGCTACCTCACGGAGCCCTACCTGCAGGCCAAGTTCCCGGCCGGCGATACCCAGGGTCCGGCCCTGGTCATCAACGGCGCCGTGTGCCCCGATGAGGTGCTCACCCAGCAGGTGCAGGCCCTGCAACCCGGCGAGGCCCTGTTTTGCGACGAGCTGCTGGTAGCCGCGCATCTGTCCGATGCTACGCAGGTAGCCGAGCTGATTCAGGATGGTTTTCAGCGCACCCGCGAGGTAGCCGAGCCGGTGACGGTTATTCGGCAGCCCTGGCACCTGTTTCTGCGCAACGGAGTGGAAATCCGCCGGGACTTTGAGCTATTGACCAAAGGGCGGCAGTCGGAGCCGGTGGGCGACGCGCATACCATCGTGTATGCCCCGGAAAATATCTTCATCGAGCCGGGCGTGAAAATCCGGGCGGCCATCCTCAATGCTGAGCGAGGTCCCATTTACCTCGGCAAGGATTCGCAGGTGCATGAGGGCGCCATCATCAGCGGACCTATGGCTTTGTGCGAGGGCAGCCACATCAACGCCGGCGCCAAAATGCGCGGCGACAACACGGTGGGGCCATTCTGTAAGATAGGCGGTGAAGTGGCCAACAGCATCGTGCTGGGCTATTCCAACAAGGGTCACGAAGGCTACCTCGGCAACTCCGTGATAGGGGAGTGGTGCAACCTGGGCGCCGATACCAATACCTCCAACCTGAAGAATAACTACGCGCCCGTCAAAGTATGGAGCCATGCCGAGGGGCGCTTCGTAAATACCGGCCAGCAGTTCTGCGGGCTGATGATGGGCGACCATAGCAAGTGCAGCATCAACACCATGTTCAACACCGGCACGGTGGTAGGCGTGGCGGCCAACATCTTCGGGGCGGGTTTTCCGCGCACATTTATCCCGAGCTTCAGCTGGGGCGGGGCCGCTGGCTTCGAAACCTTTAAGCTGCCAAAAGCGGCCGAAGTAGCGGAGCGCGTTATGGCCCGCCGTCAGCTGGAGTTCGACCAAACAGAGCAGGACCTGCTACGCCACGTGTACGAACTGACGGTGAAGGACCGGGTGTGGGAGCGTACCGGCCCGGCTGCTTCCGAGCGGAGCGTGGAGCTGTAGGTGTTAATGGATCAAAGCAATTTGAACGTCATTCCTAGCCAAGCCGAGGAATGACGTTCTTTTACGGTTCTGAAACATCCGGAAACTGGAGACAGGCAACCCGTAACTGACAACTGAAACCCATGCGCTTTTCTGACATCCCGGGGCAACAGAACGTAAAGCAGGTGCTGCGGCAGAGCGTGCGCCAAAGCCACGTGGCCCACGCCCAGCTGTTTCGGGGCGCCGAAGGCTCGGCGGCCTTGGCGCTGGCCCTGGCATACGCCGCCTTCCTGAACTGCGAAAACCGCCCCGCCGAGGCCGCTGATTCTTGCGGCCAGTGTACCAGCTGTCAGAAAATTGACAAGCTGGTACACCCCGACCTCAACTTCATCCTGCCCGTTACTACCACCAAAGCCGTAGCCAAGGATGCCGTGAGCAGCAAGTTTGCGGCGGAATGGCGCACGTTCGCGCTGGAAAACCCCTACCAGGGCCTCAACGACTGGATGCAGTACATCGGGGCCGACAACAAGCAGGGCAGCATCTCGAAGGAAGAAAGCCTGCAGCTGCTGCGGCTGGTGTCGCTTAAAGCGTTTGAGGCGCAGTTTAAAATCGTCATCATCTGGCTGCCCGAGCTGATGCACCCGGCCGCCGCCAACGCCGTGCTGAAGCTGCTGGAAGAGCCACCGCCCGCCACGGTGTTTCTGCTGGTGAGCTACGCGCCCGAGCAACTGCTGCCCACCATTATCAGCCGGGTGCAGCCCGTGGTAGTACGCCCCCTGACGGAAGAGGAGCTGACGCAATGGCTGCATGATACGCGCCAGGTGCCCGAAGCTAAAGCCCGCCAGCTGGCTCAAATGGCCGAGGGCAACATCGGCGGCGCCCTGGCCGCGCACAGCACCTCAGCCACCGACCACGACTATTTCGAGCTGTTTGCGAAGTGGATGCGCACCTGCTATGGCAACAAAGTAAGCGAGATGCTGGAAAAGAGCGACGAGTTTCAGAAGCTGGGCCGCGAAAATC
The DNA here is from genome assembly GCF_024700075.1 of Hymenobacter sp. J193. Taxonomy (NCBI): domain Bacteria; kingdom Pseudomonadati; phylum Bacteroidota; class Cytophagia; order Cytophagales; family Hymenobacteraceae; genus Hymenobacter; species Hymenobacter sp. J193. The sequence continues at coordinate 3,037,535 of NZ_JAJONE010000001.1, forward strand.
AGAAGGAGTTTCTGCACTACGCCCTCACGGAGCTGCGCAAGGTGCTGCTGTTCGGCCTCGACCCGCAGCTGGTGCCGCATTTGTCGGCCGCCGAGCAGCCGTTCGTGCAGGGCTTCAGCCGCTTCGTGACGCCCCGCAACGCCGAGCCGCTAACCCGGCAGCTCAACGAAGCCCATTACCACGTGGAGCGCAACGCCAACCCGCGCATGGTGTTCGTGGATACCTCTTTGCGCGTGGCGGAGCTGCTGCGGCAGAGCTAAAAACGCGTTAATCTGACTGGAAACGCAGAAAGTATAGTTTGCTAACTTGTTATAGCCGGCGTTAAAACCGCTATAGCCGGCAGGGAAAATCCTGGTCAGTATCTTTGCCGGAGCGCCGCTGGCTGGCAAATAACTGCTTTCGGCGGCAAACGTCCAACTATGGCTTCTTCCCTGAAAACGACCATCAGCATTGGCACCCGTGGCAGCAAGCTGGCGCTGTGGCAGGCCCACCACGTAGCCGACTGCCTGCGCGCAGCAGGTTTCGAACCCGAAATCGTCATCATCACCACCAAAGGCGACGTGGTGCTGGACCGCTCCCTCGATAAGATCGGGGCTAAGGGCGTGTTCACGGAGGAGCTGGAAGAAAGTCTGCGCTCCGGCCACACCGATATTGCGGTACACAGCGCCAAGGACGTGCAAAGCAGCCTGCCTGCCGATCTGGAGTTGCTGGCTTTTATGGAGCGGGAACGGGTAAACGACGTAATCGTGAGCTACAACCCCAAGCTGGATTTGCAGCGCCCCGGCCTCTTGCTGGGCACCAGCAGCACCCGCCGCAAGGCCATGCTTCGGCGCTTCCTGCCCCACGCCACTACCGCCGAGGCCCGCGGCAACCTCCAGACGCGCCTGCGCAAGCTGGATGAAGGCCAATACGATGCCTTGGTGCTGGCTTATGCCGGCGTGCACCGCATGGAGTACGACCACCTCATCCGGCAGGTGCTGCCCGAAAACCAGTACATACCCGCCACCGGCCAGGGCAGCGTCGCCATTGAGTGCGCCCGCAACCTGGCGCCCGCGCTGAAAGCAGAAATACGCCGCGTGCTGGACCACCCGGCTACGCACCTGTGCCTGTCGGCGGAGCGGGCGTTTCTGCGCACGATGGAAGGCGGGTGCAGCATCCCGTCCTTCGCGCTGGCCACGCTTTCTGCCGATGGCGCCCACGTTCAGCTTCATGGTGGCCTCATCAGCCTCGACGGGCAGCAGTTTATCGAAGAAACCCAATCAGCGCCCGTAGCAGCAGCAGAAACACTGGGCGTGCAGGTAGCCGAAAACGTGCTCAGCCGCGGCGGCCGCCAGATCCTGGACGATATCCGTCAGCAGCGGGACGCGGTATAATAGTAGCCTCTGTCATTGCGAGCAGCGCGAAGCAATCCGTCCTGAGCAGCGCCAGACACACGTTTATAGCAGAAAGCCCCTGATGTCCATACTGGCGCCAGGGGCTTTTCACATCTTAAGGCTTGGTACATTGTACAGGACGGATTACTTCGCGCTGCTCGCAATGACTACTTGCTTGTGGTCTTCCTAGTGCTCAACGCATGCACAATCAACGCCACTACTGCGCCGCTGGTATCGGCCAGCATGTCTTTTTGCGCGTCCCAGATGTCGCCCTGGCTGCCGAGAAAGGAAGCTCCGGCGCTGCCCCCCGCTACTTCGGCATATACCCACTCGATGAGCTCATACGCCATAGCAATGGTGCCGATGACGCAGAGCGGGAACAGGTAGCTGATGAAGCGGTTGCGAATGGTACCGTAGCGGTCCGTCAGCTCAATAATGGGGTAGGCGTAGAAACCGACGGAAAAGTGCGCCACCCGGTCGTACATATTGCGCTTGAAGCCAAACAGGTTGTTGAACCAGTCAAACGGCACTTTCTCGAAGGTGTAGTGCCCGCCCACGGTGTGCATAAATATCAGCACGCTCATGAGCAGATATGCCGTGTTGGAAAACCGCACGCCGCGCACGTACAGCAGCACGAGGCCGCCCACAATCAGCAGAATCGGCAGGTTCTCGGCCCACCACGTGCCCCGGTCGGAGGGGCTGATGCCCAGCGCTACGAACTCGACGAGGTAGAGCAGCAGAAGCAGCTTAGGAAACCAATGGGGGCGTGGCGTGGCTGCGGCGGGCGTAGAGTCGGACATAGAGCGAAGGGCAGGAAAGACGAATGGCGGTGCATACGCAAAAGACGCGGCATCCGGCCGGTTTCCGGCACAGCAGGCGCCTCCGAATGTAGCCACCTCCGTAGAAAGCGCGTAAGTTTGAGCTGCTCTTTTACCCTACTGTTATGAAACTGCTTTTCCGGCTGGCGGCCGCCCTCCTGATTATGTTGGCATTTGGCCAGGCTGCCACGGCCGCCAAAAAACCGCGCACCAGCAAGAAGGACGAAGTTGTGACCATCAGCACGTCCTTAGGTGACATTCGGCTGCTGCTGTCGGACCTCACGCCCCAGCACAAGGCTAACTTCCTGAAGCTGGCCAAAGACGGCTTCTACAACGGCACCACATTTCACCGCGTGATTCCCAACTTCATGGTGCAGGGCGGGGACCCGAACACCAAAGACTCGGACCCCGGCAACGACGGTATGGGCCCGCCCAACGAGAAAACCATTCCGGCCGAAATCCTGCCGGCCCTGCGCCACAAGTACGGGGCGGTGGCCGCCGCCCGCCAGGGCGACTACGTGAACCCGCAGCGGGCCAGCAGTGGCTCCCAGTTCTATATCGTGCAAAACCATAGCGGCACCACGCACCTCGACGGCGCCTACACGGTTTTCGGCCAGGTTATCAGCGGGCTGGAGGTAGTAGATAAGATTGCCCAGCAGCCCTGCGACGAGCGTGACCGTCCCACTACCGACCTCAAAATGACGGTGAAAGTGGAAAAGCTGAAGAAGAAGAAGATTACCGAGCTCTACGGCTACCAGTATCCCTGAGCGCGCCGGTTTAGGCCATTTTTGCCTTTTGTTCTCTCTTAGCCTGCCACTTTATGCGTCTGCTGATAACGGGTTCCAACGGCCTGCTGGGCCAGCAACTGGTAGCCCGCCTGCACCAGGAGCCGGGCGTTGAGTTGATTGCCACGTCCCGGGGGACCAACAAGCTGGCCGGCTTGCATCCGGCTGTGCGGTTTGTGCCGCTCGACGTCACGGACCGCGCCCAGGTGCTGCAAGTACTGGCCGAGGAGCAGCCCACCCACCTCATCCACACGGCCGCCATGACCAACGCCGATGAGTGCGAGCTGAACCGCGAGGACTGCTGGCGGCAAAACGTGACGGCGGTGGAAAACCTGGTGGCGGCTTGTGAACAGCAGCGCATTCACCTGCTGCACCTCAGCACCGATTTCGTATTCAATGGAGATACTGGCCCGCTGACCGAAGACGCGGTGCCCGCGCCGATTAACTTTTACGGGGAAAGCAAGCTGGCCGCTGAGCGCGCGGTGCAGGCCAGCCGGGGCCAGTGGGCTATTCTGCGCACGGTACTGGTATATGGCACGGCCCACGAGTACGGCCGCACCAACCTGGTGCTGTGGGTGCGCGACTCACTGCGGGCCGGCAAGCAGCTCCAGGTAGTCAATGACCAGCTCCGCACGCCCACGCTGGTCGAGGATTTGGCCGAGGGCTGCTGGCTGGCCGCCCGCCAAAACGCCACCGGCCTTTACCACATCAGTGGGGCGGAGGTGTTCACGCCCTACCAGATGGCCCTGCGCGTAGCGGCCTATTTTGAGTTGGACGCGGGTTTGCTCACGCCGGTAGATGCCGCTACGTTTACCCAGCCGGCCCGGCGCCCGCTGCGCACGGGCTTCATCATCGATAAGGCGCGCCGGGAATTGGGCTACGCGCCCCATACTTTCGAGGAAGGTATTGCCCTGCTGGCCCGGCAAACCGAGTAGCGGGCGTTTATCAATGCGAAATAGAAACGGCCATTTTAGGGCGTAGTGCCTCAGGAACCACTCATTGATTTTTTCGATACGGTTCCTATATTGACAGTGCGCTATCTATCAATAAGCTGCCTGACATTCACACCGGTCTGGCGGCGCTGTATTTCTTGTTGGGAATTTTTATTCAGCCCGGTGCGAGCATGAAGCGCTTTCTGCTATCCTTTTATCTGCGGGTACACCGTTCCTTCCACTTTTCGCGGGTCGAAACCAACGGGTTTGTGGTGCTGCTGGTGCTTATGAGCCTGCTTTTGCTGGTGCCCACGCTGCTGCTCCCCGCCCTGTCTCACTATAATCCGGCAGCCGATCAAGAGGAACTCGATAAATTTGCCGCCGAGTTGGCTTCCCGCCGGGCTCCAAACCGCCAGTACGCGGGCGGCAAGTCCCGGTATCCGTCGAAATACAGCCGTACGCCCATGGAGCAGGTGGCGCTGGCGCCCTTCAACCCCAACACGCTGACGGCCCAGGACTGGGAAGCCCGGGGCGTGCCGCGCTACGTGGCTGCCCGCCTCGTACGCTACGGACAGGCCATAAAAGGCTTCCAGGCCAAAGACCAGATTCAGAAAGCCTATGGGCTGGAACCAGCTGTCTATGCTCGGCTGGCCCCGTTTATTGAACTGCCCGAGCATCTGCCGCCGCGCACCAAGCCGGCCTGGGCCCGCCACGACTCCACGGCTTACGCAGGCACTCGGCGACCAGCCTACGCCGCCAATGCGCCACGCTTTAAACGTAAGCCTACGAACCTGCAGCCGTTTGACTTGAATGCGGCCGATACGGCGCAGCTTCAGCAAATCCGGGGCATTGGTCGGAAAACGGCCCTGCGCTTGGTGGCCTACCGAGAACGGCTGGGTGGCTTCGTCAAAGAGGAGCAGCTGCAGGAAGTGTTTGGCCTGCCGCCCGACCTGGCCGACAGCCTGCGCAAGTACACCTTTGTGCGCGAGGGCTACGTACCGACCCCGCTCCACGTGAATCGGGCAAGCTTTGGGGAGCTGAAGGCGCACCCGTATGTAGGTCCCCGGCTGGCGCGGGTGCTGGTGGCTTTTCGGGAGCAGCACGGGGCTTTTCAGCAGCTCGAGGACCTGCGCCAGATTCGGATTTTGGAGCCGGCTGGGTTGGAAAAGCTTCGGCCGTATCTGGGGTTTGCGGCGCCGTAAACAGGCTCGTTTTCCGCATACGCAGATGTGCTGATGAACACCTAAAGCAGGTGGCAGGGAAACACGGCAGGGTAATTATGCGCAGCAACTGTATTTTGCCGCGACAAAATTGCCGGCCCTGCGTAAGGGAAGGCATCCGGCCGGCCGTAGGGGCTGGCCGACATCCTGAACCTGAGAGCATGAATGTATTGCTACTGCTGCGCGACCGTCTGGCTCCTATGGCGTTTTTCCTGCACGCTCTGCTGTGCGGCTGCACCAAGGAGGGCGACCGGGGCAGCTTCGAGAAAATCAATTCTGAGTATACCGTGCAGCAGGTTGGCCGGATGCGCCGCGAGGATGTAGTGGAAAGCTCCGGCCTGGCGCTGGCCAATGCCCACGGCGACCTGTGGACCCACGGCGACGGGGGCAATACGTCGATACTCTATAAAGTAACAACCCAGGGCGACCTGCTGAGCAAGCACCGCGTGCCTGATGCCAACAACATCGATTGGGAAGACCTGGCCCAGGACCGCCAGCATGGCTACCTGTTCATCGGCGACTTCGGCAACAACGGCAACAAGCGCCACGACCTGCGTATCTACCGCCTCAAGGAGCCCGAGCTCAAGAAGGTAGACACCATTGCCTTCCGCTACCCCGACCAGCGGGTTTTTCCGCCGCGCAAAGCTGCCCGCAACTTCGACTGTGAAGCCTTTTTCTACGCCGATGACTCCCTGCACCTTTTCACCAAGAACCGGGGCAAAGGCAGTTGGGTGAAATATTACAAGGTACCCGCCCGGCCGGGCAACCACGTAGCCGTGCTGGCCGACAGCATCCGCATCAATACCTGGATAACCGGGGCCGACATCAGCCCCAACGGCCAGCTGGTGGCGCTGCTAGGCTACGGCCACGCTTACCTGATTGAGCGTCAGCCGGGCCACAAGTTGTTCGACGGCCGGAAAAGCTGTCTGCCGCTCGCCAAATCGGGCCAGGCCGAAGGGCTGGTGTTTGTAAGTGAGCAGGACTTCATTGTCAGCAACGAAAAAGGCAAGCTGTACCGGGCCACCCATCATTAGCTCGCACCCATAGCCGCTCAACTGCGGAGCAGGTTTGAAATTTATGAAGCATAAAAAAGCCTTCCCGCAGTGCAGGAAGGCTTTTTTATGGCTATTGCCTATAGGTTAACGCTGGTCGTCCTCGTCGCGGCCGCGGTTGCGGCGGGGCATAGGACCATAGTCATCAGAATCGTTATCCTGATTGCGGTACTGGCCGCGCTGGTCGCCACCGTAGTTCCGGTTCCTATCCTGCTGGTCATAGTCACCGCGGGAAGGGGAGCCACCGCGCATATTACCGCTGCCGGAAGTGTACTCGTCGTTGTAGGAGCCACCGCGGGAGCCGAATCCTTCGCGGGCGTTGCCTCCGTAGTTGCCCGAACCCTGGTTGTAGCCGCTGCGGGAGCCGTACTGGTCGCGGTCAGAGCGGCTGTTGCCGCCGTAGCCGCCCTGGCCGCTGTAATGGTTGTTCTCATCGCGGTAGTAGCCGCCCTGCTGGCCGTAGTCCTGCTGGCTGCTCATGCCACCACGCTGGCCCTGGCCGTCCTGGCCCTGCGAAGGCCGGTAGTCATTGTCCTGGTTGCGTTGCTGGCTGCCGTGCGAGCCACGATTCTGGTCGTAGCTCTGGTTGGATCCATACTGGTTCTGGTCGCGGCGGCCATAGGGGTTACCACCCATCGAAGAAGAGCCATAGTCGTTGCTGTAGCCCCGGTCGCGGCCTTCGCGGGAGCCGTTGTCATTTTGGTAGCGACTGTTTTCGTTCCAGCGCTGCTGGTCATCGTGGCGTTGGTTGCCGTACTGGCCGGAGTTGCCCTGGTTGTCGCGGTTGTACATATTACCGCCCGAATTGCGGCCGTTGTTGTCCTGGTAGCCGCGCCCCTGCTGGCCGTAGTTGTTCGAGGGGTGCTGGTTGCCCCAGCTGTTTGGGCCACCATAATTGCCCTGGTTGCTCCGGCCGTAGTCGTTGCCACCGCGGTACTGGTCGCCCTGGCCGTAGTCGCCCCGCCCGTCATAGTCGCGGTAGGAGTTCTGGTGGGTGCTGTAGCCGCCGGCTGGCTGGTTGCTGCCATAGTAGCCGCTCCGGTTGTCGTGCTGGTTGTAGTCGTTGTTGCGGTACTGATTGCCGTATCCGCCCTGGGTGTTGCCGGCCCCGTGCGTGCCAAACTCGCCCCGGCCGGCGCCGCTGCTCATATTCTCGCTTCGGTCACGGTCCTGGTAGCTACCTTCCATGCTGTTGCCAAAGTTGCCGCCGTAGTTGTCTTGCCGGCTGTGCTGGTCGTTCTGGCTGGCTGGCTGGCTTTTCTGCTCAGAGTTCTTCCTGCCGCTGCCCGAAGAAGCACCGTCGGTTGATTTTTTGGTCGTAGGAGCGGAGCTACCGGCTTTTCCGGTGCTGCCGCTGGATTTTTTGCTGTCAGTCTTCAGCGCCGCAGGCTTCACCTCTTTGTTGGCCTGGGTGCTCTGGCTCGTGTTGCCGAGGCCGCCCTGACCGGCACTCATCTCCGAAGAAGCCAGCGACTGGCTGGAAGTGGTACCAACGCTATTGAGGCTGGCGGACGGGTTGTTGGAGCCCCCTACGCCCGGGTTTTGTGCCGTGGGGGAGTTGCTATCGGAAGTGGTTGCGGAAGTGCCAGGGGAGTTGGTCTGATTCTTTTGCTGATTGTCCATGAGGTGGGTGGTTAGGCGTGAAAAAGAAAGATGCAACGCCGATTTTATACGCAAGCTGGTCAGCCCCGGCTACATCTGTCGGCTCGAATGGCGTGTAACATGTTGGTGTTACTGTTTTGGTCTAGGCAGTGCTGTTCGAGGCTATACTGCTTCAACAAGGTGGTAAACGCTAGATCGTACGCAAATACTCTATTGGACTATGCGCAGAATAACCTGTAGATTTACCGTCGCAATCTGTTTCTCCTTTTAACCTTTTACCACAACCAAGTACCCAGCATGAAAACGGGCAAAGTCAAATTCTTTAATGAAACTAAGGGCTTCGGGTTTATAATAGACGACGAGCAGGCACAGGAAATCTTCGTGCACCAGACCGGACTAGTACATGAAATCCGGGAAAATGATCGGGTAGCTTTCGAGGTCATTGATGGCAAAAAAGGCCTGAATGCCGTGAAAGTGGAGCGCATCTAGCTTTCCGCCAGCGGCACCCTAGCGCTACTTCAACGCCCACCCTGGTTTCAAACCAAGGTGGGCGTTTTGTTTTCAGCCTAGTCTGAAAACGAAAACTCCTTTCTGGCTCTCGCCGGAAAGGAGTTCAGGAAAGGTAGGAAACCGGGCCGAGCTATTACTCGGCGGTATGCCGGGCTACGCGCACGCCCACGGCCATAATACCAGGCAGGGCGTCCTGGCGCATGTATTGTTCCAGTGTGAGCCGGTACTCGCCCGGCTGCCGGAAGCGCTGCTGCGGCAAAGCCAGAATGCGGTGGTCGAAGATGTCGCCGCTACCACTGCCCAGGGGCTCACCGGTCTTAGCATCCAGCAGCCGCATTTCGTGCAGCAGCATTGAAACCGGCCGGCCATCCGGGGCAGTGAGCGTATGCTTCACATATAGGTTGTAATACCCGTAATCCGCAGCGTTGCGGATGTTGAAGTACACGTCATAGAGCTGCGTAGTATCAGTGATAGTAAACGTGAAGGATGGTTTTTCCTGCACGGCCCACACGTAGGGCTGCCCACCGGCGTCCTTCAGGTCTACGTTCTGCTCGTACAGCTCACTGGTGTCGCAAGAAGCCAAAAACAGCAAACTCAGCGCCGCCAACCACCCGCGCATCGGAAACAAACGAAAAGGCATAAGTAAATCAGGCTTGAGGAGGAGTTGAACCAGCAGAACTGCCTCCGCTACGGCGGCCCCCACGGCGGCCACCCCGGCCGGCGCCGGAGCGGGGCTCAGCAGTGCCACCGGCCCCGGCGTCACCGGCCGGGCGCTCCGGGCCGCGCCCCTCAGGTTTGGCCGTGCCGTCGCCGCTAGGGCGGGGCGGACGGTGGCGGCGGTTAGCGGGTTTGGCAGCGGCGCCGCGGGGTCGGCCATCGGCGCCGCGGGGCGTTGCCGTAGCCGTTGGTGCTACCACCGTACTCCGCGCAGGCGCGTCGGTTTCGCGGGGAGCAGCGGGGGGCGTAACCGCCCCGGGCTCCTTCTTCTTTTTGCGCTTGCTGCGCTTGCCGGCTTTGATTTTATCGTCGAGGCGGTCGAGGTTGCCTTCCACAATGGCCGAAACCTCGGGCTCCCGCTCTTCCTCACGCATGGGCGGCAGCAGGCTCTCGGGCTTTTCGCCGCGCTTGTTCATGTCCAGAATTTCGCGCACGCGCTCAGTGGGCAGCACCACCCAGTTGTTGTCGCCCCGGAAGGCAAACCACATCTTCTTCTTGAAAATGTCGGTCTTTTGCAGGAAAGCGTCGCCTTTCTCGGTTTGCAGGGGGCGCTGTACCTGCGGAATATCCTTGAGGGCTACCAGGTAGGTGTCGAGTTCGTAGTTGAGGCAGCACTTGAGGCGCCCGCACTGGCCCGAGAGCTTAGCCGGATTCAAGCTTAGGTTCTGGTAGCGGGCGGCGGTGGTGCTCACGCTCTTGAACTCAGTGAGCCAGGTGGAGCAGCACAGCTCGCGCCCGCAGGAGCCGATGCCGCCTAGGCGGCCGGCCTCGTGGCGCAGGGAAATCTGACGCATCTCTACCCGCACCCGAAACTCCTCAGCCAGGCGCTTGATCAGGTCCCGGAAGTCCACCCGGTCGTCGGCGGAGTAGAAGAACGTGGCGCGGCTGCGGTCGGCCTGGTACTCCACGTCGGAAAGCTTCATTTTCAGGCGCAGTTCATCCACCACCGAGCGGGCCCGGAACATGGTGCCGGTTTCCAGGTCGCGCACCGCTTCCCAGCGCTCCACGTCCTGGGGCGTAGCCACGCGCAGAATGGGCCGGATTTCCTTGGAGTCGGTCGGTACTTTCTTCTTGCGCATCTGCAGGCGTACCAGCTCGCCCTTTAGGGACACGTGGCCGAGGTGCCAGCCGTTGCCGGCCGCTTCCACCACCACGGCGTCGCCGGTCACGAGGGGCAGGTGCTGCTCGTTGCGAAAGAATTCCTTGCGGCCGCCTTTGAAGCGGATTTCCACGAGGTTGAAGCCTTTAAAATCACTGGGCAGATCGAGGTCCTGCAGCCAGTCGAATACATTGAGGCGGTTGCAGCCACCCGTGCTACAGCTGCCTTTGGAGCCGCAGCCCTGGGCAGTTGTAGAGCAGCCTCCACCAGAGGAACAAGAAGAACAAGCCACGGCTTGGAAGATCTATATATAGTGAAGCAGCCCGAAAGCTGCTGAAAAACGGTTTCAAACAAAGATACACATTTCGGCAGGGCCGCTGAAGCAGCCGGTAAGCTACCTAAGCAAGCAACCGTGCACTACTGTGTGTGGGTTCCCACGCTCTGCCCAAGGTACAGGTTCCTGCCACAGCTACCGGTTATGGATTTGACAAACTCAGCAATTGAATGTACATAATATTGCACTTATCTCGATTTGACTTAGTTTTTATTTCTATCCTCGCAAAAACTCCTTACATTTTCAGCACTCTTTTCAATTCATTTCTTTCACACCACCCCACATTTATGAAGTTTACCTCTTTCTCTTCTAAGCTGGGCATGCTGGCCCTGGCTGGTTCGCTGCTCGCCTCCTGCGCCGAGAAAACCGAAATTGCCAAGGACCAGATAAGCCCGGATGCTATTGCCAAGATTCAGGCCCTGGGCTTCAGCTCGGCCAATGTGCAGCGCGATGGTGACGCCTACATCGTGGAAGGCGACATCCGCCTGACGGACCGCGACCTGGCCGGGGCTTACAGCAATGGCAAGCTACTGCGCGTAGGCAGCGAGGAGCAGTACCGCACGACCAACGTGGTAAAAGCGCCGCGCGTCATCACCATCAGCCTGTCAAACAAAATGCCCGCTTCCTATGCTGCGGTAGTTGACGAGGTAGTGCGCCGCTACAACGCGGAAAACCTGACGCTGACGTTCTCGCGGGTAGCTTCGGGCGGCAACATCGTGCTGACTACGGCCAACGGCAGCTACCTGGCTTCCGCTGGCTTTCCTACGTCGGCTGGTGCTCCTTATGGCTCGGTTAACGTGAATACCCGCGCTATCGGTACCAACCCAAACCTGAACTACGCGGCAACTATCATTGCCCATGAAGTAGGCCACTGCATCGGCTTCCGCCACACCGACTACACGGACCGCTCGTATAGCTGCGGCGGCTCTACCTCCAACGAGGGTGCCAGCACGGTAGGCGCCATCCTGATTCCGGGCACACCCGCTGCGGCAGACCCGAACTCCTGGATGCTGGCCTGCATTGGCAGCGGCCAGAACCGCTACTTCAACGCCAACGACAAAACCGCGCTGAACTATCTGTATTAATCGGAGCAGTTCTCACTTTGCTTGAAATGCAAAAGAGCCCCGGCCATACGGCCGGGGCTCTTTTTGTGGGAGGTGCGGCTAATATACCAGCACATGGCGGGTCCAGCGGCGGCCGTCCTCGGTTTCGGCGCGGAGCAGGTAGCTACCCGACTTCAGGCCCTGGGTGCTGAGCTCATTCAGGACGCCGTCGGCCGTAGCCTCGCGGCACAGGCGGCCCAGGCTGTCGAACAGGCGCAGGCGCAGGGCCGGGCCGCCCGTTACGGCTACCCGAACAAACTCGCCGGCACGCAATGGGTTTGGGAATACGGCCAGCTCATTTTCGGGCAAATAAAATACCCGTTCTGCCTGACTGTAGAAGCTGGCCCCTGAAGAAGTAGTTAGGCGTACCCGGTAGAGGCTGCTGCCTTGCGGCGGAGCCGCATCAGCGAACTGCAGGGTAGTAGAGCTGATCGGGCTCAGGGTTTGCACCGCCACGAAGCCGCTGCTTTCCTGCCGCTCCAGCGTGGCCGAAACCAGCTGGTAGGTGCTGGCCAACTCCACATCGAACGTTACGGCGCTGTTGATAAGCCCGGCGGGCAGAAAGCTCACGAAATAACACGCCGCGCCCTGCTGGTAGTTGACGGTAAGGCTCCGATACCCAGGCTGGCCCTGCACAAGCGGCGCCACGGCGTAATACGAGCCGGTCGTTTCCTCGTCGGTCAGCAGCAGAGTCGTGTCCGTCACGGTGCGCCACGGTTCCAGGTACCGGCCGCGGAGCGTGTATACCTGGTACTGCGTAGCCCCCGGCACCTTTTGCCAGGCCAGCAGTGCCTGGGGCTGGCAGTAATAGGCCACGCGCAGTTTCGGGTCGGGGCTAATGGTAAATTCCGCTGATTCAACGCTGAGGCTGCTGCCCTGTAGTCGCAGTTGTACCCGTGCGGCGGTGTCGGGCGGAAGCCAGGCATAATAACCGGCCTCAACCGGCACATCGGCGGCAATAGTCTGCCACTCAGTCGCGCCCGCGAAACGATATTGCAGCGCGGCGCTGGCTGCTGGCCCGGCCCACTGCCAGCGCACATAGTGAGGCTGCACAGCTTCAACAGCGCTGCCCGCCATGGGCCAGGTCCACTGCAGGCCCTGAGCGGTTTCGTAGGCTAAGTGAAATTCCTGCGGGCCTTGGGGGACAGCATAGCCGCGTACAATTATCTGGTATTGACCGGCCGGGGGGAAAGTGAGCGTAATCTGCTCCACGTTGTTGAGGTGGTCGGCGCGGCGACGAGCGGGCAGGGCGAGGGAGTCGAGGTGAGGGGCGGTGCTGAGCACCCAGGGGCGGAAGCGCCGGCCGGTAGCCACCTCAACCAACTCCACATCCAGATCATGCACCAACGCTTTGTCCGCGTTGGGCTCGGCAGTGGGGTCATTCCAGGCCAGGGTAAGCTTGAAGAGCTGGGCGCCCGCCGGCACGCCGACGGAAAAGGTTTTCTGCTCCTGATTCGCCACGGAGCCGGTGAAAAAGCGGCTGTCGGCTACCGTTTGCACGGCTCCCAGCGCATCCAGCTGGCCAAACCCCGTCTTGAAATCCGGACCGACGGCGCCTACGTCATCGGTAGCGTTGAGCAGGATGGCTTTTACCAGCGCCGAAGAAGGCAGCGCGCCGGCGTGCTGGTTGCGGTAGGCATGCTGCACCAGCAGTGCGGCCCCCGATACCAGCGCGGCCGCATCGGAGGAGCCGCCCGCCCCATAGGCAACCAACTCGGGTTTCAGGCGGCCGTCGTAGGCGGGGCCCCGGGAGCTGCGCGGCGTAAGCTCCTTGATGGCGTTGGTAGCGCCCACACTCAGCGTGTTTTTCGAGTGCTTGAACTGGCCGGTGAGGTTGGCCACGCCCGGCAGGCCGGCGTAAGAACCAGCGGAGCTGGTCTGGTCGCCGCTGTTGCCGGAGGAAAACACGTGCAGCAGGGCCGGAAGCTGCCGGGTCTGCTCATCGTAAGCCACCGCATCCAGGCCGTAGTAATTCTCGATGGCCACGCCGTAGGAGTGATTCTGGACGGATACTCCGGCTGAGGCTAGCTCATCGGTAGCATCAGCCGACAGATTGCTGAAATCAGCGGAAACCACCCGCGCCTGCGAGGCGGCTCCCCGACCCAGCGGCCCCGTGTTGCCGGCTCCGGCAATAAACGTGGCCATTTCCGTGGCGTGGGAGGTTTCGTTGCGGCCAGCCAGGGAAAAAGGTACCACGCGGCCGCGCAAGTCAATATCCGTCGAGTCGAAAGCCTGCTCCTTGATAGAAGCCGTCAGTCCCTCGCCGGTCAGGGCGGGAAACTGGTACCACACGGCCGCCAGCGTGTTCAGCGTCAGATCAGAGGAAGGAATGCTGGTTTCTTCGTGAACCGGGCGCCGGGCTATATCCACGAAGCGCACCCAGGGGCAGGCTGCCAGCCGGGAAAGCTGGACGGACTCCAGGCGGTCCAGCAGCAAAACGGTAGGACGATTTTTATCGGCGGCGCTGCGCACGTTGGGCAGCTCCTTCTGTAGCCAACTGCTGAACTCAGCAGGAGAAGAAACCAGCACCTGCACTTGCTGATAAGAGCCGGAAGGGGCGTGCTTCAGCGGCAATGCCAGGCGTGAGGCTGTCGGCCGGGTTTGCTGGGCTAGGCTGGCCAGAGGCAATAGTAGGCCCAGCAGCCAGGCAAAGGCGCCAGAAGTCAATCGAAAAGCACGCATCATGCGGGTGGGCAGTGGGGTGGCGGTGCGTATAATGAAATAAGAGAGGAAGCTCAAGGTACGCAATCCGGCCTTGTCGAAAAGGAATAGCCGGCTAGCTTCGGCCTGATGCTGCAAGCAAAAAGACCCGCCAAACGGGGCGGGTCTTGCAAGGTTCAGCTATAAGCCTTAGCGCCGGTTCAGGGCTTCAGCACAACTTTCACGCAATTGTCTTTCTTGTTGCGGAAGATGTCGTAGCCGTGCGCGGCTTCCGAGAGCGGCAGGCGGTGCGTGATGATGTCGTCGAGCACCACTTTGCCTTCGATGACGTACTGCAGCAACTTGTCGATGTGCTTGTGGGCCGGGGCCTGGCCGCCCACAATCTTGATGCCTTTGTCGAAAAACTGATGAATGGGGAAATTGTCGAACGGCGCCGAGTACACGCCCAGTACCGATACGATACCGCCGCGCCGCACGGCGCTCATGCAGGTTTCCAGCACTTTGGGGGAGCCTTTTTCGAAGTTGATTACGGCCTTGGCACGGTCAATCAGGTCCCGGTCGGGCTCGAAGCCTACGGCTTCGATACACACATCGGCCCCGCGGCCGTTGCTCATGGCCCGGATCTGCTCTACCACGTCCTTGCGGTTTTTCCACAGAATGGTTTCGCAATACGTGGTGCGCTTGGCTTTGTCGAGGCGGTACTGCTGGGTATCCACGATGACCACCCGGGCTGCCCCCCGCAGCCACGCTGACTTGGCCGCCATGATGCCCACGGGGCCCGAGCCAAAAATGGCTACGAACTCGCCGCCTTTCACCTCGCCCCAGTCCACGCCTGAGTAGCCGGTAGGAAATATATCGGTCAGAAACAGCGCCTGCTCATCCGTCAGCGAATCGGGAATAACGCGGGGGCCGAAGTCGGCGTAGGGCACGCGCACGTACTCGGCTTGGCCGCCGTTGTAGCCGCCGTAGATATCGGTGTAGCCGAAGAGGGCGCCACCTTTTTCCGTCAGCAGGCCGCCCTCCGGGCCGTAATGGTCGGGGTTGGAGTTTTCGCAATGGCCCGGCAGTTGGTGGTTGCAGAAGTAGCAGGTGCCGCACGCTACCGGGAAGGGCACTACCACCCGGTCGCCCACTTTCAGCTTGTTGCCCACGCCTTTACCCACTTCCTCCACAATGCCCATAAACTCGTGGCCCAGCACCATGGGCCGGGGCTGCGGAATGCTGCCGTTGTAGATGTGCAGATCGGAGCCGCAGATGGCCGTGCTGGTCACCCGGATAATAGCGTCGCGGGAATCTTCGATTTTCGGATCATCGACGGTATCAACGCGGACGTCTTTCATACCGTGGAATACAAGAGCCTTCATGCGGGACAGGGTGTTTGGTTGGGAAATAGGAAAGTGAAAGAGGCCTTGGCTTGCGCTGCCTTCTCTTCCTGAAACCAAACGAGCCCCATCGGAGCGTAGTTATCGGATAGCTACTGAATAAAAAGTCATGTGTTTGATAGATAAATAGTTGTGCTTGCGTAAAGCCGAAATTATATAAGCGCTTCAGCCAGTGGTTATTGACGGCTACAAATGGTACACCAGGATACCTTCGGCCGTAAACAGATACGCGAACTGCTCGCCCAGCAGCACCAACCGGCTGGCGGCGGCTTCGGGTGGTAGCGGCACGGTGCGCTCAGTGAGCGTGTAAAGCTGAAAGAAATGCAGTGCCCCATCCCGCAGGAAATACAGCTCATCCCCCGAAAACCTACTTGGTTAAGTCCCGCGAAAGGCAGCTTCTTGCGGTACGTTCCCAAGTTGTCGAACACATAGATGCCGCTGGTAAAGTCGACGAGATACAGATTATTCTGGTACTGGCGCAGAAACCGAAAATCGGGACGGGTGCGGCCCACCAGCAGATCCAGCGGGGTACTAGCTACCAGGCGCTGCGCCCCGGAGTCGAACTGCCTCAGCGTCAGGTCTGATTCGTTCAGCAGCCACAGCTTGTCGTCGGGGGCCAGGGTGGCTACGCGGATAAGGCCGTCGAGGTAATCGGTGAGGCGCACCTGGGTGAGCGGGGCCAGAAACCGGTCAAGCAGCAGCACTTCCTGCCGGTCATCGTAGAACGCCAGCACCTTGGTCAGGTTCCAGGCTTCCAGTTGCGCCACGTGGCCCGGCAGCGGAGCCGAGTACGTATTCAGCGCCTGTCCGTCGGCAGCGTACTGACGCAGGTTGTTTTGCGCATCGGCCACGTAAAGCGTACCGCGTCGGTCGAGGGAAGCCGCGCCGGCCTTGGGCAGCGGAATGCTGCGAACCAGCGTCCAGGCGGCTGCGGAGGAGGCGGGAGTTGCCGCAGCCGGGGCCGTTTTGGCGGGGGGCGCCACGGAGGCTGCGGCCGGTACCGTAGTTTGAGCCAGCGCCTGGCCGGGTGCCAGCAACGCAAGCACAAAGCCAACCAGCACGAAGCGGAGACGGTTGCCCGAAAATGCGGCTGGTAGCAGTTGACTCATGATGCGGAAGTTACAGTTGCCGGGCCTCGAAGTGCTGCAGGTCCAGCTGCGTGCCATCGTACACGGCGTAGGAGCAATAATTGACCCACTCGCCCAGGTTCAGGTAGCGGCTGCCGGGCTGCACTTCCACGTTAAGGGGCAGGTGGCGGTGGCCAAACACGTAGTAGTCGTGGTGGTGGCGCTTTTCCAGCTCCCGGCAGTACACCAGCAGCCATTCATCCTCACCGAAATACCGCTCATCGGCCGCGCCGTTCTGCAGGCGGCTGTGCTGGCTCCAGCGGTTGGCAATGCCAATGCCCAGGTTGGGGTGCAGGCGCGCAAACAGCCACTGCGCCACCGGCGAGGCAAAAACCCGCTTTAGTACCTTATAAGTATGGTCGCCGGGGCCCAGCCCGTCGCCGTGGCCAATGTGGAACTCCCGGGTGCCAATGCGCTGACTGACGGGCTGGCGCAGAATGGGGATACCCAGCTCCTGGGTGAAGTAGTCGAACATCCACATATCGTGGTTACCGGTAAAGAACGTCACGGGCAGGCCGGCATCGGTAAGCTCGGCCAGCTTGCCCTGCAAACGGATAAAGCCGCGCGGAATGGCGTGCCGGTACTCAAACCAGAAGTCGAATATGTCGCCCAGCAGGTAAATGGCCGCCGCATCCTGGGCGGCCTGATCCAGCCAGCGCACAATTTTCCGCTCCCGCTCCAGGGAGTGAGCGGCAGTTGGTGCACCGAGGTGAAAGTCGGAGGCGAAATACACCCGCCGGCCGGGCGGTAGCGCCAGGTCAGGCAGTCGGGGAGGGGGTATCATCAAGCAAAAACAGCGCAATGGCCCGGGGGCCGTGGGCTCCCAGAACCAGCGTTTTTTCAATGTCGGCCGTGCGGCTGGGGCCGGTGGTAAGCGAAAACATAGATGGCATTTTGTCGTCGGCTCGGGCCTGCAGCAAGCTCAGCGCGTCGCCGATGTCGGCCACTACCTGCGAGGCGCGGGCCAGCACCAGGTGGCGCTCCGGGTAGATGCTCAGGCGGCGGCCGCTGCCCGTGGCTCCGCTCAGCAGTACGCTGCCGGTGCGGGCTACCAGGGCCTCGCAGGTGGTGAGGCTGGCCGAGGCGTGTTCCAGAAAGCCGCTTTCATCGCCCTGAAACACAATGTCCCCGGCGTGCAGGAGCTTTTTCAGCTCTGGCTCCCACACGTAGAGGTATTCCAGCTTGTGCTCCTTTTTGTAGAGAAACAGCTGGTTGTAAAAGTGCTCCACGGACTCGCAGTAGTAGAACTCGCCGCCTACCCGACGGAAGCTTTCGGCAAAGGCAATGTCTAAGTCGTCGGCCGCCGACGGGTGCAGTGGTGCGGTAAAATCGGGGGCGGCCGGCTGGGGAGCGGGCCGCTGCAGGGCCTCACGAATACGGCCCAGCATAAGTTCGCGGGAAGAAGGCGCCATGGCACGGGAAAAAATGAGGCTCAATCAAAGATAGGCGGTCGGCGGCGGATTGCTTGCCGAACACAGCAACGCCAGCCTCCGGGAAGAAAGCTGGCGTTGCGTTAGTGGTCTGCCAACCAGTGCTACACTGGTGTAACGGCCGAGCCGGTAGGCTCGGAGGTAGCACCGGTTTCCGGCTTGTCGTCCACGCCGGGCAGGTTCAGGGGTGGCAGGTCGTTGCCAAGCGGTACCGGGTGCTCGTTCTTCAGCTCGCTGAGGGTTTCGCTCCGGTCGGTGCCAGCCATGTGGGCCTGGTAGCTGGTCTGGTTGCCGTAGGGGCGTTTGCCCACCAGGCGCTCCAGATCATCCTGCAGCAACACTTCCTTTTCCAGCAGCTCTTTGGCTACCACTTCCAGCTCGTGCCGGCGCTCCGTAAGCAGCTCCTTGGTGCGGACGTAGGCATCGGCAATGATGGTGCGCACTTCCTCGTCAATCATCTGCGAGGTAGCCTCTGAGTATGGCTTCGAGAAGCCATACTCGTTCTGGCCCTTGGAGTCGTAGAAGGAGATGTTGCCCAGCTTGGCATTCATACCATACATGGTCACGATGCTGTATGCCATCTTGGTAATGCGCTCCAGGTCGGAAAGGGCACCGGTCGAAATCTTACCGAAGACGAGTTCCTCGGCAGCGCGGCCGCCCAGGGTCATGCACATTTCGTCGGTGAGCTGCTCCGTGTTGTAGAGGAACTGCTCCCGTGGCAGGTACTGCGCGTAGCCCAGCGCCGCTACGCCACGGGGCACGATGCTCACCTTCACCAAGGGGTCGGCGTGCTCCAGAAACCAGCCGGCAATAGCATGGCCGGCCTCGTGGTAGGCCACAATGCGCTTTTCGTCGGGGCTGATGATTTTGTTTTTCTTCTCGAGCCCACCGATGACGCGGTCGACAGCGTCGGTGAAGTCCTGCATGGTTACCATCTTCTTGTCGCGGCGGGCGGCAATAAGGGCGGCTTCGTTGCAGACGTTGGCAATTTCAGCGCCAGCAAACCCGGGGGTCATAGCCGCCAGCTTCTTGGCCTCCACGTCGGGGCCCAGGGTAATGGGCTTGAGGTGAACCTGGAAAATCTCCGTGCGGCCGTTGATGTCCGGCTTGTCGATACTGATCTGCCGGTCGAAGCGGCCGGGACGGAGCAGGGCCGAGTCGAGGGTGTCGGGGCGGTTGGTGGCGGCCAGGATAATGACGCCGGAATCGGTGCCGAAGCCGTCCATTTCTACCAGCAGCGAGTTGAGCGTGTTTTCCCGCTCATCGTTGCCGCCGGGTACATTGCCCCGGCTGCGGCTGCGGCCAATGGCGTCAATTTCGTCGATGAAGATGATACAGGGGGCCTTGGCCTTGGCTTGCTTGAACAAGTCACGCACCCGGGCCGCACCTACCCCTACAAACATTTCCACGAAGTCGGAGCCCGACAGGGAGAAGAACGGCACGTCGGCCTCACCGGCTACGGCTTTGGCCAGCAAGGTTTTGCCGGTGCCAGGAGGGCCTACCAACAGGGCGCCTTTGGGAATCTTGCCGCCCAGTATGGTGAACTTGGACGGGTTTTTCAGGAACTCTACGATTTCCTGAATTTCCTCCTTGGCTTCCTCAAGGCCGGCTACGTCTTTGAAGGTGATTTTAACTTTATCACCGCCTTCAAACAACGCCGCACGCGACTTGCCAATGTTGAAGATCTGGCCGCCGGGCCCGCCGCCACCACTCATGCGGCGCATCAGGAACCAGAAGCCCACCATCAGCAGAATCATGAAGCCCCAGGTGCTGATAAACTCACCGTAGCCCTGACGGGTGTCTACCTCCAGCCCGATCTGCTGCTCACGCGGAATCTGCGCCTGAAGCTTGTCGTAATCCTCTTTAAAGGTCTTGCCGTCGATAACGCGGAACGCGTACTGCGGGCCGGCCTCCAGGGCCAGCACGCCGCGGCGGCCAAGCTTCTCAGCGTGTTCGGGCTTACGCAGGGCTGAGGGCTTGAGCATTACCTCCACCGTGCGGTCGTTTACCAGCGTCACGCGGCTTACGTCGCCTTGCGCCAGCCAGCTTTCAAACTTTTGCTGGGTAGTGTCGAGGGCAGCGTTGCTGCGGCTGAAGAACAGCATCCCCAGAACGAATACTACCAGCCCAAGCAACATCCAAAGCTGCATACCCGGCTTTGGCGACGGGGTAGGCAGCAGGGGTTTTTTCTTTTTTTGCGGGGTCTTATCAGACATGAATAGGAGTGTAGTCTAAGACAGAAAACAATGAAGCAACCCCATCAGGCAGGGTTTGTTCGGGGGCTGACGCAGCAACCGGTCGTTTACTTTACCGGGCGGCGGTTTCCTCCGCTACGTGCGTGATTTCGGCGTCGCCCCACAGATCTTCCAGTGCATAGAACTGGCGCCGGTCGCGCAGAAACACGTGTACTACCACGTCCACGTAGTCCAGCAGCACCCACTCGCGGTTGGTGCGGCCTTCGGTTTGCCAGGGGCTCTGGCCGGTTAATTTTTCAACCTCCTCTTCGATGGAGCGGGCAATGGCTTCAATCTGCGTATCGGAGGAGGCCGAGCAGATAACAAAATAATCTGCTACGGCATTTTTAAGTTCTTTCAGGTCGAGTACTACGATGTCGGAAGCCTTTTTTTCCTGCATGCCGCGTACTACAACATCTGCCAATCTGTCCGAATCCTGCCGAACCAGCGTACTTTTCATGGGGTATTGTTAGGTTTGAATATCACAAAGTACGAAAATCAGGTGGAGGCACTGCATCCCAAAACCCTCTTCACGGGCCAGCAAGTGATTTGGCTGGCCGAATGTGCCTCTACGAACACGGAGGCGCATGATTTACTTCTCAAAAGCCGCGCCACGGAAGGCTGCGTAGTGCTGACCGACAAACAGACGGCCGGCCGCGGCCAGCGGGGCAACTGGTGGGAAGCCGCCCCCGGCGAGAACCTGACGCTGTCAGTTGTCTGGAAGCCCACGTTCCTGCCGGCCGCCGACCAGTTTCAACTCAGCGTGGCTGTGGCCCTAGCCGTGCGTGACTGGGCAGCCACGCTGCTGGGCGACTCGCTGGCGCTGCGCCTGAAGTGGCCCAACGACCTGTACTACCAGGACCAGAAGCTGGGCGGCATTCTTATTGAGAACACCTTAAACAGCGTTGGAATTCAATCCAGCATCATTGGAATCGGAATAAATATCAATCAGCAGCAGTTTGCCGTGCCTACGGCTACCTCCATTGGGGTGGTGACGGGGCGGAGCTACCCGCTGGCCCCGCTCGTGGAGCGCCTGCTGGAAGCCCTGGAGCGGCGCTACCTGCAGCTGCGGGCCGGCAACGTAGCCGCCCAGCAGCAGGAGTACCTGCGGGTGCTGTACCGCTACCGGCAGCCGGCGCAGTATCAGGCCGCTGGTCGGCTTTTTCAGGGCGTCATCACCGGTATAGAAGCTACTGGTCGATTAGTGGTGGAGGAAAACGGGCAGGAGCGTACCTTCGGGCTACAAGAACTGCGGTACTGCTGATGCAACCAAGATGGGCACGATGCTTGTCTAGCTAGTACAACGTTCTTCTACCTCTTTCTCTTTGAGCTATGAAACTCTCTACTCTGGTTGTATTGCTGGTGCTGCTCGTGGGGCAGCAGCTCTCAGGCGTAGCGGCCGCCGTTACGGCGCGCAAAGCTTCGCCGCCCGCGGTAGCAGCCTGGCAGCAGCCGGAACTGGCTGCCAGCATGCAGCTCTACCCCAATCCCGCGCGTGGCATGGTCATGCTCACGCTGCAGCAGCAGCCCGGCCAGGACTACAAGCTGCGCATCTCCAACATCATTGGACGGGAAGTGCGCGTGCTGCCGCTGCGTGCCGAACTTACGGCCATCGGCCAGCCCCTCAACCTTTCTGATCTGCCCGCGGGTATGTACATGTGCAGCCTGCTGCAGAATGAAAAGGTGATGGGCACGAAGCGGCTGGTGCTGCAGAACTAGCCCCCGTTTTTTCCTGATATTTCGTGAAAGCAGCCGGCAACCCCGGCTGCTTTTTTTGCATCTGTACCCCGCCGGCAGGCCCGCCAGCGGTGCGGCGCGGCCGGATTTATTGCCTACTTTTGGCTCTTCTCTGAACAAGTAAGGAATGCGTCGTTACAAAAGCCTGAATAATCTGGTGGGCTGGCTGGTGTTTGCCGTGGCCACCCTCACCTATCTGCTCACGCTGGAGCCCACCGCCAGCTACTGGGACTGCGGCGAATTTATAGCCTGCTCCTACAAACTGCTGGTGCCGCACCCTCCGGGAGCACCTACCTTCCTGCTGCTGGGCCGCCTGCTTTCACTGCTCTCCTTTGGCGATGCCACCAAAGTGCCCCTGCTCATCAATGCGCTGTCGGCCCTTAGCTCCTCGTTCACGGTGCTGTTCCTGTTCTGGATTATCACCATGCTGGCCAAGAAGCTTGTGCTGCGCCGGCCCGGTATGGCCGACGACCGTACGCTGGAGCCTACCAGCGGGCAGACCTGGCTGATCCTGGGCAGCGGTGCCGTAGGTGCTCTGGCCTTTGCCTTCTCCGATTCATTCTGGTTTAACGCCGTGGAGGCCGAGGTCTATGCCATGTCGGCGGTATGCACGGCCGTGGTGGTGTGGCTGATGCTGAAGTGGGAAAACCGTGCCGACGAGCCCGATTCCGACAAATGGCTGATTCTGATTGCCTACGCCATTGGCCTCAGCATCGGCGTCCACTTGCTGAATCTGCTGGCTATTCCGGCCCTGGGCTTTATATATTACTTCCGCAAAAACGAGCACCCCACGCTGCTGGGCTCTTTCCTCACCCTGCTCATCAGCAGCATTATCGTGGGCGTGATTCTGGTGGGTATCATTCCCGGCCTGCCGTCGTTGGCGGGTGGGTTTGAGGTGTTTTTCGTGAACACCATCGGGCTGCCCTTCAACTGGGGTATCATTATCTTCCTACTGCTGTTTCTTACGCTCATCTGGATGGGCTTCCGCTACGCGGCCAACGCCGGCAACCGCCTGCTCAACACCGCCCTGCTGTCGTTCGTGTTCATTCTGATTGGGTACTCTTCGTACCTGATTGTGCCCATCCGCAGCTCCTACCACCCCACCATCAACGAAAATAACCCCGAGGACGTGCTGTCGTTCGTGAGCTACCTCAAGCGCGAACAATACGGTGACCGGCCCCTGCTCTACGGCCCGCAGTTCAATGCCCGGCCCATTGCTTCGAAGGAAGGTGCCAAGCGCTACGTGCGCAAGGGCGACCAGTACGCCGAAGCCGCTCCCCGCACCGAGTATGAGTACGCTCCCGAGGACAAGATGCTGCTGCCGCGCCTTTACAGCGCCTCACCCGAACACCTGTACCAGTACAAAAAGTGGGTAAACGTTCGCGAGGATGTGAAGCCGACGATGGGCCAAAACCTGTCGTTTATGTTCCGCTACCAGTTCGGGCACATGTTCTGGCGCTACTTCCTCTGGAACTTTGTGGGCCGCGAAAGCGACGTGCAGCAGGCCGGCGTAGTGACGCCTTTCGAAAGCAAAAACGGCCTGCCCGAGCGGGTAGCCGACAGCAAAGCCTACAACAATTTCCTGGCGCTGCCGCTCATTTTGGGCCTCATCGGCTTGTTTTACCACACCCGCCGCGACGGCAAAAACGCCTTTATTGTGGGCCTGCTGTTTGTGTTTACGGGCTTGGCCATTGTGTTCTACCTCAACCAGCCACCCATCGAGCCCCGCGAACGGGACTACACCTTCACGGGCGCCTTCTTCGCGTTTGCCATCTGGATTGGACTGGGGGTGCTGGCGCTGGCCGAAGGGCTGCGTACCGTGCTGAAAGCCGACGGCCTGCGGGCCGGCGTGGCCACGCTGCTGGGGCTGCTGATTCCGGGCATCATGGTGGCGCAGGGCTGGAACGACCACAACCGCTCCAACCGCTACATCTCCATCGACTCGGCCAAGAACATGCTGAACAGCTGCGCGCCCAACGCCATCCTGTTCACCAACGGCGACAACGACACCTTCCCGCTCTGGTACGCCCAGGAGGTAGAGGGCATCCGCACCGACGTGCGCGTAGCCGTGCTCAGCTACATGAACACCGACTGGTACATCGACCAGATGAAACGCCCGTCCTATAAGTCGGCGCCGCTGCCCATTTCCATGGAGCGCACCCAGTACGTGGAAGGTACCAACGACTACCTGCCCTACGTGGCTAACCCGGCTGTGAAGGAAGTGAACCTGAAAGAGTTTATTTCCCTGGTGAAGCAGAACAGCCCGCTGCTGCAGGTAAGCTACGGTGAGGGCGGCCCCACGCTGCTGTCTTTTCCCACCAGCAAGTTCTTTTTGCCCATCGATACCGTGGCCGTGCAGAAGCTGGGCATTATTGCGCCGGAGCGCCGCCGCCATGTGGTACCGGTAATGGAATGGGACATGGGAAAAGGTGCTATCGAAAAGAAAAACCTGGCTATTCTCGACATCCTGGCCACCAACAACTGGGAGCGGCCCGTGTACTTCGGTACCACCGTCAACTCTCAGGACTACATGGGCCTGGAACCTTACTTCCAGCTTGAAGGCATGGCCTATCGGATACTGCCCGCCCGCGACCCAGACTACAATCCGCGCAGCGGCGACGACGGCTACATCGTGAAAGACCAGATGTATGACATCCTGCTCAAGAAATTCGCCTACCGCAACCTCGATAATCCCGGGGTGTACTACGACGAAAACAGCCAGCGCTTCCCGGCTAACTACCACGACAAGTTCGCCCGCTTGGCCAACGCCTACCTGGCCGTCGGCAACACGGCCAAAGCCAAAGAAGTAGCCAATAAGTGCCTGGCGCTGATGCCAGACGCCGCCATTCCTTACGACTTCTATACCCCACAGCTGATACCGGCCCTGGTGCAGGGTGGCGAAAAGGTTCGTGCAAACCAGATTATGGACACGCTCACTAACCGGGCACAGCTGGCACTAGCCTACTATACCTCGCACAACCCGGCCCTGCACGACCAGGAAATCCAGCAAAGCCTGATTACCCTGCAAAGCGTGGCCCGTGCCGCCGACAGCGTAGGCGACCAGGCCCGCGCCGCCAAATCCTTCGGGCTGATGCAGCAGTACATGCCCCAGCAGCAGTAAAGATCCAACCGAAAATGCCTGAATGCCCGGCGTTGCGCAAGCAGCGTCGGGCGTTTGTCGTTTGCGGGAGTCATTCGAGCATCTACCGGTGAAGCAGCCACGCCGTCTTCAATGGCTGAGTCCGCTGCTCGGGGTAAGGGCGCATTCCGGGGCAAACGCCGTACCTTTGCCTTCTACCTTGTATTAATCGGTGCGCGGCCCGGCAGTTGTCGGCGCTTTGTGGTGCCGTGGACGTATGGAAAACCGCAACGACCGACCCCGGCAGCCCAAGAGCCGCCCCTTTTACGACGCCGATAACCGTCCCGTACCCCGTCCCGACAGCCGCCGCGCCGACTACCGCCCGGAAGGTCGCTCGGATGAGCGCCCCGACAGCCGCCGCGAAATCCGCGACGATGCCCGCGGTGACTATAAGCCCCGCTATCCGCACCGCCCGGCCGCCGACCGGGGCATCGACATGCTGTTTGGGCTGCGCCCTATTCTGGAAGCCCTGCACGCGCACCGCACGCTGGAGAAAATCTACCTGCTGCGTGGCACCAAGAACAGCATCACTCAGGAAATTACCGAGCTGGCCAAGGAAGCCAACGTGCCCGTATCCCTGGTGCCGCTGGAAAAGCTCAACGACCTCACCCGCAAAAACCACCAGGGTGCAGTAGCCTTCGTGTCGCCCATCGAGTACCAGCCGCTGGACAGCATTCTGGCGGGCTTGTACGAGGAAGGCAAAACGCCGCTGCTGCTCATCCTGGACCGTATTACCGATGTGCGCAACTTCGGCTCCATTGCCCGCAACGCCGAGTGTATGGGCGTGCACGCCATTGTGGTACCCAGCCGCGGAGCTGCCCAGATCAACGGCGACGCGCTCAAAACCTCCGCCGGCGCCCTCAACCTGATTCCGGTCTGCCGCGAGCCAAACCTGAAGGAGACGCTCACCTTCCTGCGCGAGTCGGGGGTGCAAGTGGTGGCCTGCACCGAAAAGGCGGACGCCAGCTTGGAAGCTCAGTCGGTGGATATGAGCGGGCCGCTGGCCGTGCTCATGGGCAGCGAGGAAGACGGCATCAGCCCCGAGTATCTCAAGCTGGCCGACTACAAGCTACGCATCCCCATGGCCGGCCAGATCAGCTCCCTCAACGTATCCGTTGCCAGCGGCATCATGCTCTACGAAGTGCTCCGACAGCGCCTGACGAAGTAATGTGCTAATGTGGAAAATGTGCTGAGGTGCTAATGACTACTTGCTCATTAGCACCTCAGCACATTTTCCACATTAGCACATTAGTTATACCCGTTGCCTTTCTTCGACTTTACATCGGCCACGAAGTCTTTGACACGCTGCTCCTCAGTGCGCTTGCAGATGAGCAGCACGTTGTCGTACTCGGCCACGATGTAGCCTTCGAGGCCCTGCACCACTACCAGCCGCTCCGGAGGTGTTTTGATAACGCACTCTTTGGTATCGTAGAGCAGGGCGTTGCCGTCTACTACATTATTCTGGGCATCGTGGTGGCCCATGCGGTGCAGGGAATCCCAGGTGCCCAAGTCGCTCCAGCCGAAGTCGGCGGGCAGCACGTACACGTTGTCTGCCTTTTCCATCACCCCGTAGTCGATGCTGATGTTGCGGCAGCGGGTGTAGGCCTGAGCAATGAATTCTTCTTCCTGCGGGGTGCCGAGCAGCTGCTGGCCGTCGTCAAACACCTCAGCAATGTCGCTCAGGTACTGATGAAACGCCTGAATGATGACCTCGGCCCGCCACACAAACAGCCCGGAATTCCACAGGAAGTCGCCGCTGTCGAGGAACATCTTAGCCAGTTCAAGGTTCGGCTTTTCGGTGAAGGTCTTCACCTTCTTCAGCGGCCCGAGCGAAGACGTATTGTCGTCCAGGAACTGAATGTAGCCATAGCCAGTGTCGGCGCGGGAGGGCTGAATGCCCAGCGTAATCAGGATATCATGCTCCCGGGCGGCGTCGGCGGCCTGGCGGATGACGCGCTGAAAAATGTCCTCGTGAAACACGGCGTGGTCGGCCGGCGTCACGACAATGACGGCCTCCGGGTCGCGCTGGGCGATGCGGTAGCTGGCATAGGCAATGCAGGGAGCCGTGTTGCGCCCGATAGGCTCGCCCAGAATCTGCTCGGGGGCCAGCTCCGGCAGGTGCTGCTCTACCAAGGAAGTATAGTCGCGGTTGGTTACTACCAGGATGTTCTCCACGGGGCAGATACCGCGAAACCGGTCGATGGTGAGCTGCAGCATGGAGCGGCCCACGCCCAGCACATCGTGAAACTGCTTGGGATGCTGGGTGCGGCTAAAAGGCCAGAAACGGCTGCCAATGCCGCCGGCCATGACCACGAGGTAGGTGTGTGCGTTCATAGAAGCGAGCAGCGCGGAAGGCCGCGCCGGGTGGGGAAATCAAATACCGAGGGGCAAGGTACGGCTTTCCCGCATCCGGCCGGGCTATACCAGCCCTTCGCGCAACAGGTCGTGCAGGTGAATGAAGCCGCTGAACTGCCCGTTTTCCAGCACCACCAGCTGCGTGATGTTGCGCAGCTGCATGCGCGTAAGGGCTTCGGCCGCAAAGTCGTCGGTTTCCACCGTCACGGGGGCCAGCGTCATAATATCCTGGGCGCGCACGTCGTCGAGGTGGGCGAAGTTGGTGAGCATCCGGCGCAGGTCGCCATCCGTAATGATGCCGCGCAGCTCGTCGGTGCCGGGGTCGAGCACGGCGGTGGCACCCAGGCGCTTGCCCGAAATTTCGAGGATGATTTCCTTGAGAGGCGCGTCGATGCTCACGCGGGGTTTTTCGTTGTTGCGGCTCAGGTCGCCTACTTTCAGGTAGAGCTTTTTGCCGAGCGTGCCGCCGGGATGCAGGCGGGCAAAGTCCTGGGAAGTGAAGTCCCGGCTTTCGAGCAGGCACACCGCCAGCGCGTCGCCCAGGGCCAGAGCGGCGGTAGTGGACGTAGTAGGCGCCAGGTTGTGCGGGCAGGCTTCGCGCTCCACCGGGGCGTGCAGCACATAGTCGGCCTGCTTGCCCAGGTAGGAGTCGGCGTTGCTGACCAGGGCGGCCAGGGCCGTGCCTTTGCGCTTGAGCAGGGGCACCAGCACTTTTATTTCGGGCGTGTCGCCGCTCTTGCTGATGCAGATAACGAAGTCCTCGGGCAGGATCATGCCCAAGTCGCCATGAATGGCGTCGGCGGCGTGCATAAACAGGGCCGGAGTGCCCGTAGAGTTCAGCGTAGCCACTATTTTGCTGGCAATGTGGGCGCTTTTGCCAATACCTGTGACGACCACGCGGCCCTGCAGGGCCAGGATGGCGGCGACGCAGTTGGCGAAATCGGGACGCTGGTCGAGGGCAGCAGCTACGCCCCGGATGGCATCGGCTTCTTCGAGAAGCACTTTTTTTGCCAGTGCGTTGGTGTCTTTGAGCTGTTTCAATCTAAATTTGATATCAAATAGAGAGTGGTGCGGCGAGAAAAGAGCGGTTTTAGTCTTAATTCCCGGTACCCGATACTCCCTACTGTAAATTTGTCTAGATTGAGAAAGCAACCCGTGGGTTGTCTGTCTCATCTGCATTCCCCAACCGAGAAGTGAGCAAGTCCATGCCAGCCGTTACCCATGCCGCCAAGCCGGCAGCTGATCTGAAGGGCAAGTTAAAGGAAGTTTTCGGGTACGGCCAGTTTCGGGGTACTCAGGAAGCCATCATCCAGAACGTCATTGAAGGCCACAACACCTTCGTGATTATGCCCACCGGCGCCGGTAAAAGCCTTTGTTATCAGCTGCCTGCCCTGGTACTGCCCGGTACGGCCATTGTGATTTCGCCCCTGATTGCCCTGATGAAAAACCAGGTCGATCAGCTGAATGCCTTCGGAGTGAATGCCGCGTTTCTGAACTCGACCTTGTCGAAAACGGAAATGAACAAGGTGAAGCGGGACGTTATCAGCGGGGAAGTGCGCCTGCTGTACGTGGCGCCCGAAAGCCTAACCAAGGACGAAACCATCGAGTTTCTGAACAAGGCCACCATTTCCTTCGTGGCCATTGATGAGGCCCACTGCATCTCGGAGTGGGGCCACGACTTCCGCCCGGAGTACCGCAAAATCCGCAGCATCATTGATGGGCTGGGCGTGGATGTGCCCATTATTGCCCTCACGGCCACGGCCACGCCCAAGGTGCAGCTGGACATCCAGAAAAACCTGCAGATGGATGAGGCGTCGGTGTTCAAGACCTCCTTCAACCGCACCAACCTGTACTACGAAGTCCGGCCCAAACACCAGACCAAAAAGCAGCTGATTCAGTACGTGAAGCAGCGCAAGGGCCAGGCCGGCATCGTGTATTGCCTCTCGCGCAAGAAAGTGGAGGAAATAGCCGAGCTGCTGCGCGTGAACGACGTGCGCGCCCTGCCCTACCACGCCGGCCTCGACCCACACGTGCGTATGTCCAACCAGGATGCCTTTCTGAACGAGGACTGCGACGTGATTGTGGCGACCATTGCCTTCGGTATGGGCATCGACAAGCCCGACGTGCGCTTCGTAATTCACTACGACACGCCCAAAAGTATTGAGGGCTACTACCAGGAAACCGGCCGCGGCGGCCGCGACGGGCTGGAGGGTGACTGCCTGATGTTCTACAGCTACGACGACATCGTGAAGCTGGAGAAGTTCAACAAGGACAAGCCCGTGACGGAGCGCGACAACAGCAAGCTGCTGCTCCAGGAAATGGCCAACTACGCCGACTCGGCCGTGTGCCGCCGCAAGCAGTTGCTCCACTACTTCGGCGAAACCTACGAGAAGGACTGCGGCTTCTGCGACAACTGCAAGCACCCGCGCGAGAAGTTCGAGGGCAAGGAGTTTGTGAAGCTGGCGTTGCAGGCAGTAGTGCAGACCGAGCAGCGCTTTGGCATCGAGCACCTCACGAGCGTGCTCACCGGCCTGACCAATCCCCACATCGAAAGCTACGGCCACAACAAGCTGCCCATCTACGGGGCCGGCAAAGACCATGACGTGGCATTCTGGCACTCGGTGCTGCGCCAGAGCATGATTGCGGGTTTGCTGGGCAAGGATATCGAAAACTTCGGCGTAATCCGCATCTGCCCCAAGGGCGAGGAGTTTCTGCAGTCGCCCTACAACTTCAAGCTCTCCAAGGACCACAACTACGAGGAGGAAATGCAGGAGCAGGTGGAGCAGGAGGAAGTGCAGCAGGCTGCCGGCCACGACCAGGCCCTGTTCGATATGCTCAAGGCGCTACGCAAGAAGCTGGCTCACCAGAAAGGGCTGCCGCCCTACGTGCTTTTTCAGGACCCGAGCCTGAAGGAAATGGCCACCACCTTTCCTACCAAAACCGAAGACCTGGCCCACGTATCGGGCGTGGGCCAGGGTAAGGCCCAGAAGTTCGGCGCGCCCTTCCTGGAGCTCATCAAGAAGTACGTGGAGGAAAACGACATTATGACTGCCGCCGACGTGGTGGTGAAATCAGCCGTCAATAAGTCGAAAATCAAGATTTATATCATTCAGCAGATCGACAAGAAGATGGACCTGGAGGAAATTGCTTCCTCCAAGGGCATCGACATGCGGGAGCTGATGGAGGAAATTGAGCACATCTGCTACGCTGGCACCAAGCTCAACCTCGATTACTACATCAATGGCGTGCTGGACGAGGAGCGGCAGGAGGAAATCTACGATTACTTCATGACGGCCAGCACCGACAACATTGCCGAAGCCCTGAAAGAGCTGGGCGACGACGACTACACCGAGGAAGATCTGCGCTTGATGCGTATCAAGTTCCTGAGCGAAGTAGCCAACTAAGACCACGGATTCGCGCGGATTAATCGGATTTCACGGATTTTGTAGTTGGCACAGTCTTCAGTCAGGTCTACAGACAAAAACAAAAAGCCTCGCATAGTGCGAGGCTTTTTGTTTGGGAGTAATTGTCCACAAAATCCGTGAAATCCGCGTTAATCCGTGATTAGCAATACTCGGCAAAAGCGCCCTGCAGGTTGTCGACGATGCGCATCATGTCGTTGCCTTCGATGTGGTACCGCTCAATCATGTGCACCAGCTCGCCATCCTTGAACAGCGCGATGCTGGGTGAAGAAGGAGGGTAGGGGAGCAGATGTTCGCGCACTTTGGCCACGGCTTCGGTTTCCATACCGGCAAATACCGTCACCAGCTTCGCGGGCTTTTTGTCGGTGCTGGAAAGGGCCAGCTTGAGGGCCGGGCGGGCCTTGGCAGCGGCGCAGCCACACACCGAGTTGACGGCCACCAGCACCGTGCCGGTAGCAGGCAGCAGCGCCTGGTCCACTTCTTCGGGCGTCATCAGCTGCTCAAAACCGGCTTCCACCAGGTCTTGCCGGATGGGAGCCACCATGTATTCGGGGTACGTTGCCATATCTATGTAGATGAGGAAGAAAAAGAAAAAAGGAAGCGGGCGGAAAAACCCGTCGACAAAATTACGCAAACAATAAGTGTCAGCCCTACCCAAAGGTTTTCAGGACCGACCGAAATCTGCCGGCTTGGGAAACTTCAATTCCCCGGAAAGAATGCCGGATGGGTTGGGAGTGTTGGGAAAGGAAAGTACATTTATACCGGGTGGCACCACCTGGCCCGCCCCCGAACTTTCTATGAAACCACTCTTTACCGCAGCGGCGGCGCTTTTGCTGGTTGGTGGCCTGGCCCGGCCCGTCCAGGCGCAGGTAGATACCGTGCGAGCCAGCACGCTGCCGCCCGCCCAGCTGGCCGAAAAGCTCTACAATAGCGGCATTGCCAAGTTCAATCAGAAAAGCTACCGCGCCGCTATTCAGGACTTTGACCGTGCCCTGGCCGCCAAAGCCGATTTTTCCAAAGCCTACTATAACCGAGCCGCCACCCGCTACGAGCTAAAGGAGTACGACCAGGCTGTGCAGGACTACGACCAGGCCATTAAGCTGGAGCCCGAAGGCTTCACGGCCTACTTTGGGCGTGGGCAGGCCAAGCAGGCTCTCAACCAGGCCGAGGCTGCCGAGCAGGATTACACCAAGTCCACGGAACTAAAGCCCGACTACGCCCCCGCCTGGTACTACCGCGGCGACCTGCGCTTTGAAAAAGGTAATTTCAAGGAGGCGCTGGCTGATTTTTCGGCGGCCGTGAAAGCCGACCCCGCCTACGCCTACGCCTACCACGACCGGGGCAGCGCCCAGCGTCAGCTCGGCAACTACGCCGCCGCCATTCAGGACTACGATCAGGCCCTGAAGCTTCAGCCTGAGCTGCTGCCGGCCCTGCTGAACCGCGCCAGCGCCAAGCGCCGCGCCGGCGACGTGAAAGGCGCCCTAGCCGACTTCTCCGCTTACCTCAACAAAGTCACGGACAACCCCGTGGCTTTCAACAACCGCGGTAGCGCCCGCTTCGAGGCCGGTGACTACAAAGGCGCCGTGGCCGATTTCAGCAAGGCGCTGGAGCTGAACGCCGGCTATGCCTTCGCCTATAACAACCGCGCGGCCGCCTACCTCAAGCTTGAAGACTACAAAAAAGCCGCCGACGATGCTACGCAGGCCATCAAGCTGAACGCCCAGTACGCCGAGGCTTACCTCAACCGCGGCCATGCCCGCGAGATGCTGCGCGAGGCCGACGGCGCGTGCCAGGACTGGCGCAAGGCCGCCGAACTGGGCTTGGAAAACGGAACTGCCTACGCTAATGCCGCTTGTGAATAAGGTGACGTACTCGATGAAGTTTACCCGATTGGTGGCCCTGGCTGCCGCGCTGCTGCTGGCGGTTCCGGCCTTGGCCCAAAGTGTGGAGTTCAGCAAAGACCGGTTCAGCAACGATAAGGAAGGCCTGAAAACTGCGCAGAAAGAAATCAAGGCCGGCGACGAGTGGTATTTTGCTGATCCGCCCAAGTACGAGCGCGCCCTGCCCCACTACCTCGAAGCCCAGAAGTTCAACCCGAATAACGCCCAGCTCAACCTCAAAATAGGCGACTGTTACCTGAACTCCGGGTTTCGGCCGCGCAGCCTGAGCTACCTGCAGAAAGCCTTTGAGCTGGACGGTGAGGTGGACCCCCGCATGCACTTTCTGCTGGGCCGCGGCCTGCACCTGAATGCCCGCTGGCAGGAAGCTATTGCCGAGTACAAAAAGGCCGTACCGCCCACCGGCGCTAAAAACGCGCTGGCTTTGCAGCAGGAAATACGCAAGCACATTACGGAGTGCGAGTCGGGTATGGCCCTCATGAAAAAGCCCACCCGTGTCTTTATTGACAATGCCGGGCCGGGCGTAAACTCGCCGTTCCCGGACTACGGACCGGTTATTTCGGCTGATGAGTCGGTGATTCTGTTTACCTCGCGCCGCGACAACTCTACCGGCGGCCAGACGG
The DNA here is from genome assembly GCF_024700075.1 of Hymenobacter sp. J193. NCBI lineage: Bacteria > Pseudomonadati > Bacteroidota > Cytophagia > Cytophagales > Hymenobacteraceae > Hymenobacter > Hymenobacter sp. J193. The sequence continues at coordinate 3,071,088 of NZ_JAJONE010000001.1, forward strand.
ACCCCGAATCGGGGGGCTTTTTTGAGGACGTGTACCAGTCGAACCGCGCCGGCGACGGCTGGGGGCCCGCCCGTGCCCTGGCCGAGCCCGTCAATACCGAAGGCCACGATGCTACCGTAGGGTTGGCCCCCGATGGGCAGCGCATGCTGATTTACGTGGAAAACAACGGCGGCGACCTGAACGAGTGCGACCTGCGCGGCAACAAGTGGAGCAAGCCCCAGACGCTGGGCAAGCGCGTGAACACCAACGCCCACGAGTCGTCGGCCTCCTACTCGCCCGATGGACGCATCCTATACTACGTGAGCGACCAGCCCGAGGGCAGCCTCGGCAGCCGAGACATCTACAAGATTGAGCTGGAAGGCAAAGGCAAAGCCGTAAACCTGGGCCCCACTATCAACACGCCCTACGGTGAAGAAGGCGTATTTATGCACCCCGATGGCAAGACGATGTACTTCTCCTCGGAAGGTCACAACTCCATGGGCGGCTACGACATCTTTAAATCGGTGTATGAAAACGGCAAGTGGAGCAAGCCCGAAAACCTCGGCTGGCCCATCAACACGCCCGACGACGACGTGTTCTTCGTGATTTCGGCCTCCGGGCGCCACGGCTACTATTCCTCTTACCGCGACGACGGCCAGGGCAGTAAGGACATCTACCAGATTACCTTCCTAGGGCCCGAAAAGCCGCCCGTGCTCAGCAATGAAGACCAGCTGCTGGCCTCGCGCGCGGCGCCCGTGAAGGAAACCGTGCTGGCCGCTGCCGTGCCCGTGGCTACCACCCAGGTAACTATCCTGAAGGGCATCGTGACGGATGCCGAAAGCAAGCAGCCGCTGGAAGCCACCATCGACGTGGTCGACAACCAGAAAAACCAGACTATTGCTTCTTTCCGCTCTAACTCGCAGTCGGGCCGCTACCTCGTGTCGTTGCCTTCGGGCATCAACTACGGCATTGTGGTGCGGCAGGAAGGCTACCTTTTTCACTCCGAGAACTTTGATTTGCCGGCCGGCGCGGCTTACTCAGAGGTGGTGAAGGACATTGCCCTCAAGAAGCTGAACGTGGGCGCGAAAGTGGTGCTGAACAACATTTTCTTCGACACCGACAAATCGACCTTACGCAAGGAAAGCACCGCGGAGCTGGAGCGCCTCGTGGCCCTGCTCAACGAAACGCCCAAGCTGCGCATCGAAATTTCCGGCCACACCGACAATGTGGGCAACCCGGCCTACAACCAGAAGCTCTCGGAAAACCGGGCCCGCGTGGTAGTCGATTACCTGATAACAAAAGGCATTGACAAAGGCCGCCTGACGTTTGCCGGCTACGGCCTCACGCAGCCGGTAGCGTCCAATACCACCAAGGAAGGCCGACAGCAAAACCGCCGCACCGAATTCAAAGTGCTGGAAAAGTAGGCCAACGTGTTAAAGTGCCTGCCGCTCCTTCGCCGTTCTGCGGTGGAGGAGCGGCTTTTTTGTGGCAGGTGGAAACGCAAAAAAACCGCAGACAGAGCCAGCGGTTTTTCTACACACCTATTGCAACATAATCGAGTAGTTTATAAAAACCCACTCGTTAAACTTTCTCTTCATTCCGTTGCTGACTGGCAGCAGCGCTATTCTGACTTCAACCAACCGCAAACCGCAGGTGCGGTACTTGGGGTGAGCTTCCGCTTCTCGGTTGCAGCGCTATTGCCTCAGCAGTTGAAGCAATAGCGCTGTTTTCCAGGCTTCCGACTTCCGTCATGGGCGGCAAAAGCTGAGAAAAACTCAAGGCAGCTACTTGCTGCGTCCGAATTCTTATGCAAGTATAGAGCGGCCTTGTTCGGGTGGAAAGGAAGCAACGTGGGTATTTGTGACATAGGAATAAGGAAGATATAGGCTCCTTTTTGAGAAGAACTTTAAGGTAAAACGGTGTACAAGCTTTGTATGGCGCGTTACCAGATTGTTTGTCTACTGCCTGATTGTGACACGTGCCAGGAGTATTTCGGCACGTTGCGGGCTATATTATTTTCCGTCCGGCAACAACCCGCAGGCTGAGTAGCGTCAGCAGGACGCTTACGCCTGGGAAGGCAGCTACCCACCAGGCTTCCGGGGCCAGCCGGGCGGCGGCCAGCAGGTGGCCCCAGCTGGCTTGCTCCGCGGGCAAGCCAATGCTTAAGAAGGAGAGAGTGGTTTCAAGCCCAATGATAACAGTGAGGTAGAGCAGAAAGGAGGTAGCCACCAAACCGCGCAGGGCCGGCCAGGCGTGCCGCCAGATGAGCTGGCCGTCCGTGAGGCCCAGTGCCCGGGCAGCTTCCAGGTAAGGCAAGGCCTGCACCCGCAGCATCTCGGCTCGTACCAGCCGCATCATGCCCGGCCAGAACAGCATCCCCAACATCAGGATGGCCGATACCACGGAGAAAGGCATAACTGCCGCCAGAATCACTAGTAGAATAAGCCGGGGAACGGACCCCAGTATGGCTGCTATGCCCAGGATCCAGCTATCCAGCGGCACGGCTTTCCTGGTACGCCCCCAGTTTGTGCGGCCCACTCCCCAGGCTAGTGCCCCGCCAATGAGCAGCCACAGCAGCCACGCCAGCACGGTGGTTCCATCAGTGGTTGGCAACAGTAAATACAGCACAGTTAATAGGGCGGCATAGCTGCTGCCCAGCCATTGCGCCCGCGTCAGTTGGAGCCGGGTGTTTCCCCAGTAGCCAGCGCTGCCGCCCAGAAGCACTGCCAGCAGCGTCAACAGTAAGGTAGCGGGCAGGCTTACTCCTACCAGTGTGCGGCTGCCATAAAGCAGCTCGGCCAGCACGTCGCGACCCAGCGCATCGGTTCCCAGCCAGTGTTGGGTGGCGGCGCTGGGCGCAGTGGCTATGAAGGTAATATCGGTTTGGCCGGGCTCAAACGGCAAAGGCAGCCAACCAGCACTGACGGCAACCAAAACTAGCAGCGCCAGCCAACCAACAGCCACCCACAAGTGCCAGGGCCTACGCATGAGCTGGGGAAGTAGCCTGGCGGCGCAGGCGCGGGTCGGCCCAGGCATAGAGGACGTCGGCCAGCCAGTACGATACCAGTCGGGCCGCTGCTACCAGGGCCACGCCGCCCAGCAGCACCGGATAGTCGCGGGTGGCGACGGCTTCAGCCAGCAGTCGGCCCATACCAGGAAGGGCAAAAATTACTTCCACCACTACCGCGCCGGCCAGCAGCGCCGGCAGCAAATCAGTAAGCAGGGTGATAAACGGCAGCGCGGCATTGCGCAGCACGTGACCCCGCAACACTTGCTTGTCTGATAGTCCCTTCGCTCGTGCCGTTATCACGTACTGGCTTCCGGCTTCCCGCCCGAGTGCCGCCACCAGTTGCAAGACCAGGCCAGGCACGGTCACGAGCAGCAAACTACTGACAGGCAACGTGTAATAGTACAGATTTCGGGTGCCTGATTCCCACAAGCTTTCGGCGCCGGCTGGTTCCGGCAAGCCGTAAGCCGGAAACAGCGGAAGAGCGTCGGGGTTGGCGAGCAGCAGCAGTAGGGCCGTGGAAACCAGGAAAAGCGGGGCCGCATCCAGTGCCACGCACAAACTCAGGACCCAAGGGCGCCACCAGCGCCGTCGGGCCAGCCGCAGCCCCAGCCAGAGGGCCAGCGCTACCGAGCCCACAGCTGCCGGCAGCGTAAGGCGAAGCGTGTTGGGCAAGGCTTCACTGATGATGGCTGTTACCGGTCGTCCGTCCCGGTAGGAGCTGCCGAGGTTGCCCGCTGCCAGCTGCCACAGCCATTGGTGGTATTGGTTGTGTTGGCCATGCCAGCGCACTGCCAGAAGCCATGGGCCATAGGAAGGATGGGGAGCAACCGACAGGTAAAACAGCGGTAAATTCAAACCCAGGCGCTTTTGCAAAGCTTGTTGGGCTTGTTGGCGCTCGAACTGCCGTGACGATAAAATGTCGGTTTCGGACGTAAGCTGCACTATGCTGCCGGAGCCGGCCAGTCGGCTAAGCAGGAATACGGTCGAAAGCAGCAGCCACCCCAGCATCAGGGGCTTAAGCAGCCGATACGCAACCCGCCACCACATACCTAAAGCTTCGGCTGCTCCACAAACCCCGCTACCTCGTAGCCCGGCGACAAGCTCGACAGGCCCAAATTGGTAAACCGCTTCGACACGGCTATGGGGTTGCGCATGAAGTACAGCACCCGCAATGGCCGCTCCCGCTGCAGCACGCGTTGGAACTGGCGCAGGAGCTTGCGCTTGCTGAGTGTGTCCTCGGCCGCCGCCAGTTGTTCGAGCAGCCGGTCGGATGCCGGGGAGCCGAAACCGGTGTAGTTGCCGCCAGCCGTGCCAGTGCTGGCCGAATGCAGCAGGGGAATAAAGTTATGCGCAAACGGGTTGCCTACCACAGAGCGCAGGTACACGTCAAATTCACCGGCTTGCAGCTGCTGCGTGAGCTGGGCGCTTTCTGCTGGCCGCAACTGAACCGCAATACCCAGGCGTGCGGCGGCTGTACGGACCTGCAGCGCAATAAATTCGTAGGCGGCATTGCCGGCCCGGTAAGCAATAGTGAAGCCCAACGCCATAGGCTTGCCGTCGGGGCCTGCCTGCCACCAGGACCCATCGGGGCGGCGGCGCCAGCCAGCCTGCTGCAGGTAGGCTATAGCGGCCGCTGGGTTGAAGGTGTCTGCTGGCAGGCTGTCGTTGTAAAAACTGGGTTGTTGCGGGCTGATCATGCTCACGCTGGCATACCCTTGCTGATGCAGCGCGCCATTTAAAATACCCTCTACATCAAACAAGCTGCTGATGGCCTGCCGGGTGAGAGCCTGCCGCAAAACCGGCCGCCGCGTGTTGAAGCCGGCCGTTACCATCTCATAGGAGTCGGGCGTGTACAAGCCCAGGCGCAAGGTATCGGCGGCTGACTGGCGGAGGCGGGCAAAATCGGCCGGCGGAATTCCGGCGTACACGTCTATCTCCTGGCGGCGCAAAGCCAGCAAGGCGGCGGTTTGGTCGGGTATTATCTGAAAGCGAATCTGTTCGGGGTGGGCAGTGAGTTGGGGCACCGTGGCCTGTAGGGCGTCTCCCCACCACGGGCGCTTGCGTTGCAAGGTCAGCTGCTGGCCGGTTTGCCAGGTTTTCAGCTGATAAGGGCCGCTGCCATACCGGCCGGGCGAGCGTTCGAGGCCGGCCGTGGCCAGCCGCTGAATGACAGCCGCCACGGCCGGCCGCGCGGCTGCCACGGAATCGATGTCAGTCAGCGGAAGCAGGCGCAGCGTGTGGGCAGAATCAAGCAGGTGCTCGGGAAGAATGGCAAAATCCCCGGACAGCATCCGATAGTCCGGGGCATATGGGGCGCACACCAGCGTAAAGCGACGCGGGTCTGTTGCTGAAATCGTAATGTCCCGAATAAAGCCGTACTGGGCCTGCATCCGCTCGTTGGGCAAGCCGGGGCAGCGCATAGCGCGCAGGCTGAATGCTACATCGGCCGCCAGTATAGGCTGCCCGTCGTCCCAGGTAGCCTGGGGGCGGATGCGGTAGGAGAAAAAGGAAGCCGACCCGGTGCGCCGCACCGCGGGCAACGAATCGGCTAACAAAGGAACGAGTTGCTGCCGGGGAGCATCAACGGCTAGCAAACTCTGGTACGTGAGGTTGATGGCCTGAACGGCCACAGCATTGGCCAGCATGTGCGGATGCAACGACTCCGGGTCACGGGGCCAGCGGATACGCACCTGGGCCGCAGGAGGAGGAGTCGGCTTACAGGCACCAAGCAGTAAAACCAGCAACGCCGAGCGGAACCACAATCCAAGCATGAAGGTAGGGCCGGATGTAGCCGGCTGCCTGGCAAGATACCCAAGTTTTGGAATGGCCCGAACGAAAGGCGGGTTTTAGGGCTTGCTCACCTGGCCTTCGCCCCAGCTACCGCCACCGGTGGCGGCTGGAGGAGTGGTGGAGGTTGCCTGGCCTTCACCCCAGCTGCCGCCGCCCGTCTCAAGGGTATTTATGGGCTTGGGGGCAACCGTACCATTAGGCTTATTCAGGAAAGTGGCCAACTGCAGAAGGACGAGTGCAATAAGTTCTAACATGACACGCTTACTGTAGTGAGGTGAAGAGAAATGAAGATTTGTTTCGAATTTCCCCTGAAATTTGACCGAAGTAAAGGAAGGTATGGCTGTAAATGGGACTATAACTATGATTTAACTTAATTGCACTTTGCCTTATTTGAGTTATTGGCTTAGGCCTTTTTTAATTACAGAAGTTAGTAAATAACATGGACGTATGCTAAAATATAGCTAATCTTGTGACACGATGTTGGCGCTTGGTGGCCGGAGTTAACACAATAAATATTGTGTTTCTCTCAGAGAGTAAGAAGTAAGTGCCTGGTGAAACCTGCCTGGCATCACGGTTGGCTTGAATCACTTACTAAGGGAAATTAGATGAAGGAATTGGCGTCTATTGCCCGAATTGTGACTAATAGACGGCAGAAAGTGATGCCGTTATTAGACTTTACTCAGAAGCCCAGCCAGAGTAAGGAGTTGCAGCTGCTGCACCTGCTGCAGACGCGCGACAACGTGACAATGCTGCAAGCCGTTCGGGAGCTGTATGGTAGCGGCAGTGCCGTGAACCAGACGGCCCTACGCAAGCTCAAGTCCCGGGTGCAGCACAAGCTGTTCAGTAACCTGTTTTTTCTGGATTATACAGATGCCCGCCACCCGGTATACCGGCGCTACGAGCAGGAATGCCTGGATCTGCTATACCAGGCCGGGGTATTGCTGCGGGAGGGCGAGTACGTGGTATCCGAAAAGCTGTACCGGCGGTGTCAGCGGCTGGCCGCCGAGGGCGAGTTCAACCAGCACGAAGTGACCAGCCTGCTGGGACTGCGGCAGATTTATGCCGAGCAGCGCCAGGCAGGCAAATACCGGCACGCAGTAAAGCAGCTGGTAGCGGCCGAGCGGCTGCTGCAGCTAGAGCAAAAGGCCAGCGAAATTTTCTGGGAGGCCAAAATGATGCTCTCCGATAAAGTGCGCATCCGGCAGCAGCTGCTTGCAAAACTGCCGGAGTTTGTGCGCCAGATGGAGGCGCTGTACGACCAGGCGCCCGTGTTCCGGGTCTACGACCACCTCTACAAGCTGCGCCTGATGCAGCAGGAGTTGAGCGGAGACTACGAAGGTATTATTCAAACGACCAGCGAGTCGGAAAAGCTGTGGGAGGCCGGCAAGCTGAATGCCAAGCGCTTTGACCGGCGCTACAACATGTTTTACAGCGTTTTTGCTCACCTGCAGGCCCGACGCCTGCAGGCCGGCCTGGAGCTGGCGGCGCAGTATCTGAGCGCCTTTCACCGCTCGTCCGGCAACTGGTTTGTGTTCATGGAGCACTACCTCCTGCTGGCCATGCACGCAAGCGAATACGGCAAGGCCACCGAGCTGCTGAAAATGGCCTTCGACAACCCGTTTTTCAGCAAGCTGCGCACGGCGGCTCAGCAGCGGTGGGAGCTGTACCGGGCCTATCTGTACTTTGTAGCGCCCGAAAACCTGCCGGTGCGCAACCTGCACTTTGCCCAGCTGATGCATGTGCTGCCCGAGTACAGCCGCGACAAGCAGGGCCTGAACGTGGCCATCCTCATCCTGCAGTTTCTGTATTACCTCAAGCAGCGCAACCTGGAAGAGGTGCTTTCGCGCCTGGAGGGCCTGCGCAAGTACGCCGGCACCCACCTGCGGGAGGCCGCTGCCCTGCGCGGGCGGTTATTCTTCCGACTGCTGCAGCTCACCGTCACCGAGAACTTTGATGAGGCTCTGTGCCGCCGCAAGGGGCAGCCCCTGCTGGCCAAACTGGCGCAGACACCCATGCCCGGCGAGGCCTTTGCGGGCATCGAAATCATTCCGTACGAAAACCTGTGGCAGCTCACCCTGCACCTGATGCAGCAAGTAGAGCAGTAAGTACCGGTATACCGTTCGGCAAGCCGAAGCTAAGCAAGGCGCCGCCGGTCAGAACTTGTTGAGGCGCTGCGTGACGTCGCGCATGTACGTCTGACCGATGGGAATCAGCTTATGGTCGATGTTGATGGCGTTGTCTTCAATGGCCTGAATCCACTTCATGCCCACGATAAAGGAGCGGTGCACGCGCACGAACAGCGCCGGCGGAAACTTCTCTTCAACGGCCCGCATGGTGCTGTACACGATGAGCTTGCTCTGGCCCGTAACGATGTGCACGTAGTCGCCCAGGGCCTCCACGTAGCGCACTTCGTCGAAGAGCACCTTCACCAGCTTGTTGTCTACCTTCACGAAGGTGAACTCGCTTGAGTCGGCGGCACCCGGTTCCGGGGCGTTGTTGGTAAACTGGTCGAGGGCTTTCTGAGCGGCTTTCAGGAAGCGGGCGTAGCTGATGGGCTTCACCAGATAGTCGACCACCGAAAACTCAAACGCCTCTACCGCATACTCCTTGCTGGACGTGATAAGCACTACGAGGGGCGGGCTGGGCAGGGCCCGCAGCAGCTCGATACCCGACATCAACGGCATTTCCACGTCCAGAAACAGCACATCCACGGGAGAGGTGCGCAGGAACTCAGCGGCCTCCACCGAACTGTTATAGTGCCCCACAGCCTGCAGAAACGGCGTATTGACAATGCAATTCTCGACAATCTGCACCGCCAGCGGGTCATCATCAACGATAAGGCAGCGGAGAGGAGCAGCGGGTACGGGCATAAAGCAGGAAAGGAGATTGGGAGAGTGGCCACAAGGTACGCGGCTCAAACGAATTACAGGAGTCAGACTGAGGCCGCCAGTTCGTCGTGGCGGGCCTGAACAAGCGGTAGCACCTGCCGAAACTGTTGCTCGATAAGCTCAACTGTGCGCACGGCCTCCGGGTTATCGGCTTTGGCCGAAATTTCCAGCTGCTCCAGGTTACGCGTGAGGCTATGCAGGCCGAAATAGGCCACCTGGCCTTTCAGTTTGTGGGCTTCGCGGGCCAGTTGCGGCAGGTCGGAACTCTGGGAGGCCGCCAGCAGCGCCGCCACCTGCCGGGGCGCCTCCCGGAGAAACGTTTCCAGCACCCGCACCATAAAGGTGGTATTGGTGCCCGCCAGCTCTTCCAGGATACTCCAGTCGGGGCGTAGCTCGGTTTCAGGCGGCCCGGCAGGGGATAAGGCGGCGTGCTCCGGCGGCCCGGCCGCAGTGGCCCGGTCGGTGCAGCGAGCCAGCGCGGCGTGGAGCGCAGCCGGCTCGAAGGGCTTGGGCAGGGCGTCGTTCATGCCAGCAGCCAGGGCCAAAGCGCGGTCCTCGGGCAAAATAGCTGCCGTAAGGCCGAGGATGGGCAGCTGTCGAGCATCCGGGAAGTGACGACGCAGCTCCCGGGTAGCCTCATAGCCATCCATTTCGGGCATGTTCACGTCCATCAGCACCACATTGAAGGGCTGGTGCAGGGCTGCCTCCACGGCTAGGCGGCCGTTGGCCGTCACCGTCACCTCCACATTCCAGGCTTCGAGGGTTCGGCGGGCTACCAGTTGGTTGAGGCCGTTGTCTTCGGCTACCAGTACCCGCAGAGGCGGCTCAAATGGCTGCAATATCGTGGGCAGGTGAAACGGCGTGGCCGTCGGATCCGGCTGGCCGGCATCAGCTCGGGAGCCGTCGAGCAGGTCGTTGAACAGCGTGAGCAACGTATGAGAAGCTCCCTGTAGCGCGGTAAGGTCCTGCAGCTGCCCGGGCGTCAGCGGGCTTTGCCGCAGCAGGTGAGAGAGGCCCATCACGGCGTTCAGCGGCGTGCGAACTTCGTGGCTCATATCGGCCAGAAACCGGGTCTTGGCCCTCTGGGAAGCTTCTGCCGAAGCGTGTGCTTCGGCCAGTTCGATAGCGCGCTGCAGCAGCGTTTGTTTCAGCTGCTGCTCGCGCCGCCGCGCCGCCCGCAGCAGACCGTAGCCAACCACCATTAAACTCAGAATCAGCAGCGCCCCAACCCAGACAGTAGGCCAAAAAGCAGCGGGAAGGTGCAAAACCAAGGGCGTATGAGCGAAAAATGACGCCGCCAGATGCCTGCTGCCGGCCGGCGGCAACAGGTACTGCTGGGCGGGGCCAATCAAGCGGGCACTCCATTCGGTTAGCAAAAGCCCCATACAGCGCATAGACATACAATTCAGGCGGGAAAAGCCGGAAGCCTGGCCCCAAGGCAAACAGTTCCGGCAGGAAGGAAGCCTACAGCTGAATTTCTGGTTGGGTTGCCGCAGCCATCCAAGCTTGGCCGGAGCAAGGGCTGGCAGCCTCCGGGGCTAAGATAAAGCGGAATGCCGCAGAAACCTTGAGGGCAGGCGCGGGCTTTGGCCGGCAAAAGGTTGGCTAAACGCGCCGAGACGCGTACCTTGCCTCGCTGCCACTGCTATCCTTCTGTCGTATGTCTGCCTCGCCCACCCGCACTACCGAATTTCTCGACCAGCTGGAAAAAAGCATCCGCCGCGCCCAGGAAGTAAATAACGCGCGTTTTCGCCAACTCGACATCCAGGAGCTGAACCGCCGCCCGCACCCCGGGAAGTGGAGCGTGGGACAGTGCCTGGAGCACCTCAACATTATGGGCGGCCACTACCTGCCCGATATGATGCGGCGCGTGCGCCTGGCCCGCCAGCGCGGCAGCCGCCCCGCCGAGCAGGTAAAACACGGCTACTTCGGCAGCAAGCTGGTGGAGGCTATGCGTACGCCCGCCAGCGAAAAGCCCCTGCAAACCCCGCAGCAGTTCGCGCCCAGCGGCTCCCGACTGCCGCGCACCGTGGTAGAGGTGTTTGGCCGGCAGCTTGATGAGCTGCTGCGTATTATTGCCGTGGCCCGCGAAATCAACGCCAACCGGGTGCGCATCCCCAACCCCGTGTTTCCACTGCTGCGCATCCGCCTCACCGACCAGCTGGAGGCGCTGGTGCTGCACCTGGACCGCCACCTGCTGCAGGCCGAGCAGGTGCTGAACACCAAGCCTGCCGCCGGCTCGGCCCGGCCCGCCACCTTCGAAACCGAATAACGAAAACGCCCGCTTCTGTTACTCCGGAAGCGGGCGTTTTCGTTGGGCGGAGCATAACGGTTGAGGTTATTTCCGCACATTTTTCGGCTGCGTGTGTGCTTTTGGCCGGATCCGTGCATCTATGTCTGTACTCACCCATGCGTTTCGCGCGTTATCGGCTCATGCGTTTCTTCCTGCTGGCTTGCTTTTCCCTGTTGATGCTTTTCTCCACTGGTTCTTCGGCGCCCACGCCGCCCGCTGGCCCCGATCCTAAAAAATGGCAGCAGGTAGATGTCCTGCTGGCGAAGAACCAAACCACTTCGGCTGCCAAGCTGGTCGACGAACTGTACCGCGCTGCGCGCCAGCGCCAGGATGCGCCTGAGTACCTGCGCGCCCTGCTCTACAAGCTGCGGCTGCTGGAAGCCAAGGAGGAAGAGTCCGACGTGAAGGCCATTGCCTTGCTGGAAGCCGACCTGAAAACGGCGCAGTTCCCGGCCCGGCCCGTGCTGCACAGTTTGCTGGGCCAGCTCTATGCCACCTACTACCAGGAGCACCGCTACCAGCTCTACGACCGTACCAGCGGCGCCACCGAAAATGCCGCTCCTGCCGATACCAGTGCCCAGGACCTGCGCACCTGGGATGCCGCCCGTCTCGGCAGCGCCGTAGTGCGGCACTACCGTGCCTCGGTGCAGGATGAGCCCCTCCGCCAGCAGCAACTGCCCCTGGCCCGACTGGGCTACGCGGTACTGGGCGGCAACGCCGAAGGCCGCAGCCTGCGCCCCACGCTCTACGACCTGCTGGCGCACCGCGCCGTGGATGGCCTCCAGAACGACGAGTTCTACGTGACGCACCCTGCCGTACAGTTCGAGCTGAAAGCCACCAACCTGTATGAGCCAGCCGCGCAGTTTGCCCAACTCAAGCTCACAGCGCCCGCCGCCGATACACTCAACGGCCAGTTTCACGCCCTGCAGGTGCTGCAGCAGCTTACCGCTTTTCGGCTGCAGGAAGCCCAAAACGTGGCGGCCCTGGCCGATGTAGACCTCAGGCGCCTGCGCTTCGTGCAGCAGCATTCCGTGCTGGCCAGCAAAGACTCGGTGTACCAGCGGGCCCTGGCCCGCGCCGCCGAAACCTACCAGCCTCTGCCTATCAGCACGGAGTTTCTGGCTGAACAAGCCGAAAATTTGGAAGCCTCACAACCCGTTAAAGCCCGGGAAATAGCCCTGGTAGCTGAGAAGCGCTTTCCTAAATCCCGCGGGGCACAGCGGGCCCGCGCCTTGCGGCAGCGCATCGAGGCCGTAGCAATAGCCTTCACCACCGAAGAAGTAGTGCTGCCCGCTCAGCCCTGGCTGCTCAAGCTACAGGTGCGCAATGCGCCGCAGGTGTATGCCAAAGCTTACCGCATAAGCAGCGCCCAGGCCCTGCGCCAGCTGGAGCAGGCCTACCGCAAGCCGCTCACCTGGGAGGAGCGCTACGCCCGCGTGCTGGCCGCCAAGCCCGCCGCGGCCTGGACGCTGCCCATTTCCGGCCCCGTCGATTATACCTCCCACAGCGTGCAGCAGGCCGGGCCGGCGCTGCCGCTGGGGCATTACCTGATTGTGCTTAGTACGGCTGCTGATAACCCCGTCAAAACTCAGGGCAACGTCATAACTTCCTACGGCGAGCTGCACGTGAGTGAGCTGAGCCTAGTGCGTCGCAACTCCGCCACGCAGCCTGGGCCGCAGGTGCTGGTGCTGCACCGGCAGAGCGGCCAGCCGCTGGCCGGGGCCAGCGTGCTACCCTTTATGCGGTACTACGACCAGCCCAGCCGCAACTACCAGCAGCGCCGGGGAACCAAAGCCACCACTGATGCTGAAGGCCAGGCCCAAATAGTCATAGGGCAGACCTCCAGCGAGAATACCCAGCTGCGGGGGCTGTTGCTGATCAAAGGTGCCGACTCTTTGCTGATTGAGGAAGGTGGCTACTACGGCCCGCGCTACATCCGCGACGAGGAGCAACTCCAGCGCCAGACTTTCCTCTACACCGACCGCGCCATCTACCGCCCTGGTCAGACGCTCTACTTCAAAGGCATCCTGACGGAAACCCAGGCCGGCAAATCCCGCCTGCTCACCAAGCAGCCCGTTTCGGTGCGGCTCGTGGACGTGAACGGCCAGACGGTGCAGACGCTGCCCTTCACCAGTTCCGACTTTGGCTCTTTCCACGGCTCCGTGGTGCTGCCTACGGGCTTGCTGAACGGGGAAATGAGCCTGCAGACCGACAACGGCAGCGTGGGCTTCGCAGTGGAAGACTACAAGCGGCCCACCTTCCAGGTCACGTTTGAACCCGTGAAAGGCACGCCCGTGCTGGGCCAGCCCGTAGTGGTGCGCGGCCAGGCTACGGCCTACGCCGGGCAGCCCGTTGATGGTGCCACGGTGCGCTACCGCGTGGTGCGCCGCACGTTCTGGCCTCTGTACCGCCCGTACGGTGGCCGGATGGGCTACCCGGGCCCCAATGGCCGGGCAGAAGTGGAAATAATAAATGGTACCACCCAAACCGATTCGGCGGGTGGGTTCACCGTCAACTTTACCGCGCAGAGCGAGGCCGGCGCCAACAAGCGCGGTGGCTGGGGCCCTGGCTACGTGTTTGAGGTGACGGCCGACGTAACCGATGCCGCCGGCGAAACGCGCACCGGCCAGCAAAGCATCAGCCTGGGCAACGCGGCCCTCACGCTGCGGCTGGAAGTGCCCGAGCTCCTGAACCGCGACAAGCTGCCGGCCCTACGGCTGCTGAGCACCAACGCCACCGGCGAAGCCCGTCCCGCCAAGGGGCAGCTGCGCCTCTACCGCCTCACGCCGCCCGCCCGCGCCTTCCGGCCCCGCCCCTGGGAGCGGCCCGAGCGTGAAGGATTGAGCCGGGAGGAGCTCAAGCGCCGCTTCCCGCTGGATGCCTACGGCCCGGAAGACAACGACAGCACCTGGGCGCGCACGGAAGTCTTCACCCAGAATTTCGATACCAACACCACGCCCTTGCTGCCGGAGCTGACCGCCGCGCTAGCCAAGCAGGCGCCCGGCCGCTATGTACTGGAAGCTACCGCCACCTCGGCGGAGCAGCCTGCCAAAACCGAGCAGCGGTTCACGCTCTATACTCCCTCGGCCAACGAGCTGCCCGTGCCCACCACCGATTGGTTTGTGGCCTTGCAGGACAGCGTAGCCCCCGGCCAAACGGCCCGGTTCCTGGTCGGCGGCAGCGAAGCCGGCGCCCGGGTGCTGGTGGAAGTGGAAGCCGCAGGCCAGCCCCTGCGCCGGGAGTGGCTGACCCTGAACGCCAACGAGCAGCGCCTGGTAACCGTGCCGGTGCCCGCCGCCCTGGGCGAAACGCAGCTTTACATCCACACCACCCAGGTGCGCGACAACCGCCTGTACCTGCACAACGCCGTGGTGCAGGTAGCCACGCCGCCCGCGCCGCTGCGCCTGAGCATTGCCACCTTCCGCGACAAGCTCCAGCCCGGCCAGAAAGAAACCTGGCGCGTCACCATCCACAACGCCGGCGGCAAGCCCGCCAATGCCGAGCTGCTGGCCACGCTCTACGACCAGTCTCTGGACACGTTCCGGCCGCACAGTTTCACGGATCTGGATTTCCCGAAACCGTACCATCCTGCGCTTTTGGGTTGGAGCGGGCAGTTCGGGACGGAAGAATCTAATGTGCTGTTTGAACAGGAAAGCAGTGTGGATGTCACTGAGTTGGTTTATCCTGAAATAAATCTGTGGGATTATGATGAGCCTGTGATAGTGGGTTATGGTGGTGGCCGGCCCGTGAGTGTACGCGTCAGAGGCAGTGTAAGTCGGATGGTGAAAGCGGATGCGGTAATGGCTGCCCCCGCCGCTCCCATGGTAGCTATGGATGCTCAGGCAGGTGAAGGCAAAGCTCTCCGGGAAGAAGCTCAAGCATCTTCTGATGGTAGCACCCAGGCGCCCAAGCCCGATCAACCCGACCTGTCCGGCATCCAGGCCCGCAAGGATTTTCGCGAAACGGCCTTCTGGCTGCCCGCGCTGCGCACCAACGACCAGGGCGAAACGGTGCTGGAATTCCAGATGCCCGAAGCTGTGACGCGCTGGCAGCTGCTGGCCCTGGCCCACGACCAAGAGCTGCACACCGGCCTGCTTCGCCGCGACCTGGTAACGCAAAAGTCCCTGCAGGTGACGCCCAACGCCCCGCGCTTTTTCCGCGAAGGCGACCAGCTGCGCTTCTCGGCCAAGCTCAGCAACCTCACCGCCCAGCCTCTGAGCGGTACCACCCAACTTTTCCTCTTCGACGCCCGCACTCAGCAGCCCATCGAAAGTAAAGTGCTGCAAGGCACGGCACAGCAGGCGTTCCAGCTGGCCGCCAACCAAAGCACGGCCGTGAGCTGGAGCCTGCGCATCCCCGAAACCGCCGAAGGCCAGATTCCGCTTGAAGCTATTACCTACCGCGTGGTGGCTTCGGGAGAACTGAGAGGTAAGAACGAAGAAGTAAGAGCGGATAAAAAGTCCCGCAAAGAAGCCAAAAACCAAAAACGAGCAACTAGAAACAAGCAACTAGAAACTGTCTCCGACGGCGAGGAAAACACCTTGCCCGTGCTGCCCAACCGCATCCTAATCACCGAAAGCCTGCCGCTGCCCATTGTGGGGCCGGCTACGCGGGAGTTTGAGCTGAAAAAGCTGACAAGCACTACCTCCGGCACGCGCCGCAACTACTTGCTCACGCTGGAAATGACGCCCAATCCCGCGTGGTACGCCGTGCAGGCCCTGCCTTACCTGATGGAGTACCCCTACGAGTGCTCCGAGCAGGTGTTCAGCCGCCTCTACGCCAACCTGCTGGCCGCCCGCATTCTGCAGCAGAACCCCAGGCTGCAGCCGGTGCTGGCCGAGTGGAAGCGCGCCGCCCAGGCTGGCGACAAAGATGCCCTTACCAGCAAGCTGGAGCAAAACCAGGAAGTAAAGGCCCTGCTCTTGCAGGAAACCCCCTGGGTGCGCGACGCCCAGAGCGACACGGAGCGGATGCGCCGCCTGGCCGAACTGCTCGATGAGCCCCGCCTGCGCGCCGAAACTGCCCGCGCCCTCCTCAAGCTGGCCAAGATGCAGCAGCCCAACGGCGCCTTCCCCTGGTTTGAGAAGATGCCCGACGACCGGTACATCACTCAGCTTATCGTGGCGGGCTTTGGCAAGCTGCAGAAGCTGGGCGCCTTCGATGCCAGCCAGGACGAGCAGGCCCGGCCCATCCTGCAAAACGCCCTGCGCTACCTCGACGAGCAGCTGCAGCGCGACTACACTGAGCTACGCAAGCAACCGAAGGTAGACCTGAAGAAAGACCACCTAGGTGACATTCAGGTGCAGGCCTTGTATGCCCGCAGCTTCTGGCTGAAGCAGGCCGTAGCCAAGTCGGCGCAGCCGGCCCAAGCCTACTACCAGCAGCAGGCCGCCACCTTCTGGCCCTCCCAGACGCGCTACCTCCAGGCCCAGCTGGCGCTGGCTTTACACCGGACGAAAGCGGCTCCGGCTGCCGTGCGCGACGTGCTGACGGCCCTGCGCGAAAATGCTTTGCACTCGCCGGAGCTGGGCATGTACTGGAAGGAAGTGCGCGGCGGCTACTACTGGCGCGAGGCGCCCACCGAAACCCAGGCCACGCTCATCGAGGCATTCGACGAAATCCAGGACGACCAGAAAGCGGTGGATGAAATGAAGCTCTGGCTGCTCAAGCAAAAGCAAACCCAGCACTGGGAAAGCACCCGCGCCACCGCCGATGCCTGCTACGCTCTGCTGCTGCGCGGCTCCGACTGGCTGCAGCCCACCCAGCCTTTGCAGGTGCGGGTAGGAGGGGAGTTGGTGAAGCCCACGGCTCAGCAAACCGGTACCGGCTACTTCAAAACCACGTGGTCGGCAGCCGAGGTGAAGCCGGCCCAGGGCAAGATTTCGGTGCAGAAGCCCGATGCGGGCGTTGCCTGGGGCGCGCTTTACTGGCAGTACTTCGAGCAGCTCGATAAAATCACGCCCGCTACTACGGCCCTGAGCCTGGAGCGGCAGTTGTTCCGGGAGCAGCGCACGGCCGGCGGTCCGGTGTTAGAGCGCTTTACCGCCGCCGCGCCCCTGCGGGTGGGCGACGTGCTAGTGGTGCGCCTCGTGCTGCGCGCCGACCGTGACCTGGAGTATGTACACCTGAAAGACCAGCGGGCCGCCGGTCTGGAGCTGATCAGCCAAACCTCAGGCTACCGCTACCAAAGCGGGCTGGGCTACTACGAAAGCCCCCGCGACGCAGCTACCAACTTCTTTATCGGCTTCTTCCCCAAAGGCACGCACACGTTCGAGTACCGCCTGCGGGCCGCTCAGAGTGGTGATTTTTCGGGAGGCCTTTCGCAGCTGCAGTGCCTCTACGCACCGGAGTTTACTACCCATTCGGCCGGCACGCGGGTGCAGATAGGGGAGCAGTCCGGCAAGTAGCAGAAAATTGCATTTTTACTTTCAATATCGCGGCGCAAAGGCCTGAAAAGTCTCTTTGCAGCCTGCCGGTTGGGGTGTGGCTTGTTATTCGATTCAGGATCTGGTACTTTTGCCCTCCCATCAACCGAAGAAATTAGCTGATGCGTACCTTAGTACTGTGTGCGGGGCTGCTGCTGAGCGGGGCCGGAGCACTGGCTCAGACCCAGAAAAAGCCAGCCTCCTCCACCCCCGATACGGCTGGAAAAGTAGCCGTGCCCGTGCGTCCGGCTTTGCCCGGGGAAGAAAAGCTGACGGCCCAGGAGCGGGTAGAGCGGGACTTTCTGATGCCCGTGCGTCGCAAGATGCAGCCCGCCGCGCCCAAGCCCGAACCAACTGCCGCAGTACCAGCCGACGCCACGGCCCGGCATGTAGCGGCCACCCCGGCGCCAGCCACTGAGGCCGTTGCTCCCGCTGCCGAGAAGCCCACTGAAGCCACTGCCACGCCGGCTGCCCCCGCCGCCCCGCGCCGCCACTATACGCGCACCCGGCACCGGTCTGCCACCAGCCGGAAGGTTAGTAGCAAGAAACGGGTAACGAAGAAAAAAACTACTTCGCGCCGCCGCTAGAGCCTTCAAGGGCATTCTAGGTGAAGCGAAACTGAGCAATAAAAAGACGCGGCCGCAACGGCCGCGTCTTTTTATTGCTCGGTCTTCTCGTAGGATAGTACGAAATGCCGCAGTCAGCAATTCTTACGCGTTCTGCGGCATCAGGCGCACTACCAGGCCATCCATCCGCTCATTGATGCGAATCTGGCAGGAAAGACGGCTGCCCTGCGTCATCACCGGCAGGCTTTCCAGCATGGCCAGCTCATCGTCGCTGGGCTCGGGCAGGGCCGGGCCGGCCAGTACCTCCACGTGGCAGGTGCCGCACAGGGCCATGCCGCCACAGGTAGCCTGAATGTCATAGCCATCGGCCTTCAGGATTTCCATCAGACTCAGGCCCATATCGGTGGGCGCTACTACCTCGCGCCGCTGGCCGGGCGCTTCTTCCACATACACGCGTACTTCGTCGGTCATGCTATATCAATGAGTGAATGGGTGAATTAGTGACTGAGTGATTTTGTGAGTTGGTAAACGATAGAACATCAACTCACTAAATCACTCAGTCACTAATTCACTTACAAGGTGGGTACCCCGTTGACGGTGGTGTACTTGAGTACGTACTTTTTGTCGGGGTTGATGTATTTGAATGCTCCCTGGGCCATGAGGGCGGCCTCGTGGAAGCCGCACAAAATCAGCTTCAGCTTGCCGGGGTAGGTGTTGATGTCGCCGATGGCAAACACGCCGGGCTCGGAGGTAGAGTAATCCAGGGTGTTCACCTTCACCGCGTCGTCCTGCAGCTCCAGGCCCCACTCGCCAATCGGGCCGAGCTTGGGCGTAAGGCCAAACAGCGGAATAAAATGGTCCAATACCACCGACTCAGTGGCGCCGCCGTTGGCTGTGATGGTTACGGCTTCGAGGTGGCCGTTGCCGTGTACGTGGGTGACGTTGCTGCTCAGCACTAAGCGTACTTTGCCGGCTTCGTGCAGCTTCTGCACTTTCTCGGCCGAGTCGGCGGCCCCGCGGAAGGTAGTGCCGCGGTGCACCAGGGTCACTTCCTTCGCCACATCAGCCAGGAAGATAGTCCAGTCGAGGGCCGAGTCGCCGCCGCCGGCAATAACCAGGCGCTGGTTGCGGAAGTGTTCCGGGTCACGCACCATATAGTGTACACCCCGGCCGCCTTCAAACTTTTCGAGGTCTTCGATAGCCGGCTTGCGCGGCTCGAACGAGCCCAGGCCGCCGGCAATACAGATGGTTTTGCAGATGATTTCGGTGCCGTCGGTGGTGAAGAGCTGGAAGGTGCCATCATCGAGCTTGGCGTAGCGCTCCACCCGCTCGCCCAGCGTGAAGGTGGGGTGGAAGGGCGCAATCTGCTGCATGAGGTTGCGCACCAGGTCGCCGGCCAGCACCTCGGGAAAGCCCGGGATGTCATAAATCGGCTTTTTTGGGTAGATTTCGGAAAGCTGTCCACCCACCTGCGGCAGGGCATCCACCACGTGGCAGCGCAGCTTCAACAGGCCGGCTTCGAAAACGGCAAACAGCCCCACCGGCCCGGCGCCGATGATGCAGATATCAGTGGAAATAGAATTCATACGGAAAGCAAAAGGCTGCGCAGAAAGACTGCGCAGGCGTTAAACACCTAAACCCGCTAAAACGTTGGCGGGCCGCACTAAACGGCCGCAAAGGTACACTGCGGGGCGTTGTATTATACTATTTCTTCTACATTTGGTGGAGCAGGAGGTGGTAGTGGCTGGGGTGGCTCCGCGTTAGGCCTGATGTTGTTGAGTACCGTAGCCCGGCTTGCCCGGGCGCAGGAATACTGTTTGGAGTAGCATGAATTTACCGGCACTGGCACATACCGAGTACCTCACCATCTATTACGATGAGGCCAATGGCTGGCTTTACAACCAGTGGCGCGGCGAGCAGACGCAGCAAACGGTAACGGCCGGTTGCCGCGCTGTGCTGGGCTTCGTGAACCAGTTGCAGCTGCGCAAAATCCTGAACGACAATTCCCTGCTTACCAAGCCCTGGGCCGGAGCGGCCGAGTGGGTTGAGCGGGAGTTTTTCCCGCGCGCCGCCGATGCCGGAGTAGAAGCCATTGCCTGGGTGGCCCCCCGGAGTATTACAACACTCTGTCGGCTCGCCTGCAGCTGCGCGGGCAGGAGCGGCCCATGATTTTTCCCTTCGAGCAAGCCAGCGTGGCCGCGCAGTGGCTGCGTGATGTGTAGTTGGCTGATATACAAAATGGTGCACCTATTCTGTGCAAACTCCGCAGCCGGGCCGGCCGCGGAGTTTGTGCTTGGTAGCGGATTAAGCACAGGCTTTTCGGGGATATTAGAAAAATAAATTTACTATGACGTAAACATCCGTCATACTATGTCGTATATTTACGTCATAGTATGACGCTTTTTGTATGACGCACGCCAAAACCACGGAGTTTACCCAGCAGCAGCAGGACCTTGCCCGCGTAGCCAAGGCGCTGGCGCACCCCGCCCGCGTGGCCATCATCCAGCTATTAGCTTCTAAACGAACCTGCATTTCCGGCGACATAGCCGCCGAGCTGCCCTTAAGCCGCACCACCGTGTCGCAGCACCTGCAGGAGCTAAAGGTGCTGGGCCTTATTCGGGGCGAAATCGACGGCCTCACCGTGTGCTACTGCCTCAACTATGAGCTGCTGCAACAGGTCCGGCAGCAGTTCGCCGGCTTTTTCGGCGAGGTGGCTACTGCTCCTGCCTGCGGGCCGGCAGATGCCTGCGCCTGCTAACTGACTTTCTCATCCTTCAAACGCCCTAATCATGAAGATATCCGAAATGAAAGCCTTTCTCGCGGGCTTGGAAGCCGTTAACTTTCGCCTGCCGGATGGCGCTTACCTGCCTGCCCATTTCCACGTGACGGAAGTGGGCCTGGTAAACAAGCACTTCATCGACTGCGGGGGCGTGGAGCGCCGCGAAACCGTGGCCAACTTCCAGCTTTGGGAAGCCGGCGACTACGACCACCGGCTTGCTCCCCGTAAGTTTCTGCACATTCTCACCTTGTCGGAGAAGATTCTGGGTTCTGAGGATCTGGATATTGAGGTGGAATACCAGCAGCAGACCATCGGCAAATTCGGCCTTATGTTCGACGGGACGGATTTCGTGTTAACTCCCAAGCAGACGGCCTGCCTCGCCCAGGATGCCTGCGGCATTCCCAGCCACCAGCTTGCCCTGCAGCAACTGCAGGTTGCCGGTTGCGCCCCGGGAGGCGGGTGCTGCTAAAGCTTCTGTTAGGCCTGGCCTCGCGAGAGGCTCTTTTCCGGCTACTACCCCGCTTTTTCAAATGACTATTGCCTTTTTCTCGGATGTGCACGGCAATCTGCCGGCTCTGCAGGCCGTGCTGGCCGATATCGACCAGCGCCAGCCGGACATGGTATTCTGCCTGGGCGACCTGGTAGGCTACGCGCCCTGGCCTAATGAAGTCGTTGCCGAAATCCGGCGGCGCGGTATTCCCACCCTGGCCGGCAACTACGACCAGGGCATTGGTCTGGGTAGCAGCGAGTGCGGCTGCGCCTACAAAACGGAGGAAGACAAACAGCTGGGCGCGCAAAGCATTGCCTTCACCAACGCCGTCGTGGGGGAAGCGGAGCGCCGCTACCTGCGCCTGCTGCCCAAACATATGTGCCTGGAGTTTGTCGATGAACCCAGGACGTTGAGCTTACTAATGGTACATGGCTCCCCACGCCGTATCAACGAGTATCTGTTTGAAGACCGACCGGAAGAAAGCCTGCTGCGGATACTGGCCGATGCCCGCGCCGATGTGCTGCTGTTTGGGCATACGCACAAGCCTTTCCATCGGGCCCTGGCTTATCAGCAGGAAGGCCAGACTCGCTACCGCCACGCGCTCAACGTCGGCTCGGTTGGCAAGCCCAAGGATGGGACCCCGCAGGCAGCTTACCTGCTGCTCCACCTCGATAACGATACTTGCCTCACCCGCCCCGATGGCCTGCGCAGCGAGCTGGTGCGCGTGCCCTACGACGTTGAAAAAGCCGCACAGGCCATAGAAGCCAGCCTTTTGCCCAATACCTACGCCGACATGTTGCGGCGCGCTTACTAACTTTCCGAATGGACATTCGACTTGTACCCCTCGCCGAAGCGCACTGGCCGGCCGTGCGCGCCATCTACGAGCAGGGTATTGCCACCGGCAATGCTACTTTTCAGACTGAAGCTCCCAGCTGGGAGGCCTGGGACGCCGCGCATCTCAAGCACAGCCGCCTGGTTGCTCTCGATAATACCGAGCAGGTACTGGGCTGGGCTGCTCTCACGCCGGTATCGGGACGTTGCGTGTACGCGGGCGTGGCCGAAGTGAGCGTGTATGTAGCCACCCAAGCCCAGGGGCACGGCGTAGGACGCCAGCTACTAGCGGCTCTGGTTGCCGAGTCTGAGCAAAATGGTATCTGGACGCTGCAGGCGGGGATATTTCCGGAAAATACGGCCAGTATCCATCTGCACCAGGTTGCCGGTTTTCGAGTACTAGGCCAGCGGGAGCGAATAGGCCAGATGCGCGGCCTGTGGCGCGACACCGTTCTGCTGGAGCGCCGCAGCGCCACGGTGGGCGTAGAATAAAACGAAAGTAACGGAACAATAAAAAAGGCCCTCAGCGTGCTGCTGAGGGCCTTTTCTGTGGTCGCATAAGGAGTCGAACCTTAAACCTTCTGATTCGTAGTCAGATGCTCTATCCAATTGAGCTATGCAACCAGGTACCGCCAACAGAACGATTTTCCGTTTTGGTTGTGCAAAGATAGCAGGGTAAGTACGGGCTGTGCAAGCTGGGAGCGGCATTTCGCCCGTTTTTTTTGCCGAAATACCGCAAGATGCTGAAATTCAGCTGAAATTTTTGTGCTCTTTTTCGACGCCTTTTTGCAGCACGCGCTTTAAGGCACGAGTAAACAGGTAGTAAAGACCAAAGGCGGAAACGGCCAGCAGCAGCGCCACCAGCACCTTGCCCAGCGTGCCCGTGTCAGGGTCCTGAATGAGCAGCAGCACATCCTGCGCCTTGGTGCCAAGCCAGTAGAAAAACAGCGTACGAGGCAGCATGCCAACCACCGAGGCCGTGAGGAACTGCCGGCGCGGCACTCCTACCACAGCCAGAATGAACGTGATGAGTGCAAACGGCAGCACCGGCGAAAGGCGCGTGAGCAGCACCAGCCGCCAACTGTCGCCGCGCAGCTCGTGCATCACGGCATGGGCCTTTGGGAAACGCTCCAGCAAGCGAATAAGCTTGCCTTTGTCGAGGGAGGTAGCCAGCATATGCCCGAACAGCGCCGCCAGCATGTAGGTGAGCAGCATACCAGGAAAGCCGGCCCAGTTGAAGTAGAAGGCCGTAATGAGCACTACCACCGTAGTGTGCGTGAGGGCCAGCGTCATGGCTATGGCTACCACCCCAAAGTACAGCAGCATTTCCCAGGCCGTAGGCTGAGCCAGCAGCTCGCGGTTGTGGTGCAGCACCCAGGCCAGCGCACTATCACCCAGCAGCGGGAGCAGGGCCAGCAGCAGCAGTAGCGCCAGGGTGGATTTATTCTGGTGGAAAAGCTCTTTCAGGAAAGCCATAGGCAGCGTAAAACAAACAGGCCAGCTGGAAACAGCTGGCCCGAAGGTAGAACGAAAGAATGAGCCGAAAGGCTACATGTTCCGGATTGGCTGGTCCCGGTGTCTGCTGCCTACTCGTCTTCAGTCTTGCCCCCGAAAAAGCGCCGGATGGCCGTCCAGCCGCCTGCTACCAGGGCCAGAATGACTTTCCAGAACTTGGCAAACAAGGCCAAAGCACCCGCTTTGGCCAGAACCTTGCCGGCCACCAGCCCGCCAATCCCGTAGGCCGCTACCTCATCGAGCTTGGGGTTGAAATCGGCGTACTGCTGGCCTTTGGCAAACTCCACGCTTTTGATGATGGCGGGAATGGTGCGGCGGATTTCGGGTAGCTGGGGCATGCTCCCAATGGCGTTGAGGTTGAGCACGCCCTTGCGGCCCAACACGCGCACGTTATAATTGAGCGTGGTTTCAGAGGTGCCGCTGAAGCGCAGCTCTTTGGCCCAGTGGAGCACGTTGAGCTTCGCGTCGTAATAGGGTTTGGCGGCCCAGCCGATCAGCAAAACGCGGCCGAAGCCGGCCTTTTCCCGCTCCTCGTTGGCTTCTTCGGTATCGTCCTGCATTTCCTTGAGCAGGTCGTGGTAGTCGATGTCGGCGGCATCATCGTCCTCCACGTAGCCCGAGGGGTCGTACTCAATGTCGAAAGCCCAGTTGTTGTCCGACAGAGGGCCCCGGTCGTCGGGCAGCAGCATGCCGAGGGAGCCGCCTTCGGGGTTTCCCCAGAACTTGGTCAGCACATAGTTGCTTTGTTCGGCGTCGAGGAAGCGGAAACCCTTGGGCACATCCAGTGAGCCTAAGTTATCGGGCAGGACAATGTGCCCGGTCTGGTAGTGAAGGGTAGCATGAACCGAATCGACGTAGGCCTTTTCCCGGTCAACGGAGTCGGCAGGTGCTGGTGGGATAGGGGCCGCGGCGGCGCGCAGGTGGAGGCTGGCCAGCGCGGCCAGCAGGAGTAGCAGTCTTTTCAAGCGACTATAGGTAAAATTGAGGATAGGCTTTACCCGACAAGATACCGCCGCCCGGCGCAGGATTGCAAGCGTAACTGGCTAGTGGAGTGAGAAAAAGTCCTGCTCTGCCCACGCCGCGCTGCCTCTGCCCAAACCCTTCTACCTTTGCGGCAGTATTCCCAGCCTCTGCCCAACCTCAGCATCCACCCATGAAATTCGGAACCAAAGCCATCCACGCCGGCGTGCATCCCGACCCTGCTACCGGGGCCATCATGACGCCTATCTACCAGACCTCAACCTACGTGCAACGCTCCCCCGGCGACCACAAAGGCTACGAGTACTCCCGCACCCACAACCCCACCCGCTCCCAGCTGCAGGATGCGCTGGCGGCCCTCGACAATGGCAAGCACGGCCTGGCTTTCGCCTCCGGTATGGCGGCCATCGACTGCATCGTGAAGCTGCTGCAGCCCGGCGACGAGGTTATCAGCACCAACGACTTATACGGCGGCTCTTACCGGCTTTTTACCAAGGTGTACGCCACCTACGGCATCAAATTTCACTTTGTGCCCATGCACGACATGGCCGCCGTGGAAGCCGCCGTGACGGAGCGCACCAAGCTGATTTGGGTGGAAACCCCCACCAATCCGCTGCTGAACGTTATCGACATTGCGGCGGCCTCGGCCGTGGCCAAAAAGGCCGGGGCCCTGCTGGTGGTCGACAACACTTTCTCCACGCCTTACCTGCAAACCCCGCTGGAGCTGGGTGCCGATATGGTGATGTACTCGCTCACCAAGTACATGGGCGGGCACTCCGATACCGTGATGGGCGCCGTGGTAGTGAACGACGACGAGCTGCACCAGCGGCTGAGCTTTTTCCAGAATGCCTGCGGCGGCACGCCCGGCCCCCAGGACTGCTTCCTGGTGCTGCGCGGCCTCAAAACCCTGCACGTGCGTATGCAGCGCCACTGTGAAAACGGCCGAAAGGTAGCCGAATACCTGAAGGCCCACCCCAAGGTTGAAAAAGTGTTCTGGCCCGGCTTTGCCGATCATCCCAACCACGCTGTAGCGGCCCGGCAGATGCGCGACTTTGGCGGCATGATTTCCTTTGTGCTGAAAGGCGACCGGAAAGAAGACGCCATTGCCGTGCTGGAGAAATTTCAGCTGTTTTCCCTGGCCGAAAGCCTGGGCGGCGTCGAAAGCCTTTCGGGCCACCCCGCAACCATGACGCACGCCAGCATTCCGGCCGAGGAGCGCCGCAAGGCCGGCCTCTCCGATTCCTTGATTCGGCTGAGCGTAGGCATTGAGGATGCCGAGGACTTGATTGAGGACCTTGCCCAGGCAATTGGGTAAGCGGCACTATCTGGTGCTATATGAAGTTAAGCGAAAGGGCCGGCAATCTAAGCCGGTCCTTTCTGGCGTATAGGCCTCATCTTTTCTCCATTGACTTCCGTGCTGATGCGTATCCTGTTTGTATTGCTGCTGGTGCTGGGTTTTGGCTGCTCCTCGTCCGGGGAAGAGCCCACGCCCACGGCCGGGCCGGCCATTACGCCCCTGCCCGCGCCAGCCGGTCCTGCCATCAGGTTTCTATCCCTCGGCGACTCTTACACCATTGGGGAAGGGGCAGCCGAGGCTGACCGCTGGAGTGTGCAGTTGGCGTGGCTAGCCCAGGCACAGGGCCTCAATCTGCAACCGCCTACCATTATTGCCCGCACCGGCTGGACCACGGCCGAGTTGCAGAGTGCCATTCAAGAAGCCAATTTGCCGAAAGACTTCGGGCTCGTGTCGTTGCTGATTGGGGTGAACAACCAGTACCGCGGGCAGCCGCTGGCCACCTACCGCACCGATTTCCGGCTGCTGCTGCAAACGGCCATTCGACTGGCGGCTGGCCGCCCCAGCCGCGTGCTGATGCTCTCCATCCCCGACTGGGGCCGCACGCCCTACGCGCAGAGCCGCAATCCGGAGCGCATTGCCTCAGAAATTGACCAGTTCAATGCCGTGGCGCAAGAAGAAAGCCAGGCGGCAGGTGTAGCCTTCGTGGATATTACTCCTGCTACCCGCGCCGCGGCCGGCGACGTCACCCAGTTTACTGCCGATGGGTTGCACTATTCCGGCCAGCACATGGCGCAGTGGGCACAGCTGGCGCTACCGGTGGTACAGCAGCAACTGAAGTAGCCTATACCACCAGCCGGCGGATATGGGCAAGAAGGGGATTTGCCGTAGTTTCGGGGCGTCTTGTTGCTGCTCATGAAAACTTCTTACCAATACGCCTGGCTATACCTTCTGTTTTTGTGCTGCTGCTGCTGCTGGTGCCGCGGGCCGGCTACGAGGGCGACGTGGACTGCTGGACCCGCTGGGCTACTTTTATTTATGAGAACGGTCTGCCCAACGTGTATGAGCTGCCGGATAACAACTATAACCCGTTCTATCACTATGTGCTCTGGCTGTACGGCAAGATGATGGGCAGTACGGGCAAGATTTTCCACTTTCGCCATTATCTCAAGGCCTTTACGCTCCTGTTCGACTTTGCCGGGGCTATTCTGGTAAGTCGGTTTGTAGCCGGGGCCGAGCGGCGCTTTATTCTGTCTTTGCTGCTGCTGTTTAATATCGGCTACCTGTACAATACCCTGGTATGGGAGCAGGTAGACGCTATTTTTACCTTTTTCGCGCTGGCGGCGGTGGTTGCGGCGCTGCGGCGGCGCACTATTGCCAGCACGCTGCTCTATGTACTGGCGCTGAATGCCAAAACGCAGGCCATTATCTTTTTGCCGCTCTTGCTGCTGCTATGGCTGCCGCAATGGCTGAGCACCGGGCGCCGCCAGGTACTGCCGGCCCTTGGGGCAGCAGCCGGGCTACAGGCGCTGCTGCTGTTTCCCTTCCTGGTGCTGGCCCGTCAGGATGCTTGGCCGCACATCGTCAACCTGAATCTGCACGCTGCCGATATGTATCCGTTCATTACGATGAATGCCTACAACCTATGGGTGCTGATTCACCCGGATGGCCCTTTTCACTTTGTGTCCGACTGGCACGATACTACCGTGGGCGCCGCCGGCCTTACGTACCGGCAATGGGGAATGGTATGCTTTATGGCAGCCTTGGCAATAGGGCTGGTGCCAGTTGCTTTGCTGAGTGTGCGCACTTTTCTCTCGCGCCAGTTGCCTGCCTCCAGCCGGGAGCAGGCCATAATATTTCTGACTGGGACCCTGATTCCGCTGCTGTTTACGTACTTCAACACTCAGATGCACGAGCGGTACTGGCACTCGGCGCTGCTGTTTCTGGCGGCCTATAGCTTCCTGACGCGACGCTACGTGCTGTTTGTCTTGCTGTCGTTTACTTACTTCCTGCAGCTGGAAACGATGTTGCATTTCCTGCAGCTGAAAAACTATAAGATCCTGTTTTTCCACCCCTGGTTTCTCACGGGCATGTTTACCCTCATCATGGTGGGGGCGTACGTGTCGCTGTACCGGCTGGCCCGACCGGCGCGTTTATGGGCTGAGGTGCGTCAGCATCTGCGCCCGGCTTGCGCTTCTCCTTCTCTTCAGTCGGTTTGAGGCAAGAAAGGAGCCTGAGTTGGCAGCTCGATAACAAGGGGAAAGCTACATTGTAAATATTAATGGCCTGATAGATACTCTATGATGAAGCGTTTTATCTTGCTAATGCTGCTTGCTGGCCTGAGTATGCAGGGGCGTGTATGGGGACAGACAGCTGCGCCGCGTGCCAAAACCATTATTGTATATGGTAGTGCTACCGAGGAGCTGGAGCCGGAAAAAGCGGAGCTGCTGCTCACTTACCGCTTTTCGGACAACGTGAAAGATGCTGACCGTGCCCGCGAGCAGCAGCAAAACCTGCTGGCCGTTTTACGCGACTTTGCCATTGCCCCCGAAAAGCTAATTGTATACAACGTATCAGCTTCCAGCTCGGGCGGAGTTTACAAGGTTGCCAACGCTACCGTTTTTCTCACCAAGCAATACAAGCTGGTAGTTGAAAAACCAGCCATCATGGACGAGCTCATTCCAAAGCTCATTCAAAGCGGGGCCGACAGGGTGGAGGCCGTCAACCTGATTAGCAGTAAACTCGCTGACTTCCGGCTGCAAGTCATAAGCAAGGCCCTGGCTGATGCGCGCACCAAAGCCCAGCACGTTGCCCGGCAGATGGGTACTTCCGTCGGAAAGGTATACTCCGTGACGGAAATAGTGCCGGTTGCTTCACGGTCGGAAGCTGATCTGCCGTCTCTTTATAAAATGCAGGGCTACGCAGAGCGGAAAGATCAGGAAGAAGTAAGCCTACGCAAAATCGTAGTCAGGGCAAATTTCAGCGTAGAGTACGAGCTTCCGTAAGGCTATGTCCCATAAAGAAAGCCCCGCCCAACGTATCCGTGGAGCGGGGCTTTCTTGTCCTGAACTCGGCTACTTCGTGCCCGTAGTTGAGTTGGAGCCCAGGATCTGGAACAGCTGATCCAGCTTGGGCGTGAGAATAATTTCGGTGCGGCGATTCAGGGCTTTGTTGGCGGGCGTATCGTTGGCCGAGACGGGTACGTACTGCGCGCGGCCCGAGGCCGTCACGCGCTCTGGGGCCACGCCGTTGGTGGAAAGCAGGCGGGCAATTTCGGTGGCGCGCAGCACGCTCAAATCCCAGTTGTCCTGCATACCGGCGGTGCCTTTCAGAATGGGTACGTTATCGGTGTGGCCTTCCACTACCACGTTCACGTCTTTCTGCTCCTGCAGCACGGCGGCCAGCTTTTTCAGGGCCTCCTGGCCTTTGGGGTCTACTTTCGTGGAGCCCGATTTGAACAGCAGCTGCTCTGAGAGGGACACGTACACTTTGCCGTCCTTCATCTTCACCTGCAGCTCCGAGCCCTGGAAGCCGCGCAGGGCGTTGGCCACGCTGGTGCGCAGGTCATTCACGGCCTTGTCCTTCTCTACCAGCGCCTTTTCCAGCTCCTGAACGCGTACTTCGCGCACTTTCAGGTCGGTATTCAGCTTGTCGATGTCGGCTTTACTGCGTTTGAGCGTGGTTTCCAGCTCACCCAGCTCGGCTTCGCGGCGGGCCAGGTCGCGGGCTACCTTATTGTAGTCGTCGGCTTTGTTGGCGAGGGCGCGGTCCGAGTTCTTGAGCAGCTTGTCGTAGGAGTCGGTCAATTGCGTGTAAAGCTGGCGGGTGCGGCGCAGGGCGTTGCCGGTCTGGGCCGAGTCTTCGGCCAGGCGCTTGGTTTGCAGGCGCAGCTCGCTCAGCGCATCCGTCGATTTCTGGAGCTCGGCTACCGCTTCGCGCTGCTGCCGCTCGGCCGTAGCCAACGACTGCTCGGTGGCCGCCTGACGGGCACGCAGGTCATCGTATTTTTTGGAAGCCACGCAGCCGGGCAGCAACGTTGCCGAGGCCAGGGTAGAAAGCAGCAGGAAGGCAGAAGCAGTGTTTTTCACAACCAAAAAGTAAGTTAATCCTAAACGCAGAGGCCGGTTTGTCAAATCAACCAATGCCCGGGCAAGGTAGTTACTTCGGCGGTTTCGTAGCAGCGTGGGCGGGCACTTAAGAGCGAAGGGGCGCCGATATACGCCGGCTCGGCAGCTCACCGTGGGCAAAAAGCCGCACAATAAAGAAAGGCCGGCATTACCGGCTGCCGGCTTTTGCGTAATTTGGATGCTACCTTTGTCATCGTCGGCCGAGGCGCCGCCGTATGGACCCTTCCGATTTTCAGCTTCCAGCTCCTACTTCCCAGCAACAGTCGCCCATGTCTTGGTTTAAGCGCGTAGAAAAAGGCATCGTCACCCCGACGGACCAGAAAAAGGAAACCCCCGACGGCCTGTGGTATAAGTGTCCCGAGTGCAAAACCGTGGCCCCTATGGCCGAGCACAAGCGCCTGCTCTACACCTGCGCCAAGTGCAACTATCACGACCGGATCAATTCCGCCGAGTATTTCGAGGTGCTATTTGATAACAACCAGTTCACGGAGCTCGACGAAAACCTGACGTCCGGCGACCCACTGCACTTCGTCGATACCAAGGCGTATCCGCAGCGCATTGCCGCCACTCAGCGCGCCACCGGCCTGCAGGATGCCGTGCGCACCGCCCACGGACTTATGAACGGCCAGGAGCTGGTGGTAGCTTGCATGGATTTCAAGTTCATCGGCGGCTCAATGGGCTCGGTGGTAGGCGAAAAAATTGCCCGCGCCATCGACTATGCCCGCCAGCACCGCGTGCCGTTCCTGATGATCAGCAAATCGGGTGGGGCGCGCATGATGGAAGCCGGCTATTCCCTGATGCAGATGGCCAAAACCTCCGCCAAGCTGGCGCTGCTGTCCGAAGCCGGGGTGCCTTTCATCTCCCTGCTTACTGATCCTACCACGGGCGGTGTCACGGCGTCTTTCGCCATGCTCGGCGACTTCAACATCTCCGAGCCGGGCGCGCTCATTGGATTCGCCGGCCCGCGCGTTATCAAGGAAACCATCGGCAAAGACCTGCCCAAGGGCTTCCAGAGCGCCGAGTTTGTGCTGGAGCACGGCTTCCTTGATTTCATCGTCGACCGCAAAGAGCTGAAGCAGCAGCTCACCGATTTGTTGCACATGGTGCAATCTTCTGCCTCAGAGGCCGTTGAAGCAGCTTCGGTGCCAACCCGGCAGACCCGCTAAGCTTGTGCCGCCAATTTAGGCCCGTATTTTGATTAAAGCCCCCAACCAGTGCATACGGTGCCGGTTGGGGGCTTTTTCATGGTCTCGCCGTACCTATGCAGGCAAGTTTTGGCAGCGTATAGTGCCGCTGCTATGTTTGCCGAACATTTTTCTGCCGAAATCAGTAAGCACACCAAACTCCCGAATTTCCCGTTTCCCTTTTTTCTCTTTCACCAAGTTTCATGCAAATGAACTCTCGCAAATCGATTCTCTCCCTGTTCATGGCCATGGTAATGTTCCTCGGCTCATGTGCTTCTTCCAAGCCCGCCAGCGACGGCAGCCTGCCGGAAGGCAATGGCTCGGGTGCCCGCAAAACCGGCATGAGCAAAACCGCTAAAGGCGGTATCATCGGTGCCGGTGCCGGTGCCGTGGCTGGTGGCGTACTGGGCCGCGTAATTGGCGGTAAGAACGGTACGGCTGCTGGCGCTATCATCGGCGCTACCGTGGGTGGTGCCAGCGGTGCCCTCATTGGCCGCAAGATGGATAAGCAGGCCGAAGAGCTGCAGCGCGACATGGCCAACGCCAAAGTAGAGCGCGTGGGCGAAGGCATCAAGATTACCTTCGACTCGGGCATTCTGTTCGATACCAACAAGAGCGACCTGCGCGCTGCTTCGATGACGGAAATCCAGAAAATGGCTGAAGTCCTGAAGAAGTACCCCGACACGAACGTGCTGGTAGAAGGCCACACCGACAACTCCGGTTCCGACGCCATCAACCAGCCGCTGTCGGAGCGCCGGGCGCAGTCGGTAGCTAACTACACCGTAACGCAGGGTGTAGACGCTGCTCGCGTATCGACCAAAGGCTACGGCTCCTCGCAGCCCGTTGCCGACAACACCACGGTAGAAGGCAAGCAGGCCAACCGCCGCGTGGAAGTTGCCATCTATGCCAACGAAAAGATGAAAAAGGCTGCCGAAGCAGGCAAGCTGTAATTCGCTTTTCGCCGCAACAATCCATAAAAAAAGCCGCCCGTCTGGGCGGCTTTTTTTATGGATTATCCTGGAAACTCAGCCTTACTGAATAAGAAAATGTTTTCTTGAAAAGGGCCCTTGATGTTTATTAAAAGCCCTTTTTGCAGGAAACGAAACCTGAAAAACTACTTTTGGCAAGGTGGTTGCAAACCGCTCTTCAGCAGGCGTTGCCAAGGCGCTGCTTTCCTTTACTGAGTACTAACCATTTCCTCCCATGAAAACGCTCCAATCTTCTTTCGCCTTGTTACTGGCCTTCGTAATGCTGCTGGCCGGTACTGTTTCTTCGCAGGCCCAAACGACCACCAAAAAGCCCTGGAGCAAGACGGCCAAAGGCGCCGTAATTGGTGGCCTCGGCGGGGCAGCCGGGGGTGCCGTATTGGGCCGCGTTATTGGCGGTAAAAAGGGCACTGCTAAAGGGGCCATTATCGGGGCGGCCGTGGGTGGGGCCGGTGGTGCCCTCATCGGCCGCCGTATGGACAAGCAGGCGGAAGAGCTGCGCCGTGAAATGGCCGGAGCTACCGTTGAGCGCGTGGGCGAAGGCATCAAGATTACCTTCAACTCGGGCATTCTGTTCGCCAAAAACTCGTC
Organism: Hymenobacter sp. J193; assembly: GCF_024700075.1. Classification (NCBI taxonomy): domain Bacteria; kingdom Pseudomonadati; phylum Bacteroidota; class Cytophagia; order Cytophagales; family Hymenobacteraceae; genus Hymenobacter; species Hymenobacter sp. J193. The sequence goes on from NZ_JAJONE010000001.1 coordinate 3,103,814, forward strand.
GGAGCTGACGGCTACGGCCCAGCAGAACATTGCGGAGCTGGCCAAAACCCTGGTGAAGTACGGCGACACCAACGTGCTGGTAGAAGGCCACACCGATATCAGCGGCAACGACGCCATCAACAACCCGCTCTCGATTCGTCGGGCGCAGTCGGTGGCCAACTACACGCAGCAGCAGGATGTGGACGCCTCGCGCTTCACCGTGAATGGCTACGGCTCCCGCCAGCCCATTGCCGATAACTCGACCCTGGAAGGCCGCCAGGCCAACCGCCGCGTGGAAATTGCCATCTACGCCAACGAGAAGCTGAAAAAAGCAGCTGAGCGTGGCGACATCTAAGCCAGCTGCAGTTCTCGGTTCCTTTCCCGCAATCCGGCGGTGCCTGCGTGGTGCCGCCGGATTTTTTGTGTGGCCGGCGCAACGGCGGGTGCAACTTGCACGGCCGGGCGGCGGTACACGCTGTATGCCCGAGCCCACCGTTACCTACACCGCTACGCCCGCCGAAAAAGCCTGGCAGGACCATCTGCTGCTGAATGCTTTTTACGGCCTACTCGATACCACCCCGCGCCGCACGCCCATGCGGGAGCTCATCAGCACCGTGCTGTCGCACCGCACCACGCACCGCGACGAAGAACTGGCCTACAACCGGATGCTGGAAAGCTTCGGCGACTGGGAAGGCGTGCTGCAGGCGCCCACGGCCGAATTGGCGCACGCCATCCGCACCACGCGCTGGCCCGATACGCAGGCTCCGCGTATTCAGGAAATCCTGCGCCGCATTAAGGCAGAGCAGGGCGAGTTTACGCTGGATTTCCTGGCTGACTGGCCGGTGGAAAAAGGGCTGGCGTGGCTGACTGACATGCCCGGCATCGGGCTGAAAACGGCCTCCCTAGTGTTGCTGTTCAACTTTCAGAAGCCGGTGCTGCCCGTGGATACGCACGTGCACCGCGTGGCCCAGCGCGTAGGTATGATCGGCCCGAAAGTTTCCACAGAGAAGGCACACCACGCACTGTTGGAGCTGCTCCCAAAGGATGCGGCCGTACTCCTTAACTTTCACAAGCACAACTACTGGCTGGGTCAGCACATCTGCTTTTTTGCCAAGCCCGACTGCCCGCGCTGCCCGCTGAAAGGCTTCTGCAACTATTACCTGGAGCACTACGGCCCCGCCGATGCGGCCGCGCTGGCCTCTACGCCCGCGCAGTGGCTGGGCGAGAAGCTGCACTAGTGCCGCTTAACTAGCGTAGCTGGTCGAGGCGCTGTTGTAAGGCATCGGTCAAAGGGTGGAGATAAGCCGGAAGGTTTTCTTTTTGGTATCGATAAGCCAGTAACGACGCTGCTCCCCGTTCTGTACCTCCAAATAATAACCGCCCCAGTCACCGGCATCGGGCTGCCCGATTACCACATCCTCCTTGGCAAGCAGGGTAAGGGGAATTTGCTGAACCAGATCTTTCACCGCGTCGAACTCGGCCGTGGTGCGGGCTGTATAGGCGCCAGCGTAGGGAGAAGCGCTTGTCGGGTACTCATCTTTGGTGTCTTCGGCTAATGACTGGGCAGCTGTATCGAGCTTATAAATTTCGATGCACTCCTCGCCACTGCATTCACCATAGTAAGAGCCAAACAGCACCGTACTGTTCTCGAGCGTGAGTGCTTTTTCGGGGTTGTCTTTTGCGCACGAAAACAGTCCAAGGGTGCTCAATACGGTCAGTACGATTGAAGCTTTCATAACAAGTGGAATCTACGTTGGTTGAGATACACGAAGGAGGCCTCTCAGGGCAAGAAACGTTGCATCAACGGGGCTTTTTTTAGTCCTGTCTGCAAATGGATAGAATGGCGCTGCAGGGTATAAGCGTTAGCTCCATCAGCTTATAGTGTACTTTTGGTTATGCGTCTGGTTCGTCATCCGGTTTTGTGCAATTATTACGTCACGTACCGGTGCAATGCGCGCTGCTCGTTCTGCGACATCTGGGAGAAGCCTTCCCCCTACATCCAGCTTGACGACGTGGCCCAAAACCTGCGCGACCTGAAAGCACTGGGCGTTTCGGTGGTGGATTTTACGGGCGGGGAGCCGCTGCTGCACCGCCAGATTCACGAGTTTGTAGGGCTGGCGCACGACATGGGCTTCATCACCACGCTCACCACCAACTGCCTGCTTTACCCCAAGTACGCCGAGAAGCTGCGGGGAAAGGTGGATATGCTGCACTTTTCGCTGGATGCCTCCGAAAAGGAAGTGCACGATAAAGGACGCGGCGTGGCCTGCTACGATTTCGTGCTCGAAAGCATTCGGGTGGCGCGGGAGCTGGGGGAGCGGCCCGATATCCTATTCACTGTGTTCCGGGAAAATATCCACGACCTGGAAAAGGTATACCAGGAAATTACCCAGCCCAACAAGCTGGTGTTGATCCTGAATCCGGCTTTCGAGTACAACAGTGTCGCCACCGGCGAGCAGCTTACCCTTGAGGAATTAGACTACCTCACCGCCTTTGGCAAGCGCAAAGGCGTGTACTTAAACGAAGCCTTCATACAGCTGCGCCGCGACGGCGGAAACCACGTGGCCGCACCGGTATGCCGGGCCGCCAGCACTACGCTGGTGATTTCACCGAGTAACGAGCTGGTGCTGCCTTGCTACCACTTGGGTGAGCGGAAATTTCCCATCGAGGGTAAGCTGCGCGAGCTGTACCACTCGGCCGAGGTGCAGCAGCTGGCCGCCTTGGAGGGCCGCCTGCCCCAGTGCGAAGGCTGCACTATCAACTGCTACATGCAGCCCAGCTTCGCCGTCGAAACCAGCAAGTACTTCTGGCAGGCCTTGCCCAGCACGCTCAAGTACAACTGGGAAAAAGGCACCTGGAAACGGATGCTGACGCGCTGAGGTAAAGGTGAGCTACGAAACAAGGTTATTGCTTCAGTGCGCTTCTTCGCAAGAACAGTATTTAGCACATTTTCCACATTCATTCCACATTAGCACATTCCCCTATTCCCTGCATGCCTGCTCTTATTCTGCCCGTTCACGGGGTATTACCGCAGTTTGGTTCCGACTGCTTTCTGGCCGATAATGCCACCATCGTTGGCGACGTGGTGATGGGCCACAGCTGTACCGTGTGGTTTACGGCCGTCATTCGCGGCGACGTGAACAGCATCCGCATCGGCGACAAAACCAACGTGCAGGACGGCGCTATTATCCATTGTGCCTATCAGCGGGCATCTACTACCATTGGCTCCCGGGTAAGCATCGGGCACCGGGCCATTGTGCACGGCTGTACCCTGGAAGACGACGTGCTGGTGGGCATGGGCGCTATTATCATGGACCACGCGGTGGTGGGCACGGGCTGCATTATTGCGGCCGGCACGGTAGTACTGGAGAATACCCAGTGTGAGCCGGGTTACCTGTACGCCGGCGTGCCGGCCCGGCGCATCAAGCCCGTGACGGAAAAACAGCGGGCTGCACTCGCCCGCACCGCCGACAACTACGTGCTCTACGCCAGCTGGCTGAAGTAATGCTATAGGTTTCGGAAGCTAAAAAGCCCCGCCGGAACCGGGCGGGGCTTTTTGATAGCAGATTCCGGCTCCTTACCCTTCGAGCGTATCTTCGAAGCCGGACTCGTTTTGCTCGGGACCGGTGACACGCAGCTGCACCAATTCCACGGCGCGGCCGGAGCGTTGCAGCACCCGAAACTCGTAGTTGTCGAGCACGGCCACGTCGCCTACTTCCGGGATATTGCCGTAAATCAAATTCAGCAGGCCGCCCACGGTTTCGTAGTCTTCGCCCTCAGGCAGCGGGTAGGGCAGGTACTCGTTGGCGTCGGAAATGGCCGTGGCGGAGTTAACACGGAACTCGGTGGCCGACATTTTCTCTACGGCCGGAATTTCGTTGTCGTACTCGTCCTGGATTTCGCCTACCAACTCTTCCACAATATCTTCCATCGTGACGATGCCTGACACGCCCCCGAACTCGTCGCTCACGATGGCCATGTGCATGTGCTTGCGCTGAAATTGACGCAGCAGCCGGTTGATTTTCTTGGTTTCGGGCACGAAGTAAGCCGGCCGCATGATCTTGGCCAGCTCCACGGTTTCGTGCCGACGAATAATAGGCAGCAAATCCTTCACGTAAAGCACACCCACGATGTTATCAATATTGTCCTGATACACCGGAATGCGTGAAAATCCTTCATTGAACACCGTTTCAACCACCAAGTCGGCGGGCGTATTCACGTTGATGGCCGAGAGCTTGGTGCGGGGCACCATAATCTGCTTCACCATCCGGTCGTTGAACTCGAACACGTTTTCAATCAGCTCGTGCTCTGAGTCCTGGATTTCGCCGCTCTGCTTGCTTTGGTCCAGCAGCACCCGAATTTCCTCGGACGTGTGGGCCGCCTCCCCGTGAATAGCGTGTACCCCAAACAACGACAGCACCAGATTGCTCAGGCGGTCGAGCATCCAGATAAAGGGGCGCAAAACGAAGTAGACGATTTTCAGGGGCCAGGCTACGGCCAGGCTCACCATTTCGGAGCGTTGCAAGGCCAACACTTTAGGCGCTTGCTCCCCGATAACAATGTGCAGGGTAGTGATAAAGGTGAAAGAAAGGCCAATCGAAACCCAATGCATCCACTTCGGGTCCAGCGTCAGATCCACCAGGCTCAGCGCTCCGGTAATCACCTTTTCGGCTACACTTTCCCCAATCCAGCCCAGCAGCAGCGAAGCCACCGTGATGCCCAGTTGGCAGGCGGACAGATAAGCATTGAGATTTTGCAGGATTTTCTGCGTTTCGCGGGCCAGTTTGTCGCCATTTTGGGCGCGCAGGTCAATCTGCGAAGCCCGGACCTTCACCAAGGCGAATTCGGCTGCCACGAAAAACCCGTTCAGCAACACCAGCAGAACGGTAAAAAGTATTTGTAAACCCATAGATGCGGGGAGAAGCTCACGCGGCCCGGTTCCCCTAAGTACCACAAAAGTACGAGAATCCGTCCATGCGGTTGGCGCACCGGCAGCCCGGGAGCCAGCCGACCATCCGGGCCGCAACCTTCGCGGAAAAATTGTGCTACTTCTTCCTGAACTTTGTTGCGTACGAGCAGCTGCCGTACCCTGCTTTTGCTTTTGTGCTTATGCCCCTTGCTTTTCGACTATTTCTGCTTTCGCTTTTGCTGCTGAGATTTTTGCCAGATCCGGTTGCCGCCCAGGTACTTACCCCATCCAAGCTCACCAGCGCCGTCAGCCAGCCGTCGGGCCGGGTGGGGGAGGAGCTGGACCTGATTGTGAATGCCCGCATCGACGAGAAATGGCACCTCTACGCCACCGACTTCGACCCCGACCTAGGCCCCACGGTTTTCACCTTCACTTTCGCTAAAAGTCCCGCTTACGAGCTGGTAGGCAAACCCAAGTCTATCAGCAGCAAAAAGAAGTACGACGACGTGTTCAAGGGCGACGTCACGTATTTCGAAGGCACCGGCCAGATCCGCCAGCGCATCCGCCTGCTCCAGCCCGGCACGCTTACCATCAAAGCCGAGACGGAGTTTCAGACCTGCACCGATGTAGATGGCCGCTGCATTCCCGGCGAGCAAAGCCTGAGCTTCGGCCCGATTGAGGTAACGGGTACGGCCGCGGCACCACCTACTACGGCCGCCGCTATGCCTGCTGCTGCTGCCACGGCGTCTGGGGCTGCTCCGGCAGCTGCAGCTGCCGCCAGTCCGGCTCCCCCTACCGATACGGCCACCGCTGCTTTGGCTTCTGCGCCTAGCGTCGTGCCCGCTGATACTGCTGTTACGGGTGCCCCGACCGCAAATACAGCTACGGTGGCACCAACCAATATAGCCGCCGCTACGGCGCCGGCTACCAGTTTGTGGAGCTTTGCTTTAGCAGCCTTTGTATCGGGGCTGCTGGCGCTGGTTACGCCCTGCGTGTTCCCGCTGATTCCAATGACCGTTTCCTTCTTCACCAGCGGAGGCGGCACGCGGCAGCAGGGCATCTTCAAAGCCATGGTCTACGGCTTGTCCATCATCTTTATTTATGTGGTAGTAGGCTTGCTGGTGACAGTGCTGGCCGGAGCCGATGGCCTCAACCTGATCAGCACGCACTGGCTGCCCAACCTTATCTTCTTCGTGGTGTTCGTGGTGTTCGGCCTATCATTCCTGGGGCTGTTCGAAATCACCCTGCCCCACGGCATGGTCAATAAAATTGACGCGCAGGCCGACAAAGGCGGCTGGGGCGGCATCTTCTTTATGGCTCTCACGCTGGTGGTTGTGTCGTTTTCCTGCACGGGACCCATTGTGGCTACCATCCTGAGTTTGGCGGCCCAGGGCGAGCGGCTGACGCCGATTGTGGGCATGCTAGGCTTTTCCCTGGCCTTCGCGCTGCCCTTCACGCTGTTTGCCATCTTCCCGGCCTGGCTGAAAAACCTGCCCCGCTCGGGTGGCTGGCTGAACACGGTGAAGGTGGTGCTGGGCTTCGTGGAGCTGATGCTGGCCCTGAAGTTCCTGAGCATGGCTGATCTGGCCTACCACTGGAACCTGCTTTCGCGCGACATTTACCTCGTCCTCTGGATTACCCTTTCCGGCCTGCTGGGGCTCTACCTGCTGGGCCGCTTCAAACTCTCCCACGATTCCGACCTGCCGCACCTGAGCGTGGGCCGTCTGCTGATGGCCGTGCTGGCGTTCAGCTTCATGACCTACCTGGTGCCAGGTCTGTTCGGGGCCCCACTGCCGCTGCTGGCCGGCTACCTGCCCCCCCAGAGCCGCCACGACTTCACCCTGGCCGGAGCGGCGCCAGCAACCCCGGCTCTGGCCGCTGTCAACAGCCAGTGCGAGGCCCCGCGCTACGCCGGGTTTCTGGAGCTGCCGCACAACCTGCCGGGCTATTTCGACCTGGAGCAGGCCAAGCGTTGCGCCCGGGCCGTGGGCAAGCCGCTGTTTATTGATTTCACCGGCCACGCCTGCGTCAACTGCCGCAAGATGGAAGCAACCGTGTGGCGCGATCCGCAGGTACTTAAGCGTCTGCGCGAAGACTTTGTAGTGGTAGCGCTGTATGTCGACGACAAAACCGAGCTGCCCCAGGCTGAGTGGTACGTATCCCGCCACGACAACAAGCAGAAAACCACGCTGGGCAAGAAAAACGCTGATCTGCAGCTCACGGGCTTCAATGTGAATGCCCAGCCGTACTACGTACTCCTCGACCCCAACGCCCCGACCGATCTGGCGCACACGCTGGCTCCGCCGATGGCCTACGAGGCCGATGCCACCAAGTTCCTGCAGTTTCTGGATGCCGGCCTGGCCCGCTACCGCCAGCAAACTCAGCCCGTAGCTACGCGCTAGCGCCCATTTCTGCGCAGCCCGTACCTTGCACAACCCGTCTGGCCGCCAGCTGCTGCCGGGTGGGTTGTCTGCTTTTCGTCTGCTCCATTTTTCGTTTGCCATGAAAAAGCTTTTCGTACTTCTCTCGGGGTTGTTGCTGAGTTCCGCGCCCATGCTGGCACAAGTAGCCACTAGTGCCACGCCCGCTGACGCGCCGTCGGTAGATGCCAGCCGCATCACCCTGGTCATTCACGGCGGGGCGGGTACTATTACGCGGGCCCTGATGACTCCTGAGAAGGAAAAAGCCTACCAGGAGGCGCTAGACCAGGCCCTGCAGATCGGCTACGCTATTCTGAAAAAGGGCGGTACCTCGCTCGATGCCGTAGAAGCCACCGTGCGCTTCATGGAAGACTCGCCCCTGTTCAACGCTGGCAAAGGAGCCGTGTTCACCCACGAGGGGCGCAATGAGCTGGATGCCTCCATTATGGATGGACGCACGCTGAAGGCCGGCTCAGTAGCGGGCGTGACGGTGGTGCGCAACCCCATCAGCGCCGCGCGGGCCGTGATGGAAAAGTCGGAGCACGTAATGCTGACGGGCGCCGGGGCCGAGTTGTTTGCCCGGGAGAAAGGACTGGAAATAGTGTCGCCCGAGTATTTCTATACCGAGGCCCGCTACCAACAGCTGCAGAAAGCCCTGCAGGCCGAAAAAAGCGCGGGCACGCCTGATGAGCTCAATGCCCCTACCAAGCCCGCGGCCCTGCCGCAGAAAACCAAGATAAAGCTCAAGAACGGCCGTCAGCCTACCGGGGCCATAGAAAACATCTTCACTGAAGGCAAAAAATACGGTACCGTAGGCGCCGTAGCCCTCGATCAGTACGGCAACCTGGCCGCTGCCACCAGCACCGGCGGCATGACCAACAAGCGCTACGGACGCGTCGGCGACGCGCCCATTATTGGGGCCGGTACCTACGCCGATAACAGTGCGTGCGCAATATCCTGCACCGGCTGGGGCGAGTATTTCATCCGCGCTACCGTAGCGCGCGACGTAGCGGCCCGCGTGGAATATCAGCACGTGCCCGTGCAGCAGGCCGCACAGGCGACCATCGATAAAGTGGGCCGGATGGGCGGCGACGGGGGGCTGATTGCGCTGGATGCGGCGGGCAACGTGGCCATGCCTTTCAACTCCGAGGGGATGTATAGGGGCTATATCAAAGCCGATGGAAAGCCTCAGATATTAATATATAAGTAACTGAATGCAACCGTTGCCACAATAAAAGCCTCTACTGCATCGATGTAGTAGAGGCTTTTATTTGGCCTGCCCGCAGGCTTTTATGCAGGAAAAAACAGACCTTTGCGCGATTTTTCACGGGAAAAGCTTCGGGGTGAGGCCAGTAGGTAGGCGGGTTATGGTAGGTACAAAAAGAAAGGCTGCACCCACCCAGATGCAGCCTCCTGATAAAGGACGCACCCACCCAGATACGTCCTTGTTTTTTTCTCCCCCACAAATCATCCCTGATAATAGCTGTAGAAGAAGGATTCGAACCTCCACGGAGTGGTTAGCCGGCCGCCGGACCAGTTTTTCCCGAATCTCCACCCCCGAGAGAGGAGGGCATGTCTGCCAGTTTCATCATTCTACAAGATGTCCCGCGCCGTTTGCGTTGGATTATGACAAAGGTAAAAATGAATCCCTTATTGTAAAATACTTGCAGACAATTTGCTAAAAATTTACATTCTTTTTAATAAACAGTTCATTTGCTTGAAAAAACAGCAATCATAGTTTTTGAAAATGGCTCGTAATTACGAACTTGATGACACCGACCGGAAGATTTTGGCCCTGCTGATAGATGATGCCAAGATGCCCTACACGGAAATTGCCCGTAAAGTCCACGTTTCGGGGGGGACGGTGCACGTACGCATGGCGCGGATGGAGGAATTAGGCATTGTGCGGGGGGCTACCCTCAACATCGACTACGCCCAACTGGGCTACGATATCAACGCCTTCCTTGGGATTTACCTCAACAAAAGCTCGGTATATAACAGCGTAGCCGAGCAGTTGAAGGCCATTCCCGAAATCCTGAGCATTTACTACACCACCGGCAACTACAGCCTGTTTGCCCGCATCATCTGCCGCGACACCAACCACCTGCGGGAAGTGTTGCACGACAAGATTCAGCTGATTGAGGGAATTGAGCGCACAGAAACTCTGATTTCGCTCGAAGAAACCCTTAACCGCCCTATTCAACTGCTCTAAGCTCTCAGCCGCGCACCTGTTGCAGCCTGCCCCGCCATTCCTTGGAGGGGCAGGCTGTCTGTTTTTTATAGCTGCTGCTACGTCTGGTTGTTTACTGGTTTTAACGAGTAGCAGTATTTATAGCAGTTTCACGAAGGGTGTAGAGACGCCTACTTGCGTCTCGTCATTGAAAAAATAAGCGACACAGACGACAAGACGCGAGTACGCGTCTCTACAAACCAGATACATTGTTCAAGAAACTGCTATAGCATTATTGTGAGATGAAGACTGTTGCTATAAAGTGCGTTATAACTAATCATGTAATCGAACAATTTTCTGAGCTGTATAAACAGAAAGGCGCGTAAATGAGTGGGAGATAGGATAATGGCAAAGCGGAGAGAGTAGAAATTGCCGGTATTTTTTAGGTCTTCCGGCGGCTGCTTGCGTACTTCTGTTTTGTATATTTAGCTTCTCCCAATCCAGCTGCGCATGAAGACACTCGTACTTATCATTGGATTGTTTTGCTTATCGGGAGGTGCTATAAGCCAGAGTATGCCGGCTATTTACCTCAATGAGCAGGGTGAGGAAGTGGTGCCCGACAGCGCCACCCACTACCGCATCATCGACCGCAAAACCGACGCAGGCTATACCATCCGCGAGCATACCATCAATGGCACCTTGCTGCTGCGGGGTACCTTTGCCAGCATCGACCCGGTGTGGCGTACGGGCTTGTTTACGTGGTACCATCCTAACGGCACCAAAGCCAGCCAGGTACACTTCGAAGACGATGAGCCGGCCGGCGTGTACGTGGCCTGGTACGAAAACGGCAAAGTGCGGGAGCGAGGCCAGTTTGAAGAAGGCCAGCGCACCGGCCGTTGGGTAACCGTACACCGCAACGGGCAGAAACGCTCCGAAGGTCGATACCTCTACGGGCGGCCCGTGGGCGAGTGGCGCTACTACTACGACAATGGCCAACTGAGTGCCATTGAACTGCTGAACCGGGCCAAGGGCCCAGCGCTGGCATTCTTTAACCTGGATGGCAGCCCTTTCGTCGGCAAGCTGCAGCGCCGCCAGATGCCGGAATTCCCCGGGGGGAGCAGGCTTTGCTGGATTTCATTAGCCGCAATACCCAGTACCCGCGCGACACGCGCCGCAAGGGCATCAGCGGTAAAGTGTACGTGTCGTACACAGTTGGTGAGGACGGCCGGGTGGGGCAGGTGCGGGTTGTACGTGGTCTGGCCCCGGAGGCCGACAACGAAGCCCGGCGCGTGGTAGAACGGCTGCCGCAGTTTCAGCCGGGGCGCGAATACAACGTGCCCACGGCTGTAACCTACACAGTGCCTATTTCCTTCGCGCCCAACTTCAGCTTGTTTGGGAGCTCCAAGCCGCCCCGCACCCCGCCCACCGAAGCCCGCGCCAACTTTCCCGGGCAGCAGTATTAGGCCGTTATACAACCTGGCAAAGCAAATAAACCACAAACAAAAAGCCCCTCGTGCGCTGGCACGAGGGGCTTTTTATATGATCCGTAATGCGCCTAAGCGGTTACCTGAGCGTCCAGTTTCTGGGCCAGAACGTGCTTGGGCACGGCGCCTACCTGCTTGTCCACAATCTGCCCGTTCTTGAACACGAGCAGCGTAGGAATGCTGCGAATGCCGAATTTGGCGGACGTCTGCGGGTTGGAGTCTACGTCCACTTTGCCGATAATGGCTTTGCCTTCGTATTCGCCGGCCAGCTCTTCTACTACCGGGCCTACCATGCGGCACGGGCCGCACCACTCGGCCCAGAAGTCCACGAGTACGGGTTTATCGGAGTTGATGATCTGGTCGAAATTCGCATCGGTGATTTCGATGGCTTTATGTCCCATGATAGAAAGGGGTTTGTGGTGATGACAACGTGAAAGTGCTGCTTACGAAACTTGGGCCCGCAAGGTAGCAGATTGCGTTTCAAACAAGGAGCGCGCCGGAAAGTTCAGTCGGCCAGGTTGGCAGCTTTACTGTGCTCTTAGCATAGTCGACTGCTGACCAAACCCGGCGGCTCGCCACCAGAAGCCGGCTACCTATTTTTTATCGACTACAAACTGATAGGCCCGGGCATATTCCTGGGCCCGGTTGCGGAGCTTGTAGAATACGTACAGGTTGAAGAAGTGCATGGCCCCCAGAATCAGGATGATGGTGCCGATTTTGATGCTGAGCGTTTCCACGCTGGCCTGGTAGCTGTTTACGGGCTCGGTTGTGCGCAGCGTGAGCGTGGCGTAACCGATGTTGACGAGGTAAAAACCCATCAGCAGCAGCTTGTTGACGGAATCGGCCAGCTGCTCGTTGCCATGGAAGATATCCACCAGAAACAGGCGGCCGTTTTTGAAGAGCGTGCGCGCTACCCACACCGTAAGCAGCACCGTAACGGGCAGATACACACCGTACACCAGCAGATGATAGTTCATGGCTTGAAAGAGTTAAAGGTGAAAGGAGAAAAAGGTGAAAAGAGAAAGTTGGGTGTATCAAGTACGCGGCTGTAACTCAAGGCAGCTTCGGCAGCAAATCGGCCAATGCCTGTTGGCAAACCGGGTAATGAAACCGAAAACCGGCTTCCAGCAGCCGCTGGGGCACCACTTTGCGGCTTTTTAAAATCAGCTCGGTTTCGGTGCGTAGCAGGAAGGCGCCTATTTCCAATAACCACCGGGGCTGCGGCAGGTGCCAGCGCGGCCGGTAATGCTGGTCGAGCAGGGCGTTGAACCCCCGGTTGCACAGCGGCTCCGGGGCGCACACGTTGAAGGTGCCGTCCAGCGCCGGCTGCGCCAGCAGAAACTCCACTGCCCGGCAGAAGTCCTCCACGTGCAGTACCCATTGCTGCCCGTCGCCCTGCGGGGTGCTGAGGCCCCAGCGGGCCAGTCGCGCCATCACGGGCAGCGCTCCGCCATCGGCACCCAGTACAATAGCCGTGCGCAAAGCCACGCGCCGCGTGCGGGGCGTAGGAGCCAGCCAGAACTCGGCTTCCCACTTTTGCGCCACCATCTCCGAGAAGTTTCGGCCAATACGGCCGCTCTCTTCCGTATTGGCTGGCGCCTGGCCCGTGGTATGCTGGTAAATGGTAGCCGTAGAGGAGTTCAGCCACACCGCTGGTGGGGCCTGGCACTGGGCCACGGCTTCGCCCAGTACCCGTGTACTTTCGGTGCGGCTACGCGTAATAGCGCGCCGGTTGGCAGCGTGGTAGCGGCAATCCACCGATTTGCCGGCCAGATTCAGCAGCACCGCCGCACCTTCCAGCTTCCGGGCCCACGGCCCCAGTGTGCGTCCGTCCCAGCTTACCTCTCCGAAGCGCTGGGCGCGTCGGGTAAGCGTGAGCACCTCGTACCCCAGCTTCCGAAAATGACGGGCCAGGTGCCGCCCCAGAAAGCCGTTGCCACCGGCCAGCACCATCAAGGGTTGATTCATGGAAGTAAGAGGTGAAGGGTGGAGAAGAGAAAAAAATCGAGCCTATTCTTTGTTATTAAACTTTCAATAAAAATTGAAATACATGGGCAAAAAAATAGTCGGGCTACGGGCGGGGAAGCATCAGTTTCATGAAGGTGCTGATAAACCAGTTTTCGTCGGCTTTGATAAGGGTAGCAGCGGCCTGGTCAGCAAACTGCGCGAAGTTCTGGATGCTGCCTATCATGTGGGTAAAGGCCTTGGTTTCTTCCGGCGTAGCTGCCGGTGATTCTTCCACCTGGCTTATTTCGCCGAGCACGCGCATCAGCGGCGCTATTTCGCGCTTGTGGCGCTCCTGCAGAATGAGAGTAGCCACCCGGTGAATGTCTTTCTCGGCCGAGAAAAACTCCCGCCGCTCGCCCGGCCGTAACTCCTTGCGCACAATTCCCCAGTCGATGAGGGCGCGCACGTTCATGTTGGCGTTGCCCCGCGAAATCTGCAGCTGATCCATGATGTCCTCGGTGCTCAAAGCCCCCGGCGACACCAGCAGCAAGGCATGGACCTGGGCCATCGTGCGGCTCACGCCCCAGGCCGAGCCCAGGGTGCCCCAGCCTTCAATGAACCTGCGCTTGGCTTCGTCGAGTTGCATGGCTCAAATGTAGGATAGTATTTTAAACTTTCAATAATAATTGAAAGTTTATTTTAAGTGCTTTTGTCGCAGTGAGAAATACTGAAGCCAACAGATAATAAAGCGAAGACACAATTTTGAACACCTTGCTATTGTGCAAACCATCTTTTAGGCTGATTAGGGTGTTCTTCTAATGCTTAAAGTTCGCAATGCCTTTATATTCGCACATAGAAATACTATAGAAAAAATGATTATTATACCATAATTGTTCGTCTGATTTAGCAGGATACTGTCCAGCTAGGTGGCCTATGCCTGGGGATGAGCGTAAGACTGGGCAATGAATCCGACCTCATCTTCCGCCTCGTCCGAAACGCCTGACCGGCTCAGCACTGAGCAGGCTGCAGCGGTGGTTTTACCTGTAATAGAGGAACGAGCCATCCTGACAAGGGAAGTGATGGAGAGTGGCCGGGTGCAGATTATCAAACGAGTGCATGAGCAGGAGGAGCAACTGAACGTGCTTCTGCAGCAGGAAAATGTGCAGGTAGAACGGCGGCCCGTCAACCAGTTTGTGGCCGACGATGCGGAACTGCCTGTCAGCCGCCAGGAAGGGGACACGACCATTATCCCGGTTTTGCGGGAGGTGGTGGTAACCCGGGTACTGGTAGTGGAGGAAATCCGCATCACCAAGCAAGTCGTGCAAGTGCCTCATACCCAAACCGTGCAGCTACGGCAGGAAGAAATCCAGATTGAGCGTCAATCCTTTCTTTCAGACGATGCTGCCACTTCTCAACCCACCCATTAACCCTTAAGTATTCTTTCCCATGAGCCAGACCGTAGTAGGAATTTTCGATAGCGCCGACCAGGCGCAGCAAGCCGCCCGCCAACTAGCTGCCGCCGGCTTCACTCAGGAAAGTGTAGATGTTGCCTCAAGCGGCGCCAGCCAGTCGGGCAGCAACTACCGCAACACCAGCGGCACGGCCGTAGAAGGAGCTACTGATGCCGCTGGTCGCACCGGCGACAGCATCGGGAACTTCTTCAACAACCTGTTCGGCGGTGATGATGACGCCCAGCGTTACTCGCACGTGGCCCGCAACAGCAGCTCCGTGGTAACGGTGCATTGCCAGTCGGACGAGCATGCCCGCCAGGCCGCCGAAATCCTTGACCAGGCCGGGACAGTTGATGTAGATGAGCGCGCCTCGCAAACCGGGTACACCATGAGCAATAGTCTGCAGGGTGGAAATACCAGCCAGGCTGGCCTGTCGGCTCAGGTTATTGAAGAAAACCTGCAGGTAGGTAAGCGAACCGAGCAAACCGGAGGTGCCCGTTTGCGCAGCCGTATTGTAGAGCGCCCCGTGGAAGCCAGTGTGCGGTTGCGCGAAGAGCACGTAAACGTAGAGCGCCACGCGGTAGACCGCCCGGCCACAGATGCCGATTTTGCTGCCTTCAAAGAAGGAGAAATTGAAATTACGGAAAGCGCCGAGCGTGCCGTCGTAGCCAAGGAAGCCCGTGTAGTGGAGGAGGTAACGCTGGGTAAAGAAGTAACTGAGCGGGAAGAAACCATCCGCGACACGGTGCGCAAAACGGAAGTAGATGTGGAGCGCATCAATGATACTACCACCAACACGCAACGTAGTGGCTATACCACCGATGACGACCAGCGTCGTTCGTAGCTTTTGCTGAATAACTGAAACAAAAAAGGGAGCCAGATTATGGCTCCCTTTTTTGTTTACTGTCAAGATTAAATCAGCTGGCAGGCGTCGATTTCCATTTCGCGCATCCGGCGGATGAACTCCTTAGGCTCGATGCGGTAGCGGCGCGAGTAGGTGTCGACGGCCAGGTGCTCATGGGGCTCGGCAAACTTGATTTCCAGCTTTTTGGAGCCCTGGCAACCTTCCACGGCTTCCATAAACCGGTCCATGAAGGGCTCGGTGATGGTGCGCAGGTCAAGCTGCACGCGCACTCCGTTGGCCAGCTTTTCGGCCACGTTGAACAGGGGCTCCATGGTCAGAATCTTGAACTCGAACTGGTCGGAGTCGCGGAAGCGCTGGGCGTACTTGCCCCGAATGTACATGGGCGGCACCTGCTCCTTGTCGTAGTTGCGCGGGTTGATGAGGGGAGAAAAGCGAGAGTAGTCGTCGCGAAACAGCGCCAAGTTCAGAGAGGACTCGTAGTCTTCCACGCTGAATGACACGAAGGGCTGACCGGTTTTGGTGGTCTTGAACAGCACGTTCGTTATCAGCCCGGCTACCGTTACCTCGCGGTTTTTGTAGTTCTCTACTTTGTCGAGCCCGCAGGTGCAGTAGGAGTCTATTTCCAGCTTGAAGTCGTCGAGCGGGTGGCCCGAAAGGTAGAAGCCTACCACCTCCTTTTCGCGGCGCAACTGCTCTACGGCGGGCCAGGGCTCCATGTCGGCTACTTTGGGCAGAGGCATGGCCACAGCGCCAAACGCCCCGCCGCCGAACAGGCTCTGCTGGGCCGAGTCCTGGTCGGCCTGGAACTGCTGGCCCATCTTCACGGCCTTGTCAATCAGGTTCTGGTCGCCACTGGGGGCTTCCACGAACTGGCGGCGGTGGTAGCGCTCAAATGAGTCGAAGGCCCCGGACAAAGCCAGGCTTTCGAACGTCTTCTTATTGACGGCCCGCAGGTTGACGCGCTTTGAGAAGTCGAAAATATCGGTGTAGGGGCCTTTCTTACCCCGCTCTTCCACAATATTTTCAATGGCAGCCTCACCCGCGCCTTTTACGGCGGCCATGCCGAAGCGAATCTGGCCCTGCTTGTTCACGTTGAACTTCAGGATGGATTCGTTCACGTCGGGGCCCAATACGGCTACGCCCTGCTTGCGGGCTTCCTCGATAAAGAAGGTCACCTTCTTGATGTCGCCCATGTTGTTGGTGAGCACGGCGGCCATGTACTCGGCCGGGTAGTGAGCCTTGAGGTAGCCGGTCTGGTAGGCCACCACCGAGTAGGCGGCGGAGTGGGAGCGGTTGAAGCCGTAGGCCGCAAACTTCTCCATCACGTCGAACACCTCGTTGGCCTTTTTGGCCTTGATGCCGTGCAGCTTCTCGGCGCCCTCGCAGAATTTCTCCCGCTCCAGCGCCATCTTCTTCATGTCCTTCTTACCCATGGCGCGGCGCAGCAAATCGGCGCCGCCCAAGGAGTAGCCCGCCAGAATCTGGGCCGTCTGCATGATCTGCTCCTGGTACACCATGATGCCCTGGGAGTAGTTCAGGATGGGTTCCAGCAGCTCGTGGGGGTAATCGACTGCCTCGCGGCCGTGCTTGCGGTTGATGAAGTTCGGGATGAACTGCATTGGGCCGGGCCGGTACAGGGCGTTCATGGCAATCAAGTCCTCGATGTTGGTGGGCTTGAGGTCCTTGAGGTACATGCGCATGCCTTCCGACTCGAACTGGAACGTACCGATGGTGTCGCCGCGCTGGTAGAGCTCGTAGGTTTTCTGGTCGTCAATCGGAATTTCGTCGATGTCGATTTTGACGCCGTGGTTCTGCTCAATCAGGTTGATGGCGTCCACGATGATAGTCAGGGTTTTCAGCCCCAGGAAGTCCATCTTGAGCATGCCGGCACTCTCAATCACCTTGCCGTCGAACTGCGTCACCAAAAGGTCCGAGTCCTTGGACGTGGAGACGGGAATGTACTTGGTAATGTCGTCGGGGGCAATGATGACGCCGGCGGCGTGGATGCCGGTGTTACGTACCGAGCCTTCGAGCTGGGTAGCCAGGCGCAGAATCTGACCGCGCAGGTTATCGGGCGCTTCGTCGCGCCGGATCATGTCCAGCTCCTGGTTTTCGGCAAAGGCCTTGGTGAGCGTAGTACCCACCTGGTCGGGTACCATCTTCACCAGGTCGTTGGCCTGGGGCAGCGGCAGGTCCATAGCCCGGGCCACGTCCTTGATGCTGCTTTTGGCGGCCATGGTGCCGAAGGTGATAATTTGGGCCACCTGGGTTTTGCCGTACTTATCCACCACGTAGTCAATGACTTTCTGGCGGTTCACGTCGTCAAAGTCAATGTCGATATCGGGCATGGATACGCGCTCCGGGTTGAGAAAACGCTCGAACAGCAGAGAGTACTTAATCGGGTCGATGTTGGTGATGCCGATGCAGTAGGCCACGGCCGAACCTGCCGCCGAGCCCCGGCCCGGCCCCACGGCTACCCCAATGTTGCGGCCGTGGTTGATGAAGTCCTGCGTGATAAGGAAGTAGCCGGCAAAGCCCATCGTCTCAATCACGCGTAGCTCGTAGTCGAGGCGCTCCTCGATTTCGGGCGTGCGCACCGAGTAGCGCGGCTTGGGTCCTTCGAAGGCACCCTTGAAGGTGAGGTGGCGCAGGAAGGCGTCGGCGGTGGGGTGCTCGGGCGGCAGCGGAAAGTTGGGGAGCAGAATATCACGCTGCAGCTTGGGCGGCGTGATTTTATCCACGATTTCGTTTGTGTTGTCCACACTTTCGGGCACGTCCCGGAACAGCCGG
This sequence comes from Hymenobacter sp. J193, assembly GCF_024700075.1. Classification (NCBI taxonomy): domain Bacteria; kingdom Pseudomonadati; phylum Bacteroidota; class Cytophagia; order Cytophagales; family Hymenobacteraceae; genus Hymenobacter; species Hymenobacter sp. J193. The sequence continues at coordinate 3,121,829 of NZ_JAJONE010000001.1, forward strand.
TTCATTTCCTCCTGACTCTTGAAGTAGAACTGGTCGTTGGGGAAGCCGAAGCGGGAGCGGGGCTTGGGCATCTGGAACTCCTCGTCGATGCGCATGAGCTGGCGGCGCACCTGGTCGTCGGAAGCCGCCAGGGGGCGCAGGTTGTCGAGGTGGTCGTAGAGCACCTTCTTGTCCTGCGACATCAGCCGGAAGTACTTGGTCTGGAAGTCACCGACCGGGATGCTGTGCTCCTCGCCGGTGTTCACGCAGAGCAGAATATCGTGGGGCGCGAAATCCTCCTGGTTAACGTAGTGCGAGTCATTGGTGCAGATAACCTTGACGTTATACTTCTGCGCCCACTTGAGCAGCGTCTGATTCAGATCTTCCTGGCTTTTGCCGGTGTTGTCGATGTTCTCGATGCCGTGGCGCTGGATTTCAATGTAGTAATCGTCGCCGAACACGTCGAGCCACCACTTGAGCTGCTTTTCGGCTTCTTCCTCGGTTTTCCAGAGCAGGGCCTGCGGAATTTCGGCCCCGATGCAGCAGGAAGTGGCAATCAGCCCTTCGTGGTACTGCAGCAGCAACTCCTTGTCGATACGCGGGTACTTGCTGTACACCCCCTCGATGAAGCTCATGGAGCAGAGCTTGGCCAGGTTTTGGTAGCCGGCCTGGTCTTTGGCCAGCAAGAGCTGGTGGTGGCGTACGTCTCGCTCCCCTTTTTCCCGGCTGAAGCTCTTCTTGTGCCGGTCTTCCACCATATAGAACTCGCAGCCCACAATGGGCTTCACGTTGTACTTATTGGCCTCAGCCACGAAGTTGAAGGCCCCGAACATGTTGCCGTGGTCGGTGAGGGCTACGGCGGGCATGCCGTCGGCCTGGGCCTTTTTCATCAGGGCTCCGATGCTGGCCTGGCCATCGAGCAGGGAATATTGAGTATGGCAGTGCAGGTGCGAGAATACGGGCATCCTTCGGGGAATTTATGAATTCTGAATGTTGAATTAGGAATTGTGAAGGCCGATAATTCAGCATTCACAATTCTCAATTCAACATTTATTAAGAGTAAAGTTACCCACGAATCAGCGGGCGGGAAAGGTTGCGCGGAAAGTGGTTTTTGCGTATCAGATAAGACGCGGAAAGGCAGACAGCCCGGCTGCGACCAATTCGGGCACCAATTCTGAACTAGCTAGGGCAACGCAGCAAACATGATTCAGGCCAAGAGCCCGGGCCAGCTTATATTTACTCGTTAAAGAAATTTGTTCTATAATAGAAACGTGGTATTTGTAGGGAAAATGGCGAATAAATGGTTGCTATATAGCCTTATATGGCTATTAACCGGGTGTGTTGAATCATATGAGCCGGCAGTTGAAGGCAACGACAGCAACCTGCTGGTAGTGGATGGGTTCATCAACACCCGGGGGTAACTACCATTAAACTGGGGCGTACCAGCAGCCTGAGCACCAAAGCCGCGCCGCCGGCTGAGGCCCGGGCCAGCCTGTACATCGAAGAAGAGGGCGGACGGCGCTACCAACTCACGGAAGGAACGGCCGGAACCTATACCTCGGCCCCGTTGATGCTGACGGCGGGCCAGCGCGTACGCCTGCATGTGCTTACGGCCAAGCAGCGGGAATATGCTTCCGACTACACGTCGGTACTTGTTACGCCGGCCATAGACTCGCTGTCCTGGAAAATTGATGGAAACCGGCTGCGCATCGTATCAACGGCACATGATGACCTGGAGGCCGCTCGTCATTACCGCTGGAGCTACCAGGAAACCTGGGAATTTCGCTCCCGCTACCGCTCGTATCTGGAGTATCGAAACGAAAAACTGGTCGACCGCACGGAGGATATCGAGCATTGCTGGGGCTCGGAAGCACCCTCGACTATTTTGCTGGGCAACACGTTGAACCTGAGCCAAAATGTGGCGTCAGTGCAAATCACGGAGCTGTTTGATGATTCGCCTAAGCTGCCGATCAAGTACAGTATTCAAGTGAAGCAGTATGCTCTCACGCCGGAGGAGTACCAATACTGGGAGGAGCTGCGCAAAAACACGGAAAACATTGGTTCCCTCTTTGATCCGCTGCCCACCCAACTCACGGGCAATGTGCATAATGTAGCCGACCCTACGGAGCCGGTGCTGGGTTTTATCGGAGCCCAGTCAGTGACCGAACAGCGTATTTTTATCGACCGCGCCGAGTTGCCGCCAACCTGGCCGGTGGTCACCGGCTACGAAGCATGCGGGCTATATACAACGTTGTCCTCGTCTCTTTTCGCCGATGCCAAGTATGTGGCAATTGCCAAAGGCGACTCCGGCATCTACTACTCCACCGCCGAATGCATCGATTGCCGGGAGCGGGGCGTGAACGTGAAGCCGGCATTCTGGCCCTAATAGGCGGCAAATGACTCTGGGTATGCAACCAACCGGGCCGAATAGGTACCTTTAGTACCAGAACCCGGCGACCATATAAAAAGCGTAGCGCCCCAATGGAGTATCCGTACAGACGAGGCTAACGGGGGAGCAATGCTTCCCGCAGAAAACGGATAAGGTAGCAGACAAACGGGTTCAATACATACTATGAATTGTAAGGTGCTTGTGGCAGGGCGAATGGCGGCCCTTTGTATCCTATGGCTTTTAAGTAGCTGCATAGAAACATTTGAACCAGCCCTAACCCCCGCAGCTATTAACTTTCTGGTGGTTGATGGCAGCATCAATACTCAGGGAGTAACGACTATCCGGTTGTCGCGCGCTGTTGCCCTGGATAAGGTTGGCAATATGCTGGTAGAAAGTAAGGCGCGCGTATACATAGAAGAGGAAGGCGGGCAGCAGTACCCTTTGACCGAAGGGCCCGCGGGTACCTATACTTCGGCCGCATTGTCACTGGGCAATACGAGCCGGGTGCGCCTGCACTTAACCACGGCCGCTCAAAAAGAATATGTCTCCGAGTTTACCCAGGCAATAATCACCCCGGCTATTGAATCAGTTACGTGGAAGGCCACGGCAGAAGGTTTGCAGATTGCCGTAAACGCCCAGGATGAAACGGACAACCTTAAATTCTATCAGTGGGAATACGTGGAAACCTGGGAGTTCAACTCTGCCTTTGTTTCTAAGCTGGAATACAAAAACGGAAAAATACAGGAGCGCACCAATAATATAAGCCACTGCTGGGGCAACGAAGCCTCGACCAGTATTCGGCTTGGTACTACGGAGAAGCTGGCGCAAAACGTGGTATCGGAAGCACCTATTACGCTATTGCCCAGAAATACGCCCAAGCTGCAGCTTAAATACAGTATTCTGGTGAAGCAGTCTGCCCTGAGCCGGGAGGAATACAATTACCTGGATATTCTGCGTAAGAATTCCCAGAACATCGGCTCTTTATATGACCCGCTGCCTAGCCAACTCACCGGCAACGTGCAGTGTATATCGGACAAAGAGGAAGTGGTTATTGGCTTTGTGGGTGCCCACTCGGTAGCTGAGAAACGACTGTTTATCGACCGTAAAGAATTGCCTGATACCTGGCCCCGTGCAAACGGCTACGAAACCTGCATTCTCGATACAATTCCCCGGCCAAACGACCCACCCAGTGACTGGCCCGAACTCCCGGAGATTCAAGGGTTCTTTAGCCCCGGTTTTTCCATTCCGGTAGATGTATTTGAACTTCCCACTTCAAGTGGGCCAAAGTCTTTCTACCTGTACTCTTCGGCTGAGTGCGTGGACTGCCGCAAGCGGGGCGTAACGGAAAAACCCACGTTCTGGCCGTAGAGAAGGCGCCCGCCTGCGTCCGTTCTCCGCGTTCCTGCCTGCCGGCATTATATTGCTTAGATGAAGAGCCTGCTTACCTATTGCCTGTTGGTGTTGCTCGGTTTGGTGGCGGGCTGCGTGGAGTCTTATCTGCCGGAGGTAGCCCCTGGCGAGGCCAGCCTGCTGGTGGTTGACGGCTACATCAACAGCGTGGGAGTAAGCACCATTCGCCTCTCGCGGGCCGTGAACCTGCAAACCACCGCCGCTGCCCCCGTCGAGGCCCGGGCCCGGGTCTTCATTGAGGAGGCCGATGGGGCGCAGTACCCGCTCACGGAAAGCCAGCCTGGCACGTATACCTCCGCCGCCCTGACGCTGCCGGCCGGCCGCCAGGTGCGCCTGCACTTCACCACGGCCGGCCAGCGGGAGTACGTGTCCGACTATACCAGCGTGAAGGTCACGCCCCCGATTGACTCGCTCTCGTGGCGCACTAAATCCGACGGGCTGCAGGTGTACGTGAACACCCACGACGACTCGAACCTGAACCGGCACTATCGCTGGACCTTTGACGAAACATGGGAGTTTACCTCGGCTTTTCGCTCAGAGCTAGAGTATACAAAAGAGGGACTTGTGTACCGTAGAAACAATATTTATAACTGCTGGGGCAGTGAAGTGCCTACAACTATTCAACTGGGTAACACCATGAAACTGGCGCAGAATGTCATATTGCAGCCGTTGAGGCTACTGCCCCAAAGCTCGCCTAAGCTACGCTTCAAGTACAGCATCCTGGTCAAGCAATATGCCCTCACGCCCGAAGAGTACGCCTATTGGGAAGAGTTGCGCAAAAACACGGAAAATATAGGAACCCTGTTCGACCCCTTACCAACTCAGCTTACGGGCAACGTGCATAATATAGCCGACCCCAGCGAGCCAGTGCTTGGCTTTGTCGGGTCCCAGTCAATGTCGGAGCAGCGCCTGTTCATCAGCCGCCAGCAGATTCCTGATAGCTGGAACCCGCTGACTGGCTATGAGTCCTGTGACAGTTGGGTGCTTCCAACCCCCTTCACAACTCCCGCATCTCATTCAGTGCAGGAAATCATGGATTATTTTAAACGCGGCGGAGCAATTCCTATTGTGGAACTCCTGAACCCGCCTGTAGGCTATTACAGACCAAGTTATCTGATGTCTTATCCTGAATGCGTGGATTGCCGCAAGCGAGGAACCAACGTGAAGCCGAGCTTCTGGCCCTGAGTTTTACCGGCCTTCAAACCCAAACGTGCCCGCGTAGCGGTGCTGCCGGCCGGTGAGGGCATCCCGGATAATCTCGGCGGCCAGCAGACTGTAGGTGGTGCCATTGCCGCCGTAGCCCAGGGCAAACCAGGCCCGGGGAAAGTCCGGGTGCTGACCGATGTAAGGCAGGCTGTCGGCGGTTTCGCCGTACACGCCGGCCCACACGAAGTCGCGGGTAAAGGCAATGGGCTGGGCGAACAGCTCCCGGAACTGCTTTTCCAGCTTATCGGCTTTGGTTTCCAGCATAGCGTTCTGGAACGTAGGCTGCTTGATAACTTCGTCGCGGCCGCCTACCATAATGCGGCCATCGGGGGTGCGCCGGGTGTAGAGGTAGGGTCGGGCGGTTTCCCAGAGCTGGGCGTCACCGGTAGGCAGAGCGTCGGCCTGACCGGGCTGGCTGAGTACTACATAAGTGGAATGCAGGTTGACAATATCCTTCGGCACCAGATCGGCCGCCGCAAACCCGGTACAGACGACCACGTGCCCGGCCTGCACAGTATGCCCGCCGGCAGTGTGTACCGTCACGCGCTGGCCGTCGGGGCTGACCTCATAGCGTTGAGCCGCGGTACGCTCATACACCCGCAGGCCTGCCGCCTGTGCTTGATTGAGCAGCGTGTGCGTCAGCTCGTAGGGGTTCACCTCGGCTGTGTCGGCGGAATACAGCGCCGCCGGGCTTTTCAGTTGAAAGCGGCGCAACAGCTCGGCTTCACCCAGAAATTCGGCTTCGATGCCAATGCCGCGGCGAGCATCTCCTTCCTCTTCCAGAGATGCCACATCCGAGGCGCTGCTGGCCAGGTAGAGACTGTGGCAGTAGCGCAGGCTACAGTCCTGAGGCAGCTCCTGCTGGCACAGGCGGGCCACGCCATGTACCCCGTAGAGGTTGGCCAGGTAAGCTTCGTTGGCCCGCGGAATGCCGACTTTTTTGCGCAGGTCTACCAGGTTTTCATCCAGTTCGTACTGGAGCATAGCCGTGCTGGCCGATGTGCTACCGCCGCCTACGTACCGCTCTTCCAGCAATACCGCCCGCAAACCGGCCTGCGTGAGGTAGTAGCCCAGCATGACACCACTGATGCCCCCACCCACTATCACTGCATCACACTGCTCGTCTTGTGCCAGCACCGGATAGCGCACCAGCCCCCGTTCGGTTAGCCAGAACGGCTGCCCCGTGGTCAGAATCATAATAAACCTCCGTGTAAGGCCCGACAACTCACCTGGCCGCCAGTTGCAAAAGATACGGGAAAGCCAGTGCGCACGTTCTGGGGTAAGCTCAAACAAAAAAGCAGCCACGCAGGGCTGCTTTTTTACTTTTCGCCGGAAGTTAGGTTAGCGGGCGGCCTCCACGGTCAGCACTTCCCCGATTTTTACACCATCATCCGACTTGGCGTTCCAAGCTTGCAGCTGGGCGGCCTTCACGCCGTATTGCCTGGCAATGCTAAACAGCGTTTCCCCTTTCTGAACGGTGTGTTTTTTCAGGGAAGTCGCAGCCTTGGGCGCTACGGTAGTCGCCGCGGGCGCAGCAGAAGCGGCTGGCCCCGTAGCCGGGTGCGGAGCAGGGGAGGGAGCCGCAGGAGCAGCTGCCGGGCGCGTGGGAGCGGCAGCTGGTGCCGGAACCGGGCTGGCTGCCGCAACAGCTGGCGCGGCAGGGGCAGCCGGCTTCGGGGCCCCGATGAAGCCGGCCGTCTGCAGCCGGTCGGCGGCCGACTTCAGCGCCGGGTTTTTGGCGGCGCGGGCATTGAAACCCTGAAACTGCGGGCTGCGCAGCAGAGTTTGCAACTCCACCTGCCAGGGCTGCTGGCGCAGCCGCTGAGCCAGCTGCAGCTGCTGTTCGCGGGGCAGGCTGGTAGTATAGCTCTTCAGCCGCTGATTGAGCGCCGGAATTTCCTGCAAAGCCGCTTCAATGCGCTTCACCGCCTGGGCGTCGCTGGGCTCGTAGTAGATGTCGTGCAGCTGCCGCACGCCGCGCTGCACGATGCCCGACATAGCCTTCACCGAGTCTTCCGACAGCGGGGCCGGGGCAGGAGTTTCGGGCAACTGTTGAGCCTGAGCGGTCAGCGCCGCACTCAAGGTCAGGCAGGCAGTAAGAAAGAAATAACGCATTATAAAGACGGAAAGGCAGCTTGGGCTGAGAAAACAGAAATTACTTGGCGGCTTTGATGAGCAGGACTTCCCCCAGCTTCAGGCTGGCGTCGGCTTTATTGTTCCATTCCTGGAGCTGCTGTACTGTCACGCCGTACTTGCGGGCAATGCTGTACATCGACTCCTTGGCCGCTACCGTGTGCTTGATGGGCTCGGCTTCCGGGGTAGCAGCCGCTTCGGCAGCTGCGGCAGCTGGAGCAACTTCTGCCGGCGCCGTCACCCGCAACGACTGCCCAATGCGCAGGGCCGGGCTGGCAGGCAGAGCGTTCCAGGCAATAAGGTCGGCGGGGCGTAGGTTGTAGCGGCGGGCCACCCCATACAAAGTTTCCTTGGGCTGCACCACATGCAGGCCGTTGGCCGGAATCGGCTCTACTGCCGTTGCTGGTACAGCGGAAGTGGCCGAGGCAGCAGTGGCAACGGGTGCGGACGCCGTTGAGGCCGGAACTGCGGCCGTTGGTGCGGGTGCCGATGGTATTTGTGTCGGCGTTGTTTGCACCGGAGCCGCTGTAACGGGGCTGGAAGCTGGGGTAGTTGGTTTCGTTGGCGCGGCGGCTACAGGCGAGGCTGCTGCAGTTGCCGGAGCAGCCGGAGAAGCGGTGGCCGGCGCCTGAGCCACGGTTGGCTCGGAGGCGGGCTGCCGGGGCTCGTCGGCCACGGGCGTGGAAGCGGGCTGCGCGGCCGGGCGCCCGGTGTATACCGCTTTTGCCGGAGTGGTCGGAGCAGAGGTAGCGGCTGCTACCGGGGCAGCCTCAGTGGCGGCCGGCTCCGGCTGGGCTGCGGTGGGCGGAGTTTCGGTAGAGGCCGACGCAGGGCGGGCAGCAGGCTTTTTCAGCAAACGACCCAGGCCTTTGCGCTTTACGCTGTCTTCTTCTTCGGCATTTTCATTGTCGTCGAGGATGCGCTGGCCGGCGGCCGTGCGCCCGGCATATACATCGGCTTCCGCGGGCCGGCTCGGCGCGGGCTTGGCAGCCGGAGCGGGTTTAGCAGCGGCTGGCTTGGGCACCGGGGTAGCAGCACCGTGGGGACGCTCGAAGGCGGCCAGCGCGGCGGGGTTGTTTACGGGTAGATATTCCACGGCTACTTCCCGGGGACGGGTGTGCTGGAGCCATAGCAGTCGGCCTGACTTGAGTTCCTCGTTGCGGGCCATGCGGTTTTTGTGCCAGATGGCCTTGGCGCGCACCCCATATTTCTGCGACACCGTGGCCACACTTTCACCCGCCTGGGCTACGTGGTACTCCACATCGGCCTTGTCGCGCTTTCTCTGCACGAAGTAGGCCTGACCGGGTACGATGTTGTCGAAGGCGAACAGGTCGTTGTACTGCATCAAGCGGCGCACTTTCAGGTTGGCGCGCTTGGCCAGGGTTTCCTTGGTGTCGCCGGGCAAAGCTACTAAGGCGCGCAGGCCGTTCACGCGCACAAACTCCACGTTTTCAGGGTCAGGTTTGGGAGCATGCACCAGGGCCGTAGCGGCTTCTTTCTGCTGGCCGGCTAGGGCCGTGAGCTGCAGCGGGTCGGTGATGGGTACTACCAGGGTGTAGGCGCGGTCAGTGGGTACGGCGGTGCCGGCCAGCAGCCAGCGGTTGTGGCGGGCCACTTCCTCGGGGCTGGCGTGCAGCGTGGCCGCCACCGCCGCTAACGACTGACCGGGCGCCGCCGGAAACTCCTGGAGCAGCAGTGCCGGCTTGGGGTTGAGGCCGCAGGCGGGCTCGTAGGCTACCTTGTGAGCCAGAAACGTGAGAATGTACGGGTGCGTCTGCTCCGAAATATCCATGCGGGTAGCGCCGACATCGGTGGGCAGGGTGTAGGGTTTGGCGCCGGTAGCGCCCAGGTTGTAGGTGAGCAGGGCACTAAGCCAGTTGCGGTACTGCTGGTTGCTGCGCGTGAGGTACTGCGCGGCCGCCCGGGTAGAGGCCGTAATGTGCTTCCGCTCATCTACCACGTCGTTCATCACCAGACCATAGTCCTGGGCCGATTCGCGCTTGAACTGCCAGTAGCCCACGGCATCGTGAATGCTCTGCGCGTCGCCCTGCAGGCCGCTTTCCTGAATGGCCAGGAAGTGGAAATCCAGCGGCACGCCTTTCTCCTGTAGCACCCGGTCGATGATAGGGAAGTAGGCATCGGCCAGTGCTACGCGGGCCTGGAAGGAAGCATTATGGCGACGCAGCGCGTCTACTTTCTGCTGCAGCGCCGTGCGGCCACCGGGGGTAAGGCGCAGCTTCAGGCCGGCAAAAGCCAGCTCGGCGGGCACCGAAACACTCTGCGCGCCGGCTACCAACGGCAGCACGCAAAGCAGGAAAAGTACTAGTCGTTTCATACGTGAGCAGCTCAAACAAGGCCCTGGCCGACGGGCCGCCGCGCCTCTTAGCTTACAAAGTAGGGGAAAAATTCCGGGGGCTTCAGTTCGAAACAGGAAAAAAACGCCCCTGCATCAGCCAACGGGCCGGCGCAGGGGCGTTCTGAGAGCCAGGAAATTGGATTACCGCGGGCCACCACCGGGCGGCGGACCACCCACGCCGCCGGCGCCACCACCTGGAACGCCGCCGGGACCATCAGGCCGGTTGCCGCGCTGCGGCCGGCCGGTATCCGGAGCGTCGTCGCGGCTGCCGGCCGGGCCGAAGGCGCGCAGGTTGTAAGTGAAGGCCAGCATCAGGTAGCGCTGCAGAATGTTGGTGCGCACGTCCTCAGTATAGGCCGGCAGAATGTTGCGCTGGATGCTGTTGTTCTGGCCCAGCAAGTCGAAAGCGTACACCTGCAGCTCGCCCTGCTGCTTGGCAAACAGCTTCTTGCCCAGGCTGGCGTTCCAGAGCACAAAGTTCTGGTTGTAGCCCGCCGAGAGGCCCGAGTACGACACGTGGTTCACGTCCGACTTGAGCGTGATGCCCTTGGTGATAATCCAGCTAAAGCGCAGCGTGGTGTTCTGGCGGAAGTAGCGGCTGTTTACCTGGGTGCCCAGGGAGTTGCGCACGTACGTTTGGGTGGAGTTCGAGGACAGTGTGAAGTCCAGCTCCGGGCTGATGTTGCTGCTGAGGGCGGCCCCAAAGCCAAAGGCCGGCGTGCGGTTGTAGTTCAACTGGTCGTTTACGAACCCGGGCGTTTGCTGGTAGGTGGCCGAAGCGTTCAGGTTTAGGTTCGACTTCAGCACCGTGATGGGCATGCCATAAGTGAGGGCCGAGCGAAGAGAATATTGCTGGTTGAGGTTGATGGGCTGGGTGATCTGGCCCCCGGCCGGCACCACCACGCCTCCGATGCTGGTAGGCTCCCGCACGATGCGCGTGGCGTTGGTGATGTAGTTATCGGTATAGGAGCCGCCTAGGAGCGCGAAAAACGAGCGGGAGTTTTCGGGCTGGGCCGCCGAGTAGCGCACGAACACGTTGTGCTGAAACTCCTGCTCCAGGGCCGCATTGCCGATGGTAATCTGCAGCGGATTGGAGTTGTTTACCACTTCCTGCAGCTGGCTGATGCTGGGGTTGCTGGTACGCATGCGGTAGGTCAGGCGCAGGTTCTGCTGCTTCGAGAAGTTGTAGCGCAGCATGGCGTTGGGCAGCACGTTCAGAAAGTCGCGGCTGATGCGGGTGTCCCGCGGGAAGTCCTGCTGGTTGCGCAGGGAGGCATACTGCACGTCGGCGCCCACACTCCACTGAAATTCCTTGTTGTTGAAGCGGTAGCTCAGGCCCCCGCTCTGGGTAAGGTAGCGGCTGGTGAAAACGTTGCTCAGGCTGTCGTTGAAGGCGGTATAACGGCCTGTGTTGGTATCGAAGTTGTAGGTGCGCTTGTCGGAATCGTTGGGGGCATAGGAGGCATTGTAGCTGAACTGCAGCTGGCTGAACTGGTTGAGCGGCTCGGTATAGTTCGCATCGGCGCGCCAGCTCCAGCCCGTCTGATCCAGGCGCGAGTACTGGTCGGTCAGGCTTTCCGCCACCGGATCGGAGGTAAAGTCGGCGCTGCGGCTGGTGAGGTAGTTGCTGCCGTTGCGGCGGTTGTAGCCCACGTTCAGGCCCAGAGAAAAGGTGCGCCCGCGCTTCAGGAAGCGGTGCCGGTAGAGCAGGGAATTGGCGAAGTTGATACCCGTCTGGGCCGAGCGGTAGGCGCTGTTGTTGGTGCTCTGGGTACTGTCAGAAGCGCTGGCTTCGGCAAAATCCTTGAACAGCAGCCCTTCCAGCGTGCTGTTGCTGGTGTTGCGCTGCACCGAGAGCGTGGGCCGCCAGAGCAGGGAGTTCAGCGAGTCGAACTTGTGCTCCAGGCGCAGGTTGAAGCGGTTGTTGATGTTGCGGCTGCTCCCGCGCGAGTCCTCGTTGTAGCGCAGCTCGTCGGCGGTGTAGCTGCGGGCCGTGGTGCTGAGCAGGTTGTTGTTGGAAAGGTTGAAGAAGTAGCTGCCCTGCACCTCGGTTTTGGCGCCGAAGGAGTTGGAGTAGTTGATGCCCAGCGCGTGGGTGCGCGAAATACCGTTGTTCTGGTTTACCAGGAAGTCGCCGGAGTTGTTGCCGCCGCCGCCACCGCCCTGGTTTCCGCCCGGTCCGCCACCGCGGCCGCCGCGCCCACCGCCGCCCTGGCGCGAGTTGCCCACCACACCCAGCAAATCCTCGGTGCCGAAGTTCTGCTCGTTGACGTTGTTGGACAAGGCCAGCACCGAAATCCGCCGCTTGTCTTTAAAGGAATTGATGTTGCCGTTGATGCGGTACTTGCCGCCATCCTTATCAGGACCGTAGCCGGCCACCACGCGCCCAAACTGCCCGTTGCGGAAGGAAGGCTTGGTGATGATGTTGATGGTTTTCTGCTGGTTGCCGTCGTCGAAGCCTGTGAACTGGCTTTGGTCGGAGGCGCGGTCATACACCTGAATCTTGTCAATCACCTCGGCCGGAATGTTTCGGAGCACGGCGTCGGGGTCGTTGCCAAAAAACTCCTTGCCATCCACCAGCACGCGCTGCACCTGCTCGCCCTGGGCCTGCACCTTGCCGTTGGCATCTACCGTCACACCGGGCATCTTGGTAATCAGGTCCTGGGCGTTGGCGTCGGGGTTGGTTTTGAAGGCGCGGGAATCGTACTGGGCTGTGTCGCCCTTCTGTATAGCGGCGGGGGCGCGGCCCGTTACTTCTACCCCTTTCAGCTGCACGCCTCCGGCCTGTAGGGCCACGGCGCCTACCTCCAGGGTCTCATCGGTGACTTCCAACGTGCGCTCCACGTTTTGGTAGCCCAAAAAGGAAATGGTAAGCTGGTAAGTGCCGGCGGGCACCTCGCTAATCACAAAGTTACCTTCGGTATCTACGGCCGTGCCCAGCTTCTGGGCGCCGGGCTGGCGCGTGAGCACCACGTTGGCCCCAATCAGCGGCGACTGGTCTTTGCCGTCCAGCACGCGGCCGCGCACCGTGGTGGTCTGGGCCAACAGGCTGGTGAAAGAGCTGAAAACAAGGAAAATACTAAGGAAAAGAGCTTTTTGCATCACGTCTTGACAAGGCCACATGAGACCATAGACGTAACTTTTGCTTTGGCGTTTAAACCGGCGCCCAAAAAAGGCAAGTTTTCAGACAGACGCGTTAGCACTTGCGTACCAGCAGCAGCCCGTCGCGCAGGGGCAGCAGCACGTTTTCCACCCGCGCATCGGCCTGCACCTTGGCATTGAAGGCGCGCACGGCGTGGGTGTCTTTGTCGGCGGGCTTCACGGGGTAATCGTCCAGCACCTTGCCGCCCCACAGCACGTTGTCGATGAGCAGGAAGCCGCCGGGGCGCACCTGAGGCAGCACCAGCTCATAGTAGGTGTCGTTGTTGATTTTGTCAGCATCAATAAACACCAGGTCCCAGGTTTCGGTCAGCGCGGGCAGAATCTGGCGGGCGTCGCCGATGTGCAGGTGAATCTGCTCAGAAAGCCCGGCTTCGGCTTCGGCTACGTAGCGCCGGATGCGGCTTTCCAGCTCGGGGTTCTGCTCCACGGTGTGCAGCTCGCCGCCTTCTGCCAGCCCTTCGGCCAGGCACAGCGCCGAGTAGCCCGTGAACGTGCCCAGCTCCAGCACCCGCCGCGGCCGTACCATGTGGCTGAGCATACTCAGCAGCCGCCCCTGCGCATGGCCCGAGAGCATGCGCGCGTGCAGCAGTTGCACATGAGTTTCGCGGTTGAGGCGGGCCAGCAGCGGGCTTTCCGGGGAAGTATGGCAGTCGGCGTAAAGCTGGGCGTCGTCGGCGGAGTACATTAAGCGAAGATCAGATAGGGGAGGAGTGATATAAGTGAGCTTGATGGTACTGCAGGAACTGGCTGTCTATCCTATGAGTATCCACGGTGCGCAGCTGGCCAGCTAGCCCCAGCAGGGAAAAGTCGTCATTGATAGCAAAGCTGCCCAAGTCAAACAAAACGTGGTGGTTCGGGCATAGGCACAACACATTGCTCAAAGTATCGGGGCCGTGGTGCGGGACGCCCACGGGCTTAATATGTGCCGCCTCAGCATAGGGGCCAACCGGGCCTTCCAGCCGCAGGCCGCAGACCTGGCACCGAAAGTCGTGGAGCTCCTTAACCAAGCGGCTAACGGCCGTATCCCGCACGATTCGCAAGACCGTGGTTTCGCGGCGCAGCGCCGAATCATAAGCCGCCGCTGGTTCCTGGGCGGAATTAAATAAGGTAGGGGCAGCGGCGGCTGTTTCCTCTGCTACTAGCAGCGGGGCCAGTGCTTCCAGCCGAAAGCGCCACACCTCAAAACCGGATTTGCCGACCGCCCGCCAAAAGCTGGCTACCCGGTAGAGGCCGCTGTAGCGGTAAAACGTTGCGCCCGGCTCTTTTATCTTTCGAATGACTCTGACAGGCAGCCCGGTAGATTGATTACGGGCCAGCTCCAGGTTGGCTCCCGCCAAAACCTGGTGTGCCACCTGTTGTCCGGTTTCCTGGCTGCGGCTGCCTTTGCCCGTGTAGATAATGACGTTGCCATAGTCCTCATCATCCTCATAGGCCCCCGACAGTACAATAGATTCGGCACCTACGCCGCGCCGGGCGCTGATGCCGGCCTGGGTTTGTCGATGAACGCCGGCCCCCCATAACGCCAGCCGATTTTCGAATTCATACCCGGGTGCTACCCCGGGTATTTCTCCAAAAATGATAATCGGCTGCTTCGTCATATGATGCTGGAAAAGCTGAAAAGTACCGCTACTCCGGCAGGTACTGCAGCACGCTCAGGTTGTCTTCGCGCAACAGATCCTGGGCAATGCCCTGCAGCTCCGGGGCCGTGATGCGCTTGATTCGCTCAAAGATTTCGGTGAGGGGCTCCACGCGGCCCAGGTCAAGGGTGCTTTTGGCCAGCAGCTGCATCAGGCCGCCGTTGCTTTCCTCGGCCATGGCTAGCTGGCCCATCAGCTGCTCCTTGGCCACGTGCAGCTGGGAGGTGCCCAGGGTTTTGTCGCGCAGCAGCTTCAGCTCCTTTTGCACCAGGGATATGGTGCGGTTCACCTGCTTTTTCTCCGTGCCAAAGTAGATGCCGAACAGTCCCGTGTCGGTGTAGGGCGAGTAGGTGGAGCCGATGGTGTACACCAGGCCGTATTTCTCACGCACGGCCAGATTCAGGCGAGAGTTCATGCCGGGGCCGCCCAGCAGGTTGTTGAGCAGGAAAAACGGAATCCGCCGCTCGTCCTCAATGGCGTAGGCCGCGCCCCCAATCAGGCAGTGAGCCTGGGTAATGGGCTTGTGCTCGGTGCGGGAGAGCGGCTGGTAGCCCGCAAACGCCACCCGGGGCCGCTCACCCAGCCGGGCCGGCAGCGGGGCCAGGTACTTATCGGCCAGGCGCTTCACTTCCTTGAAGGGTAGGTTGCTCACGGAACTGAACACGAGCCGGTCGGTGCGCACGTTTTCCTGCAGAAACTGCCGGAAATCGGGCTGCTGGAAGCCACTTACGCTTTCCCGCGTGCCCAGAATATTGTGGCCCAGGGAATGGCTGCCAAACACCACGGCGTCGAAGTCGTCGATGATGGCGTCCTCGGGGGCATCCACGTACATGGCCATTTCCTCCAGAATCACGCCGCGCTCCTTCTCGATTTCCTTTTCGGGGAATACGGAGTGAAACGTCAGGTCCGTCAGCAGCTCAAATGCCCGCTCGAAGTGGGTGCTGAGCAGAGAGGCGTAAAAGCAGATTTTCTCCTTGGTGGTATAGGCGTTCAACTCCCCGCCCACGGTTTCGAGCCGGTTCAGGATATGAAAGCTCTTGCGCTTCTCGGTGCCTTTGAAGGCCATATGCTCCCAGAAGTGGGCCAGGCCCTGCTGGGCCGGCTTTTCGTCGCGGGAGCCGATGTCGAGCAGAAAGCCGCAGTGCGCAATTTTGGTGTGCAGTACTTGTTTATGCAGAACCCGGATGCCGTTGGGCAGCTCGTACAGGTCGTATTCAGACATTTGATGGGGTCTTGGAGTCTTAGGGTCATGGGGATTCGGCTGGCGGCCAACCCCGACCCGGCCCAGTATAACCGGCCAGCCGGCTTTCTGGGTTTCAGGAATCTACAAAAGTACGCAGGAGCGGAGGTGAAATGGTGCTTATAAGCGTGTCATTGCGAGGCAGAGCCGAAGCAATCCGTCCTATACAAAACCAGACCCGTTCTTTCTTCATCAAGCCCAAAGGCGGCACCTATACCAAGGGCTTTTCACATTTCAGGGCTTGGCACGTTATTCAGGACGGATTGCTTCGGCTCTGCCTCGCAATGACACGCTTATAAGCACCAACTCACCATTTCACTAACTCACTAAATCACCGCTTCCGCCTCCGCCAGCACGGCCAGCAGTTGGGTAGTCTGAATGTCGAGGGCACAGCGGAAGTGACCGAGCGGGCAGGCCTGGTAGCCGTGCAGGCCGCAGGGGCGGCATTCCAGCGCGTGCGGCACCTCTACCACCCGCGCAAACGAGCTAAGCGGCCCAAATCCGAAGGCCGGCACCGTGGAGCAGTACACCGCGCAGGTGGGCGCATCCACCGCCGAGCACAGATGCATGGGCGCCGAGTCGTTGACGTAGTTGAGCACGGCCCCGCGCATCAGCGCTGCCGAGGCCACAAGGGAAAGTTGGCCCGCGAGGTTGATAACGTTGGGCCGCGGGCTGCGGGCCAGCAGCTGCGCGCAAGCCTCCGTATCGGGTGGGCCGCCCAGCAAAAACACCGTGTACTGCGCGGGCAGCGCGGCCAGCAGCTTCAGCCATTGCTCCTCCGGAAACTGCTTGGTAAACCACACCGACGTAGGCGCCAGGCAGATATATGGCCTGCCCTGGGCACGGCCGGCGGCCTGAGCAGCCGCGGCTTCGTCGGCTGGGGTAGGGTAGAGGCGGGGGCGGGTTAATGAGGAACTGATGGATGAAAATTCCTCCTTCTCCAGCAGCGCCAGGTTGCGGGCTACCTCGTGGCGCCCGTCGCCGATGACGTGGGGCGCGGCGCGGGTGAAGCCCCAGGCAAAGGGGTTTTTGTCGAAGCCCACCCGCTCGGGCGCGCCCGACAACGCCGTGAGGAAACCCGTAGAAGCAAACCGCTGCAGTGTGACCACCCGGCCGTAGCGGGCCTGCCGGATCTGCCGCAGCAGGCGCCAGAGCCCCCGGTACTTGTCCTGCTTTTTGTCCCACACCAGCACCCGGCGCACGTGCGGGTGGGACTGCAGCAGGCTTTCGTTGCCCTTGCGAACCAGAAAATCCACGGGCGTATCGGGCTGGGTCCGGTGGAGGCGTTCCAGCAGAGCCGTGGCCAGAATAACGTCGCCGATAAAGGCAGTTTGAATCAGCAGAACGGCGCGGACAGGGGCAGCAGGCATGGGCAGAAAAACCGCAGAAGGCGGCCACAAAGGTACGCAACACCGGGCGCGGATGCGCGTCATTCCCCTAACTTGCGGCTCGCGCCCCCGGGCCGCGCTTCGTTTACTTTCTTTTCCTGCTTCCTATGCGTTACGGCTCCATCGACCCGCAGCTTTTCAGTGAAAACCGCCGCCGCTTCACCGCCCGGCTGCCGGCCGCCTCACTGGCCATCTTCCACTCGAACGACGTGATGCCGACCAACGCCGATGGCACCATGCCCTTCCGCCAGAACAACGACCTGTTCTACCTTTCCGGTGTGGACCAGGAGGAAAGCATCCTTGTCATCTTCCCCAATGCCACCCTGCCCCAGTACCGCGAAATCCTGTTCCTAAAGGAAACCTCGGAGCATATTCTGGTGTGGGAAGGCTATAAGCTCACCAAGGAGCAGGCCCGCGAGCAAACCGGCGTGCGCACCATCATGTGGCTGGATTCCTTTAAGACGGTGCTGCCTGCGCTCATGAACGAGGCCGAAAGCGTGTACCTCAACGCCAACGAGCACATTCGCTCAGTAGTGGAAGTGGAAACCCGCGACGCCCGTTTTATCAAGTGGATCAAGGAAGCCTACCCGCTGCACCAGTACCGCCGCGTGGCGCCCATTCTGCACCACCTGCGGGCCATCAAGAGTGAGGAGGAAATCCGCCTGATGCGCCGCGCCGCCGACATCACCGACAAGGCTTTCCGCCGCCTGCTGGGCTTTGTGAAGCCGGGCGTGATGGAGTACGAAATCGAAGCTGAAATCTTTCACGAGTTCCTGCGCAATGCCTCGCGCGGGCCGGCCTACGGCAGCATCATTGCCTCGGGGGCCAATGCCTGCATCCTGCACTACGTGAGCAACGACCGGGAGTGCCGCGACGGCGATGTGCTGCTGCTGGACTTCGGGGCCGAATTTGCCAACTACGCCGCCGATTTGTCGCGCTCCATTCCCGTCAACGGCCAGTTTACCAAGCGCCAGCGGGCCGTGTACGAGGCTGTGCTGCGCGTGATGAAGTTTGCTACCTCGCAGCTGGTGGCCGGCAACAACATTGAGGACTACCACGCCGCCGTGGGCCGCACCATGGAGCAGGAGCTCATCAAGCTGGATTTGCTCAACGAAAGCGACGTGCGCAACCAGGACCCCGCCGCGCCGCTCTACAAAAAGTACTTCATGCACGGCACCAGCCACTACCTCGGCCTCGATGTGCACGACGTGGGCGCCAAGTACCGCGTGTTTGAGCCGGGCATGGTGTACACCTGCGAGCCAGGCATCTACATCCGGGAAGAAGGCCTGGGCATCCGCCTCGAAAACGACATTCTCATCACCCAAACCGGCAACGACGACCTGATGAAGCATATCCCGCTGGAAGCCGACGACATTGAGCGGCTGATGCAGGCGGGCCGCTAAAGCGCCGTCTCGTTTTCCCATACCACGTCACCCGGCAGCTGCAGCCGGGTGACGTGGTTTTTTTATGGCCGGTGGCCTACGGTGGAGCTTCAGAAGGCTGGATTTCATCCAACCATACCCCGGTACACTACAACCTTCGCGGAAGCGGAAGGGTATAGCAGGCTGCAAGCCCCCGAAAGCTGCGGCCCTCGGGCCGGGCGTGGGGCTCTTCCACCACTTTATCTGCTGTACATGAAACATCTGCTTACTACCTGCCTGGCGTTAGGGCTGGTGCCGCTGGCCGCTACGCCACCGGCCCAGGCCCAGACCGCCGACAAGAAAACCGCCATCAGCCTCTTCGGCAGCGCCTATGAGTACAAGGGCAACTATGGCTCCGATTTCTGGGACTGGAGTTCCAACAACTACGGCCCCGGCATTTCCTTTAACCGCTACCTCTCGCCCGGCCTCGACCTGGGTTTGCGCGGCGGCTACGTGGAAATCAAGAAGAACACCGATGCGGGGGCGCCCTTCTACGGCAGCAACTTCGCCACCAACATCGTGAACGTGAACCTGGCGTTCAAGCTGAAGCTCAACAATGGCTGGGCATTCAAGGAAGACGCGTTTATTCAGCCCTATCTGCTGGCCGCGCCCGGCTGGACCTACACCAGCCGCGAAGGCACGTTCAACCGCAACGGCCAGACGCTCGATCTGGCCCAGGACAAAAGCTACTTCGACGTGTTCGGGGCCGCTGGTATCAACTTCCGCCTGGCCGACGGCGTGGGCCTGTTCGTGCAGACGGGCCAGCACATTCCGCTGAAAGCCAACATCGACGGCGACCCGACCCGCGACGATAACGCCTTCGACGACCGGTTTCTGGAGCATACCGTGGGCCTCACGGTAGCCTTCGGCAAGATGAAGGATGCCGACGGCGACGGCGTGGCCGACCGCAAGGATAAGTGCCCCAACACGCCCCAGGGCGTGGCCGTGGATGCCACCGGCTGCCCGCTGGATGGCGACAAGGACGGCGTGCCCGATTACCAGGATAAGTGCCCCACTGAAGCCGGCCTGGCCGCCCTCGAAGGCTGCCCCGACCGCGACGGTGACGGCGTGCGCGACGGCGACGATGCCTGCCCCGACACGCCCGGCAAAGCCGAGCTGCGCGGCTGCCCCGACGCCGATAACGATGGCGTGACCGATGCCAGCGACAAGTGCCCCGATACCCCCGCCGGCGTAGCCGTGGATGCTAATGGCTGCCCCCTCGACAAGGACGGCGACGGTGTGCCCGACTACCAGGACCGCTGCCCCAACCGCCCCGGACCCGCCTCCAACAAAGGCTGCCCCGAGATGAAGGTAGAAGAAAAGAAAAAGCTCCAGGAAGCCACGAAGTTCATTCAGTTCGACTTCAACAAGGCTACCCTCAAGCCCATTTCCTTCCCCACGCTCGATGGCTTGGTGCAGATCCTGAACGACTACCCGGACTATAGCCTCGGCATTTCGGCCCACGCCGATAATAAGGGCGACGACAACTACAACCTGCGTCTGTCCGACGAACGCGCGGCTTCGGCCCGTACCTACATGCTCAGCAAAGGCATTTCCGCCGACCGGATTGTGTCGCACGGCTACGGCGAGTCCAAGCCCATTGCCGACAACGCCACCGAAGCCGGCCGCGCCGTAAACCGCCGCGTGGAGTTCGACGTGTACCTGCCCGGTGACCCGAACCCGGCCGAAACCAAGTATGGTGTGGCCCCGGAAATTCCGCCGGCACCCGCGAAGGCGGCCCCAGTGAAGAAAGCGCCGGTGAAGAAAGCGCCCGCAAAAAAGGCCGCCCCTAAGCGTCGTTAGCCGACTGCTCTCATCATTTCAACTGCAAAAGCGTGGTCTGCCTCCGGCGGGCCGCGCTTTTGTGCTGTAGGGCCTCTGCTGCTAAAAAAAGCGCTGGCGCCGCCTGATCTTAATATAGTGGTTATCAAATAAGAAGCCGGAAAGGCAGGGGCTGGCTGCTGCGTAGCTCAATCGTTCTGGAGGCTTTTCCAACAACTTTATGCCCGGGTGTCAGTATAGGCAGCTAGTAAAAAACCTGTGTTCAGGCTCTTTCCTGTGGCCTGCTGCGCACGCATATGTTTCACTTAACCTTCTCAAAATGAGGAAGATTTTAGCTTCTGCTTTGCTGTCTGGAGCTGCCTTGCTGGCAGCTGCGCCCGATGGCTCGGCTCAGACGGCTGACCGCAAAACGGCCATTAGCCTTACCGGTAACGCTTTTCAGTACAAAGGCAATTTTGGCTCGGATTTCTGGAAATGGGGCGAAAACAAATACGGCCCCGGCATCTCCATCAACCGCTACCTCTCGCCCGGCCTCGATGTGCTGCTAAGCGGTAACTACGTGGAGTTCAAGAAGACGACCAGCCCCCTGAGTGGGCCGTACTACGGCAGCAACTTTGCCACCAACGTGGTGAACGTGAACCTGGGCCTGAAGCTGAAGCTCAACAACGGATGGGCCCTGAAGGAAGACGCCGTGATTCAGCCCTACCTGCTGGCCGCGCCCGGCTGGACCTACACCAGCCGTGAAGGCACCATTAACCGCGACGGGGCTAGCCTGAATACGGACAGCGACAAAAGCTACTTCGACCTCTTTGGGGCGGCCGGTATCAACTTCCGCCTTTCCGAAGCCGTGGGCCTCTTCGTACAGACGGGTCAGCACATTCCACTGAATGCCAACATCGACGGCGACCCGGCCCGCGACGAGAACAAGTGGGACGACCGGTTTCTGCAGCACACAGCCGGCATCACCATTGCCTTCGGCAAAGCCAAGGATACCGATAACGACGGCGTGCCTGACCGTAAAGACCAGTGCCCCGACACCCCGGCCGGCGTAGCCGTGGACGAAAAAGGCTGCCCGCTGGACGGTGACAAGGACGGGGTGCCCGACTACCAGGATAAGTGCCCCACCGAGGCCGGCTCGAAAGCCTTGGAAGGCTGCCCCGACCGCGACAACGACGGTGTGCGCGACTCCGAAGACGACTGCCCCGACCAGGCCGGCAAAGCGGCGCTGCGTGGCTGCCCCGACGCCGACAACGACGGTGTGCGCGACCAGGATGATAAGTGCCCCGACACCCCGGCCGGCACCCAGGTAGACGCTACGGGTTGCCCCCTTAACCTGGACAAGGATGGTGACGGTATTCCCGACAATGTAGACCGCTGCCCCAACACGCCCGCCGGCACCAAAGTAGACTCGCTGGGCTGCCCCGAAATTCCGCAGAGCATCCGCCGCCTCGAGCAGCCGGTGCGCTTCGAAACCAACAGCACCGTTATCAAGCGCACGTCCTACGGCACGCTCGATAAGATGGTACAGGTGCTGAAAGACCACCCCGAGTACGCCGTACGCATCTCGGGCCACGCCGACAGCCGCGGTACCGATGAGTACAACCAGCGCCTCTCGGAGCGCCGCGCCGAATCGGCCAAGCGCTACTTCACCGGCAAGAACATTGACCCGGCCCGGGTAGTCACGCAAGGCTTCGGCGAGTCGAAGCCGGCGACAGCCAACGGCTCGGCCGCAGGAATGGCGAAAAACCGCCGCGTCGAATTCAAGTTCGAGTTCTACATCCCGAGCCAGCCCCAGCCCTAAGCTGCCTGGCACTTGACACAAAAAAGGCGAACCATAGCGGTTCGCCTTTTTTGTGCCCCGTGCTGAAAGGCTTACAGTATGGCAGGACGGCCGGGCAGCATACTCGCTTGGAAAATGCGGGCAATATTCAAGGCCAAGGAGCCGGGCAGCAACTCGTCAACCGCCAGGAGCAGGGTGTCTGAGCGCTGAAAATAGGCCTTGTTGATGGGTGGCGAAGTACTCGAAGAAGAGCTGCCGCTGGTAGTGCGGCAAAGCAGCTTATGAGGTGGGCTCGGGGGCGTAGGGCAGATACACGGAGAAGGTTGTACCGACGTCCAGCTGGCTGTGCACCTCAATATGACCACCTACGTTTTCGACGATGCGCTTGACCATGTAGAGCCCGATGCCCGAGCCTTCCACATGGTTGTGCAGGCGCCGGAACATGGCAAAAAGCTCCGGGTAGCGGCTTTCCTTGATACCCAACCCGTTGTCTTGTACGCTCAGCACCACAAACTTACTGCTCGGGTCCGGCCGGCAGTAGATGCGCACGTGGGGTGAACGGTCCGGATGGCGGTACTTCACCGCGTTGCTGAGCAGGTTATACACCACGCTCCGCAGGTTCTTGAGCGAAAATGCGACGCGCGGGCAGGCGGCCACGTCTAGCATTACGCGCGCACCGGTAGCGTTAAGCAGTGGCTGCAGGTCGTGGCACACATCCTCAATAACGGGCTGCAGAAGCACATCCGTAACCAGCGGCTCGTCGTGCTCCTGCTGCAGCCGGGTGATGTCGCTCAGATGGCCAATCGTGCGCTGGAAGCGGGCCACCGACTCCTGCATCATCGTCAGCAGCGGAACCACGTCGTAGGTCTGCTGCACCTCGGCCGGCAGCTGGGCCTGCAGGGCGTAGAGCAGGCCTTCGATATTGGTGATGGGCGACTTCAGGTCGTGGGAAGCCGTGTAGATGAAGTTGTCCAGGTCTACGTTCGTACGCGTGAGCTGCTCGTTGGAGTGCTGGAGCTGCTGCTGCGAATGTCGGAGCGCCTCTTCGGCCTGTTTGGCCTCGGTGATGTCGAGCACGAACTTGACGCATTCGGTTTCATCGAGGCGCTTGCCGGCCGAGAGGCCCCACCAGCGGGAGCCGTCGGGGCGCAGGTACTGCTTCTCGAAGGGGGTACTCTCGCCGGCGGCGCGCAGCTCCTGCAGGGCCCGGTGGGTGGGCGTAATAAACTCGGGCGCCGTCAGCGCGTCCAGGTAGGCGTGCCCGTTGGCCAGCTCGGCACGGCTGTAGCCGCTCATGCGCTCGAAGGCGGCGTTGCTGTCGTGAATACCGCCCTCCAGATCGAAGAAAAGCACCCCCACCGTAGCGATGGACAGAGCCCTTTGCAGGCGCTTTTCACTGCGGCGCAGGGCTACCTCGGCCTGTTTCCGGTCATGAATATCAACGGACGAGCCAAACCAGCGGGTTATCTGGCCGCTAATCGGGTCGAGAAACGGCTCGGCGCGCACCAGGAACCAGCTGTACGTGCCATCGGCCGCCCGAATGCGGTGCTCCACCTGAAAGCCGGTGCCGCTTTGCCGCGCTTCTTCGAAGGCCTGCATTGTGCGCCGGGCATCCTCGGGGTGCACAAATTCGTCGGTCACAATAGCGGCCGTGCCCGGCTCGTAGGCCACACCAGTATAGCGGCTCCACTGCCGGTTGAAAAACTCCGTGTGGCCCTCCGCGTCCGTTATCCAAACAATCTGCGGCACGGCGTCGGCCATAATCCGGAACCGCTCTTCCGATTCGCGCAGGGCGGCGGCGGTGCGGGCATGCATTACGGCGGCCCAGGTGCGCTCAGCCGTTTCTTCCAGCAAGGCTAGCTCGTCGTCGGTCCAGGCGTGGGCTTCCAGTTCGTGCATGAACAGCACGGCTACCAGCCGACCCTCCCTGAGCAGCGGTACGTTGACGGTGGCTCCGAGGTGCAGCGCCGCGTGGGCCGCCTTTTCTGCTTCGGTGAGCAACGGGTCGTGGGCTACATCGGGGCGAACCACAGTTTTTCCCTCTTTGAGCGTCCGCAGCAGCTCCGGCCCGTAGTCGTCATAGTGGTAGCGGCCCTCAATGCCGGGCACACCGCTGCGGGTGTAAGTGCGCGTGACAACGATGTGGGCGTCGTCGCCCTGGTCCTCGGCATAGCCGACGCGGCCGGCGCCCAGGTACTGGCCCAAAGCGCAAGCTGCCTGGTACTGAATATCGGCCGGGTTGGTCAGGTGACGCAGCTGGTCGCTGAGCTGGAGCAGAAAAGCCTGCTGCTGCTCACTTTTACGCAATGCTTCTTCGGCCTGCCGGCGCTGCGAAATATCATTGAACAGCACGGCCACCCGGTGCTGGCCCGGCTCACCCACACGAAAGGCATACACATCGTACCAGCGGTGCAGGGGCTCGGCCCGCTGCTCAAAGCGCTGGGGCTGGCCTGTCAGCGCCACGCCCCCGTAGATGTCGAACCAATGCTGCTCCAGCTGGGGGGCCATTTCCCCGACGGTGCGCCCGGTGGCATCTACCAAACCGGTCTGCAGCTCAAACGCGCGGTTCACTTCCTCAAAGCGGTAGTCAATGGCCTGCTGCTGGTCATTGAACAGCACCTCAATCAGACAGAAGCCTTCATCGATGGAGTTGAAAAGCGTGTGGTACCTGGTTTCGCTGGCGCGCAGGGCTGCCTCAGCCTGGCGGCGCTCCGTTACGGGCTGGGCGCGGCCACCCACAGCCTCCACTTCGCCATCGGCCCCAAATAGTGGGACAAAGATGTATTCGTACTCGCCCGCTTGGCCGGTAGAGCTGGTGTAGGGCGTTTCCCCCGTCACGGCCTGCCGGGTGGCAATTACCTGCTGAATCTGGGCCTGCAGGAGCGTGGCTAGCGGCGCCGGATACTCCAGGTCAGAGAAGCTTTTACCAACGGCCTGCTGCAGCGTCAGCCCCCACAAATCGAGCAAAGGCTTGTTGACGTAGCGGAAACGGCTTTCCAGGTCGAGGAGGTACACAAACTCCTGCAGGCTGCCCAGCACCGCATCGAAGCGCGCTAGCTGCTGAATGCCGTCGGCCTGAAGACTGGCAGGCTCCGCAGCTGCGTCGGGCGCCGCCGTAAAACTGAGCAGTAGGCCGCCGCCCAACCACTGCCCGGCGAGGCGTAGACAAGTTTGTTGGCTGATAACGGCCTGAGGCAAGTGAAACGAGCCGGGCTTGCTGGCCGAAAACGCGTCGCGCAGAAATGCCCAGGTTCCATCCGTGGGGCTTGCTGGGAACTGCTGCGTGAAGGTGGCTATTGGCTGAGCCGGCAGCTGCAGCAGGCGCTGGGCGGCCGGGTTGAGGTAGGTTAAAGTCAGATCTACGAGCGTGCCAGCCTCGTTGCAGATGGGTGTGCAGAGCACCAGACCATTTGCCGCAAGGTCGAGCACCGCGGAAAGCAACGGGCCGGATGGAAACAGTTCGGGGTTCTGAAACGAGAAATCAACAGGCATGGCAGCGCAGGGTGGAGTGCGAAAATACACGTCCGCTAAGGGAGCTATCTACGCATATTTCGGCAGATGAG
The DNA here is from genome assembly GCF_024700075.1 of Hymenobacter sp. J193. NCBI lineage: Bacteria > Pseudomonadati > Bacteroidota > Cytophagia > Cytophagales > Hymenobacteraceae > Hymenobacter > Hymenobacter sp. J193. The sequence continues at coordinate 3,147,275 of NZ_JAJONE010000001.1, forward strand.
AGGAAAAAAGGTGCGGTTGAACTCCTGTGCACAGCCCAATAAACCCCCTGGCATTGAGTCTGCCGTAGCCCCTACGTATAGCTCGGCAAGGCTGGAAAAAGCTTATAGCGGGAAATTGGCGACTTACCATATAGTAATAGTGTCGCTAGGCTGCTCAGCCGTTTAGCTGCCCAATACCTACCAGTTTGGCCCGACTACATCTGTACGTATTGTAATAAAGAGGAAACGTGCGTCAGCCAAAGTGTTTCTGCGGACAGAGCAAGAAAAGACGCACCGAATAGAACGCAAAAAGCCTGCCCGAACGTGCTGCCATTTGCGGGGCAGGCAGGTTCGGGCAGGCTTGTAGAGCAATGCGGCGTCCAGAAGACGAGCCAGTTGCGCTTAGGTGAACAGCGGGCTGGTGGCCACTACAAAATGGCGGGCAATGCTCTTCACCGTGGCTGGGTCCAGCGGCTCATCAAACGCCTCGGAGGCGGCCGCGGTGGTAATGGTCATGCCGGTGGTATTGCTTACAATGGGCACTCCGGCCTGGGTTGTGTTGCTTTCTGCCGGGAAGAAGATATCCGTAGGGCCGCCCGTGGACGGGTTGCCCGGGCCGTAGACCAGGGCCGTAGACGGGTTGGTATCCGGCGAAGGGCCGCCGTTATCGGTGCCCGAAATCCAGCTTTTGGGTTGCTCGTTCAGGTTGCTTAAGTCGCCGGGCACCGTGGTGGCTGTGGCACCGGCCGCTACCCCCCGGCGCACGGTGCGCACGTGTGAAGAATGGCGCGCCTCCACGGAATGAATGTTGAGGGCTGCCTGCAGCACGTCCGGGTTAGGCATCAGGGTAGGAGCCCCACCTTTGTAGGCCCGCACGCCCGTATCCACGAACGACTGGGAAACGCCCAGGAACAGGGCATAATTGGCGAAAACCGCAGCAAACGGCCCCAGCTGGGTGCCTTTGCCCCCGCTGTAGTCGAAGGTAGCACGGCCGGGGTCGGGAATGGCGGCGTTACCGAGCGTTTCGCGCAGCACCTTGATGTGGCCCGACTCATCATTGCGAATCGTCTCGAAGGCGGGCTGGTCGGTTCCCGGAATCAGGTTGGGCGCTTTCAGGCCACTATCGTAGAAGTAAAACTCCAGGTACTCCAGGCTCAAAGCCAGGTTCAGCACCGCCGTAATATCGGCCGGGAGCGTGCTGGTTTGCCCGTAGGCCCGTTGGAAAAGGCCACTGACCAGGCCGGGCAGCATAGCTGCCGTTACGGCTTTGCCGGCCGTGCCGAAGTGGCGAAAAATGCGGCGGCGCGGATCCAGCCGCTCATACACCTCGGGGTCAACCCGCTCGATGTCGGCAAGTAGTTTCAGTAAATCCATGATGAAGAAAGTCGGGTTAAAGATGATAGGGGCCGCCGTTTAGCGCAGGTTCCTGGCACTGAGCTTGGAACCGGGCCGCAGAAACTTGTTGGCCTCGTTGAGGACCTGCTCCGGCGTTTTGGAGCGCTCCATGCCGGTACCGGTGCCTGCGCCGGGGGTGGAGGCATCCCCGCTGGGCGTAAACACATCCACTACATCGGAGGCCACAAAGGAGTTGTACTGCCGCAGGTCGCGGATGAGGGCCGCGTGCCGGGCCTCCACCGAAACTATCTTACCAGCCAGCACCAGGTTGGCTGCTGTCTTAATGTAGCGGCCGGCGCCGTTGTACGCCGCCACGCCCAGGTCTTCAAACGTCTGGGCATTGAGTAGCACCTGTTCCCGGCTGTCAAAGTTGATACTGTCGAAGTCCGGCTCCAGGGCCTTGATGGCGTTATTGCCCAAGGCTTTTTAAAAAAAGTCGGCGTGGGCCTGCTCGTGCATAGCCAGATCATCCAAGATCTGTTTTTCGGCGCTGGTACTGGCTAAGCCTTTGTAGTAGCTGCCGGTTTTGATGCGGGCATAAAAAGCCGCTTCCAGCTGTTCCAGCGCATAGGCGTAGTTCAGCACGCCCGTATCATCGGAGCCCACATCCAGCAGGGAGGCGTCAGCCGGTTCGTCGTCATCATCATCGCAGCCGACCAGCAACAAGCCGGTTAGCGCGGCACCGGCACCGGTGTAGCGGAGAAAGGCGCGGCGTCCTTCATGAGCCGGCCCAATGGGTGCCGCTGGCTGCGGTACCTGTGAAGGAGTATTTTGCATAGGTAAAAGACTATTTTCAATGTGAAACATGCTATTGCCTACGCTGCCTGTTAGCCTGCCGGGCTCCTGACTCACCGGAAATACGGGTTTTATGGGAGGAAATACCGGTTTTGTACAAGCGTCCGTATTTTCCACAGGGCTGCCCGCTGCCGCCGACTCAGCCCGGAAAGCAAGCAGAGGCAGGCTGGTCCGCTACCACTTTCGACAGCAGGCCGCTCAGCAACCGGCGCACATCTGCTACTCCGGCCACCGCGTAGCGGGCTAGAGAGCGGGAGGTGGGGCCTACCTTCAGCGTGTAGGCCTCGGGCGGCAGGGCCGCAAAGGTGTCCTCGTCGGTCCGGTCGTCGCCCAGGGCCAGCACAAATGGCTGCGAATCTGCGCTGAGCCACTGGGCCGCCGCCGTACCCTTGTTGATGCCCGCGTGCTTAATTTCAAGCACCCTGTTGCCTTCCAGCACCTGCAGCTCGGTACTGGACGTCATAAAGGTGAGGTGGTTGAGCAGGTCGCGGGCGCGTACGGCCCCCAGGCCGGCGTCGGCGCGGCGCCAGTGCCACGCCAGCGAATAGTCCTTTTCCTCGATATAGGAGCCGGGCGTACGGCTGACGTACTGCTCCAGCATAGGCCGGATGTCACGCTTCCACTCGGCCCGCAGCCCTTCCTGAAACAGGTGCCAGTCTTCGCCAGCCCGTCGCAGCCACACCCCGTGCTCGGCAATAAAATCGATGGGCAAGTGCCCCAGCCAGCTATCCAGCGTGGCCTGGTCGCGCCCACTGATGAGGACCACGCGGTTGCGGGCATCGGCAGCCAGGTTACTCAAAAGCTTCAGCAGCTCCTGATCGGGCCGGGCATACTGTGGATTTGGGTGGAAGCGTACCAGCGTGCCATCGTAGTCGAGCAGGAGCAGGCGCCGGGAAGCGGCTTGGTAATCCTGGTGCAACCGTGCCTCGGCGTGGGCATCCAGTTCGTCGGTAGCCAGGGTCAGCTGCTTGATTTTGCTGTACGCCAAACGGTCCAGAAAGAGCCTGGTCCAGGCAAACACGTCGTACTGACGCACCAGCGCCTGCATGGCTGCCATCCGGATTTGCTGCTCTTCCGCAGGCATTTGCAGCGCTTCCCGCATGGCCTCAGCCAGCTGGCCGGTATCCGTGGGATTGATAAGCAGAGCGTCGGCCAGCTCCTGCGCAGCCCCGGCCCGCTCACTTAGGATCAGCACCCCGCGCTGGTCGGCTTGGCTGGCAATAAACTCCTTGGCCACCAGGTTCATCCCGTCGCGCACGGGCGTCACCAGCGCCACTTCCGCCAACCGGTACAGGGCGGCCAGCTCCTCGAAGGGGAAGGAGCGGTAGAAATAGTGAATGGGCGTCCAGCTAATGGTGCGGTACTGGGCATTGATGCGGCCCACCAACTCGTCGATTTCCTCTTTCAGAGCGGCGTACTGCGCCACCTGGTCACGCGAAGGCACTACTACCATCAGCAGGCTCACTTGCTCACGCCACTCCGGGTTGCGCTGCAGCAGCAGCTCGAAGGCCCGCAGCCGCTGGGCTATGCCCTTGGAGTAGTCGAGCCGGTCGATGCTCAGTACCACCTGCACGTCGCCCAAAGCCTCCCGGTAAACCGCCTCGTGGCGCTGGGCCACCGCCGAAGCGGCTGCCTCGGCGTAGCGGTGGTAGTCGATACCCATGGGCAGTGCATCGACCAGTATCGTGCGGGTAGCCGTTTCCACTTGCCCATTGTGGTTGGGCAGCCCGAGCAGGTGCGACACCGCACTCAGGAAGTGGTGCATGTAGTCGAAGGTGTGGAAGCCAATCAAATCGGCTCCCAGCATGCCCTCAACCAACTCGGCCCCCCAGGGCAGCACGCGAATGAGCTCGTAGGAAGGGAAGGGAATGTGCAGAAAAAAGCCAATAGTAGCCTCGGGCCGGGCCTGCCGCAGCAGGGCCGGCAGTAGCAGCAGCTGGTAGTCGTGCACCCAGATGGTATCTTCGGGCCCGGCCAGGGCCAGCACGGCCTGGCAAAATTTCTCGTTCACGGCCACGTAGGCTTCCCAGTGGCTCTGCTCGTAGGTGGCGTACTGCGAGAAGTAGTGGAAGGTGGGCCAGAGCGTGGAGTTGCTGAAGCCCTCGTAGAAGTCCCGGATTTCGGCCTCTGTCAGAAACACGGGCACCATGCTGTCGGCCTTCAGCTGCTCGCGCACCTGTTCCTGTTCGGCGGGCTCATCCACCGACAGCCCTGGCCAGCCTACCCACACGTTGCCTTCGGCCTTGTAGATGGAGCCCAGCCCCGTGGCCAGGCCACCTTCGCTGGGCTGAAACGCAAGGCCTTCTTCGGTGCGCTGCCCCTTGGTGGGCAGGCGGTTGGAGACAATAATCGTTCTGGACATCAATTCTGCCGCGCCGGGTAATCGTTCGAAAGCTAGGCGTGCGCACCAGGCATGCGCGCGCGCCGGATAAGCAATGGTTTTGACGGGCGCCCCGTCTACTCAGGTTCGTTGAAGCCCGGCAGAGTAAAGCACTGCCCTTTGGACAACAGGTGGAGGCGCAGGTCGCGTATAGAAAATACTTCGCCGGGCTTAATCTCATAAATGGTGTTGCCGGTGCAGTTATGCCCGTCGAGCAGTACCACGATTCCGTTGCCCAGCACTTCCAGCTCGCTGCCTTTGCTTACCAGCACGGCCGTGTCTTCTTCCAGCCCCAGCCCGATGCAGCCCGGGTTCGTGGCAATAATCTGCGCCATGCGCACGATGCGGCCGCGGGCCACAAAATGGGTGTCGATGGCTACGTCGCGCAGCAGCTGCAGGCCGGTGGTAATGTGGATTTCATCCTTGACAAACCCGGCGTTGTTGCGCCCCTGGTACACCATGGGCGTGCTCATGGCTGCCGCCCCGGCGCTGGTGCCGGCAATAAGAATGGGCTCCTGGTAATAGCGCTCCGTGAGGCGGCTCAGCAGTTTGGTTCCGCCGAGCAGAGCCGTAAGGCGTAGCTGGTCGCCGCCGGTGAGCATCACCCCATCAGCCCGGTTGATAACGTCCAAGGCTTCGGGGCTGTTGGCTTGTTCGCGGCTCTGGATGTCAAGCACTTCAACGTGCTCAATGCCAAGCTCCGAAAAGAGTTTTACGTAGTCCTGGGCAGCTTCTTCTGGCTCTTCAGAAGCAGTGGGAATTACAACGATGGTGCGGGAGCCGGACAGCTCATCGACGAAGCGCTGCAGGATGAAGTCCGCTGAGGTATCGTAGGTAGGATTTTCCTGGTCGGACGTCTGGCGCTGTTCGTGGCCGCCAATGGCGAGCAGGCGCCCTTTGGGGCGGGGAATACGGGTAGGCATTGCAAGAAAGAAGTTAAAAGACAGCGCGCATGTTCCGACCAGCAGGGGCGGTCAGAAACATGCGTGCTGAAATGCGGGGCAACCAAGCCAGCGTGGCAGTTGCTCCCAGCCCGTCAATACAGTTTGCGGTAAGGAAAGGCTCAGCCCTTTTTACGGCTCAAAAACGGGGCAGGAGCCGCTATAAATACGGATTTTGGAATCGGGGAAACCCGTATTTGGGCATTCGGAGCGGCTATTCGACCGGCCGGCTTCTCTCAGCCAGAAGCGTAGGTAATGCGCCGCTGTCACCAGTCCGTAAACTGATGCCCCGCCCGGTAAACGTGCAGCCAAAGCGGCCAGCCGTAGGGCGCCCGCCTTGGTATACAGGGCCATAGGTGGGACTGGGTTGCTGCCGAACACTAAGGAAAGCTTCCACAACTGTCCTCCACGAAAGGACAGCCAGCGCCGACTGCGCGACTACGTCGGCCGGAGTGCGTTCGGAGTTTATGGCGGGACTAAAACAAGGCAGACTCATGCCTTATCTAACGGCCTGTTTCCGGCATTCAAACCTGGAGAAACTACTGATTTTACGGGAACAGCTTCCGGTTTCAGCTCCGTATTTATCCGTGGCAACTGATTTTGGCGGAACATATAGTATTGAAATCCAAGCTATTAATTTTAGCTATCCTGCCTCGTTGAGTTTGTCTGCCCAGAAGCCGGTCTATAACTATTGCGAAGACAGGTCGGTAAAAAACCCGTGGACAGTCTGGGTGCGGTAGGGCTCTATTGAGAGCCGGCCCCGCTAAGCGGGTGGCGCAGCGCAGGGCATTGGCGGTCGGTTCAGGTTGGTATCTATTGAGCAGAGAATGAAGAAAGAGGAAATTCATTTAGCCGATTGGCAGCGGATTCTGCTGGGCCAGGCCCCGCTGGAGTTTCTGCTGGAAGTGGTGGTGCGCACCCTCATCGTCTACGTGGTGCTGCTGCTGGCCATGCGCCTGCTGGGCAAGCGCATGAGTGCCCAGCTTACCGTGGCCGAGTTATCAGTGATGATTATGCTAGGCGGTATCGTGTCGGTGCCGATGCAGATTCCGGACCGGGGTATTCTGCACGGTTTGCTCGTGTTGGCCTGCGTAGTAGGACTCTACCGGGGCATCAACTGGCTGGCCTTCCGGTTCCGGCGCGTAGAACTCCTTACGCAGGGCGACGTGCACATAGTGGTAGCCGATGGCGTGCTGGACCTGGACACGATGGCCCGCATCCGACTCTCGCGCCAGCAGCTGTTTGCCAACCTCCGGGCCGACGGAATGCAGCAGCTGGGGCAGGTAAAGCGGGTGTATGTCGAGGCCAATGGTGAGTTCAGCATTTATCCGCAGGAGCCGCCCCGGCCGGGCTTGTCGCTGCTGCCCGAAAAAGACGCCGCCATACGGCAGGCCGAGCCCGCAGATAGCAGTGTGAACATCTGCCAGCAATGCGGCCAACATATGCCCGCCCACCAGCTGGTTGCTCCCTGCCCGACCTGTGGCCACCAGCAGTGGGCCCACGGTATAAACCATATGTGATAGACCCGCTATGAAGCCCGAAGAAATCCACCTCAGCGACTGGCAGCGCATCCTTGTGGGCGAAGTGCCCGGCAGCTTTTACCTTGAGGCCATCCTGCGTGCGGGGTTTATCTACCTGCTGCTGCTGCTCGGTATGCGCCTGATGGGCAACCGCATGGGCTCAGTACTGACCCGTAATGAGATGACAGCTATGGTATCCCTGGCCGCGGCGAACGGGGTAGCCCTAATGGCGCCCGACAGGGGGCTGCTGCCGGTGGTAGTGGTGGCCGCCGTCATCATCGGCTACCAGCGCCTGATTGCGTGGCAGGCGTTGCGCAGCGAGAAGTTTGAAAGCGCCGTGCTCGACGACGTGCGTATTCTGGTGCAGGATGGCCAGCTGCAGCTACCTAAGCTGGAAGCCAGTGTACTGTCGCGTGAGCAGCTGTTTGCGCGCCTGCGGCAGGAAGGTATCCGCAACCTGGGCAATGTACAACGAGCCTATCAGGAAGCCAACGGGGCCTTTTCCCTGCTTACTTTCCCCGAGCCCCGGCCTGGTCTGTCCATCCTGCCCACAGCAGACACATCCTTTCGGGAAGAGCAAAAAAAGGCCGCTGGCCAGTTTGCCTGCGGCCGCTGTGCCGAGCTAGTGCCCGGCCAGCAAGCCCCTACCAGCCCGTGCCCACGCTGCGGCGAGCAGGAGTGGCAGCCCGCCGTGCTGGAGTAAAGGGGGGCACCTGCTGCGCCATTTTGCTTCGGCCAGCAGGGCCAAGCATCAGGTTTCCCCGGTAGCAAGGGTTGTTTAGGGAAGGCGCTCGGGCTGATTGATTCCTGGCTTACTCGGTTTGCCTCTAAAGTGCGGGATAAATCCAATCTTGCCACCGGCTTCGCGTAGTCCGTGAGGCTTCACCCTTCTGCTGCCCGTTATGCCGCCTTTCTCTCTTCAGCCCAGCTTAGAAAACGACGTTGTCCGGCTGCTGCCGCTGCGGGAAGCAGACTTCGCAGAGCTGTATGCCGTAGCTTCTGACCCTAAAATCTGGGAGCAGCACCCCAATAAGGACCGGTGGCAGAAGCCGGCATTTTCCACCTTCTTCGAAGGAGCCATCCAAAGTAATGGTGCCTTCAGAATCGTGGATAAGCCCACGGGCGCTACCATAGGCAGCACCCGCCTGTACGATTACAACCCCGAGGAAAATAGCATCCTCATCGGATATACCTTCTACGGAACGCAGCACTGGGGCAAGGGTATCAACCCAGCCGTAAAAGAGCTGCTACTGAACTATCTTTTCCAGTTCGTAGACATCGTGCGGTTCCACATCGGGGCAGGCAATGTTCGGTCGCAGATTGCCATTCAGCGGCTGGGAGCCACCAAGGTCGCAGAGCAGGAAGTGACGTACTACGGCGAGCAGCCCAAGCTAAACTTTGTGTTCGAGCTGAATAAGCAGGCGTGGACGGCGCGGCGGCGTGAGTTGTAAGCCATAGCGCTAACCGGGGCAAACAGCGTTTACACGAAAGAGCAGCCGTGATTCGCCGCCAATCCTGCTTAAGCCAGCAAAAACGGGGTAAGCTCCCCGGTATACGTGAGCGTGAGCTGGTGCATGGCTCGGGTGCAGGCCACGTAGAGCATGCTCTTGTCCACCGCCGTTTTGTAATTGCGGGCGGAGGCAAAGGGCACGATGACTTCATCAAACTCAAGCCCCTTGGCCAGGTGGGCCGTAGTGACGATGACACCTTCCTTGAAAACCGTGGACTCCTCCGTGAGCAGATGCACGCCTGGAGCCTGTAACGCCTCGTGCAGCTGCTCGGCCTGCCGCAGGGTTTTGCAGATAATGCCCAGCGAATGACTTTTGGCGCTCTGAAAGTTTGTAATCAGCCCCTGAATGGCCGCCAACTCCGCTTCCTTACTCGCAAAGGGCGCCACCACGGGCTCCTGGCCATGCCGCTCCAGCGGAATAATGTCGGGGTTGGGCGTGATACGCTGAGCAAAGGCCGTAATTTCGATGGTCGAGCGGTAGCTGCGGTAAAGCTTCACCACATCGGCCTGGGGGAAGACGCGCTCAATGGTTTCGGCCGAGGAGGCGCTGTAGGGGTTCACCGTCTGGCTTACGTCGCCCAGAATGGTTTTGCGGCAGCGGAACAGGCGCGACAGCACGGCATACTGCACGGGGGTGTAGTCCTGCATTTCGTCTATCAGCAGGTGCCGCACGTGGTCGTAAGCCGGGAGGCCTGCTAGGCGCAGGCGCAGGTAAATCAGGGCAAAAACGTCGGCGTATTCCAGGCGCCCGCCGTGGTCCTGCCTCAGCAGCTCGGGCCGGCCAATCCAGCGGAAGAAGTCCCGGTAGAAATCCAGCACGTTGCTGAAGCGGAACATGCGCGGAATGGCTTCGCCAATCGTTCCTTTTTCCTGGCCCGTGAGCTTGCGGCCGGCTGCGTCGCGCACGTACGCCCGCACATCGTTGGCCACTAACGCAAAGCGTTGCAGTAGCGGTACGCGGTGGTAGCCCTTAAACTTCTGCTGGATGAAGGCGGCCGGTACCACGGTGCGCCCCACCCGCAGCTCGCTCAGGGAGAAATAGTTGTTCTCAATATGCAGCAGGTACTGGTTGAGCTGACTGAGAAACTCAAACGAAGACTTAAACCGAATCCGCTCGATAAAGGCCGCGTCGTGGGTTTCCAGCAGCGCCGATACCTGCTCGAAGAAGGTCTGGAACGAGTATTGACTTTCAAGCAAATCGGCCGCCAGCTCCTCCATGCCCATTTCGGGAATGTGCTCCTCGCCCAGCTCGGGCAGCACGTTCGAGATGTAGTCGGCAAAGACTTTGTTGGGCGAGATGATGAGGATGTCCTTGGCCGCAATGGTGTCGCGGAAGCGGTAAAGCAGGAAGGCAATGCGGTGCAGGGCTATAGACGTTTTGCCCGAGCCCGCCACGCCCTGTATCACCATTACCACGGCTTCCTCGTTGCGAATCACCGCGTTCTGGTCGCGCTGAATGGTGGCGACGATGTTCTTCATCTTGTCGTCGGACGACTTGGCCAGCTCGCGCTGCAGCACGTCGTCGTGGATGTTCACGCCGCTGTCGAGCATAAACTCCAGGCGGCCGTCCCGGATCCGGTACTGCCGCTTCAGCTCAATGTGGCCCCGCACAGTGCCCGACGGGGTAGGGTAGGAGGCCTCACCCAGCTCGAAGTCGTAAAACAACGAGGAAATAGGAGCGCGCCAGTCGTAGATGAGGCTCTGGTGTAGCCGCTCATCCAGAAAGGTATGCACGCCAATGTACACCGGTGTTGTGGTTTGGTTTGGCGCGAGGAAGTCGATGCGGCCAAAGTAGGGCGACTGACGCAGCTTGATCAGCCGACGCTTGCGGGATACGGCTGCCTCGCCCGTAAAGGCCATGCGGTCGATGGACTGGCCGGCGGCTACCATGTCGGCGTCGTCCATGCCCGACTGGTGCTCGTGGATGTACTCCTTTTTCTGCCGCAGCTCGGTGGAAAACTGCCGCACGGCGTCGTCTACCCGGCGAATAGCCAGCGTGAGCTTCTCCTTTATTTCCTCCAGATATTCTTTCTCTTCCTGCTCGGTTGCGTTCATCACTGGCTGCCCGTGAAAATGGAGCGCAAAGGTCCGGGAAATTCCGCTCTGAAGAAGTTAAGCCAGCGAAAATATCCTACCAGGTTATAGTTACACCAAGCCCCGGACGGGATGTACTACTGCAGGCAACTGGTTCGCGTTGGAGTACGAAGGCCGCTTACTTGGGCAGCTGGTCTACCGCACCGGGCAGGAACTTGAGCAGCTGCTGCAGCTGGCTGTCGGTGAAGTTGCCGGAAATAGCCATCAGCACGAACGAGTCGGGCACGCCGCTAACCTGGCTGGTGCCCACCACCTCCTGCACCCGGCCATTGTTGCGGCGGGCCGAGAACTTAAACTGGGTGCTGGCATCAGCATCGGTGGCTACGGGCAGGGGTTGGTACTGCTCGTTCTGCAGCAAGCCTTCCACTTCCTGATTGAGGCCGCGCGCTAACAGGTCGCGGGCGCCGCCGGAAGTGGGCGTAAAGGTCAGCACCCGCACGCTGCGCAGGGCGGCTATGGCCTGGGTAGTTTCGTTGTCGCCCCCGATGCGGCCCAGTTGGCCCAGCAGCAGGCGGGTGGCAAAATTGGCTTCTATCGTTTGCGCTTTGAAGCCTGAGCGGCTCTCATACTTGCGGAAAAACTCGGCGACTGTGCGGGCAGGTTGCTCGGGGCCGGCGGCGCGGCAGCCCGCTAACCATAAAAGGCCAAGGGAGAAACAAACGAGGAGAAGGCGGTTGCGCATACCAGGAAGGGCTGAAAGTTTCCGCCAACATACGCGTTTTGGCGCTTTGCGGCCGTTCCGGTTTTATTCAAACACGATGGCATTCACAAAGAACACGTCCCGTCCGGTTCCTTTATCGGGGCGCACGTGCTGGTAGCCGTGGGCCAGGAACCTGGTGCCGGTCCAGGTCACCAGGTCTTCCTGCAAGGTGTAGGAAACTTTTTCCTTTTTTGCGGCCAGGTTGGTGCGCAGCGGCGTAAGCAGGTCGTTTGGCGAAGGCTTGGTGCGGTCAATAATCTTGTAGCGGATATCTTCCTCATCTAAGTAAGCCAGCGCCAGCCGACCATCGGGCAGGGGGCGCAGGCGCACAGTTTGCTGCACGTCGAAGGTTTCCACATTCTTCAGCACAAAGGTGTTATCCCACAAAAGGTTGCCCTGCCGGTCGAAGCCGCACACGATGGTGTGGGTAGTACGGTAGCCGTCAAACTGCCGGTAGCTGGTCGTCATCGGCCCGCCGTAGCTGGAGTAGCGGTAGCGCGGGTAGTACACCTCCGCCGCCATCACGTAGCCCTCCGGGGTGGGCAGCATATCGTGCATGAACAGGCGGTAGTGCAAGCGCATAGGAGTGCCGGCTGCCCGGCGCCGGGCGCCCCGCTCCCGTATGCGGGCTTCGCGCGCCGGGTTCATAAAGTCGAAAAAGTGCTTGAGACTCAAAAAGTCGTAGAACCGCATGGAGTTGCGGCCGCCGCCGGGCGTAGTGCCCGCGTTCAGATCGGCGGCAAACAAGCCCTGGGAGTAGCGCGGGTCGCGCAGAGTGTAGGTGCCCGTCACCAGCCGGGTGGCGCTGTCGCCGGGGCTGAGCTGGGCCGTGATAAGGTTTCGCTCACTTTCGGCCTGAATAAACTCTGTACGCAGCAGCTGGCCGTCCTGCGAGAGTTGCTTGAGCTGCAGCCGCGACTTCATGCCGTTGGTTTGGGTGAGCACGAAAGCCGCCCGCTTGGTCACGGAGTCGGCCAGGAAAGTAAACTGGGCCGGCAGCTGCTCATACACGGAAGGCAGAAACCGCATCTGCTGGGTGAGCAGGTCGAGGTGCAGAATCGTCAGGTGCTGATCGACGAGCACCGTGGCAAACAGCCGCCCCGACAGCGCCTTCAGCTCGAAGATATCACGGGAGATGCGCGTATCGAAGGCGCTGGTTTCGATGATGCCCGTGCGGCCGTTGAGGTGCACGGCCAGCAGGTGCGTGGGGCGGTACACCGATTGAAACAGCGCGTACACCTGCGCGCCCTCGGAGCAGGTGCGTACCAGCTCGTACTCGCGCTCTACCACCAGCGGCTTCTGCCATACGGGCTGCAGGTCGGCGTTCAGCTTCTGGAAGTACCGCTTATCGGCCTTCAGGCTGAACGTTTCCTCGTGTACCAGTAGAATCACGCTGCTATCGGGCAGGGGCAGGACCTCCACATCACTGGTAGCCGGCTGCAAAGCCAGCTCAAACCGGGCGGGCTGCTGTGGCGCCTGTGCCCAGGCAGCCCCGCAGCTTATCAGCCAAAACCATCCTAGCGCGAAGAAATGCCGCATAATTATCTGCTGTTAACGTGTGTATCCAAGATACGGCAAGGGCAGCGCAAATCCTTGCGCTGCCCCGGGTTTTGCTGATTCTTCTGGCGAAAAAAGGCTAGCTGCCGAGCTCCAGAATGGCATCGAACTCGGCGGCGCGCAGCGGCATCACCGACAGGCGCGACTGGCGCAGCAAGCCAATCTGGCTGAGGCGGGCGTCCTGCTTGATCTGGGCAAGGGAAACCGGGCGCTCCAGTGCCTGCTGTGGCCGTAGCCGCACCGCTACCCAGGCGCTGCCGGCTTCGGCCGTGGCATCGGGCGCGGCCGGGGCGGCCACTTCGGCCACGCCCACTACTTCCTTGCTCGTGACGCTGTGATAGTATAAAACTAAGTCGCCGGGCTGCATCTGCTGCAGGTAGTTGCGGGCCTGAAAGTTGCGGACGCCGGTCCAGTCGGTGGCGCCGTCGCGCACTAAATCGAGCCACGCGTAGGCAGCGGGCTCCGATTTTACTAACCAATACTGCATTCAGAAAAGGAAGCGAAAGTGGAACTGAGGAGTTTGGGAGGGAAGGTATGATCTATGCGAACCAGCCGAAAGGTCGAAAAAGAATTTCGACCTCCTCTCTTACTTCGGCGGGCTGCGGACCAGCCAACTACCGCGGAGCCACCACCCCGGCACTCCCGGTAGGGTCTCCCAAACTCCTCAATTCCCAATATCAGGCCCGTTTTTGCCGCTACTCGGCCAAAACCTGGATGGGTTCTTCGCTTGTCGCCCGGAAAGTGGGCGCTCAGTAAGTAGGAGGGGCAAATGGGTAGGGAGGTTGCAAGCCCGGCAAAAAAAAGTCCTGCTCCTCCGTAGAAGAGCAGGACTCTAAGATGTAAATGTATTGTATGCGACTGTTAATGAAACCCTTGGCGTAAAGAAAGCTCGATGAATATTTTTTTGTGCTATGGATTTACAGGCGGCGGAGAAGCAGCCCAATTCACGAAAACGGGTAGCTGACGGGCAACTACTTCACCTGCCGCACTTTCAGCAGCTCCGGTTCGAGCGACACGATTTCCAGCTGGTAGTCGGGGGTGCTGTGGTCGTCGAGAGTGATACTGACGCGGTTGTCGGACAGGGCTTTCCACTGGCCCTTGTGGCCTTCGAGGCCGTCGGTGGGGGCAATGTCGTACTGTGTAAACAGGCCGTTGTGCTCGAAGGCAAAGCCCGTGCGGCCCCGGGAAGGCGGAAAGGCGTAAGTGTTGGGCCGATACACCAGTACTTCCCCCTGGTCTTCCTCGTGGGCGTGCAGCCAGGTGCGCTCCAGCAGCTGCAGGCGGCGGTTGCCCCCGCGCGGGTCGGAGCTGGAACAGGTGCTGGCCATCAAACTCAAGCTCAGGCAGGCAAACAGAAAGAGCAAACGCATACGGTTCAAAAGCAAAAAGTCAGCGTATACTACCGCCGAAGCGTGGCTGCTCCGGGCAGTCCTGCGCCGCGGCCGGCCAGGATTATTCCCGGCAATCTACAACTTTGGCTTGTACCTTTACCCGCCCGTGCTACCCAACCACCCTACTGTTTTGGACAACCGCGCCCTCATTCGTGCCTTCCGCCTCGCCGCCCAGCTGATGGAGCTGCACGAGGAAAATCCGTTTAAAATCCGGGCCTACGAGGGCACTGCCAATGCCCTGGAGCAGCTGACGGTACCCGTAGCCGACCTGGACCGCACCGGCCTGCCCGACCGAACCGGACTAAGCAAAACCGCCGCCGCTAAAGTGGCCGAAATGCTCGATACCGGCTCGTTTGAGGAGCTTACGCGCCTGCTCAATAGCACACCGCCCGGCGTGGTAGAGCTGCTGAGCGTGAAAGGCATCGGCCCCAAGAAAATTCGCAGCCTGTGGAAGGAGCTGGGCATTGAAAGCGCCGAGCAACTGCGCGAGGCCGCCGAAAACGACGAAGTAAGCAAGCTGAAAGGCTTCGGCAAGAAAACGCAGGATGCCATTCTGGCCGCACTGGAATTCACTTCCCAAAGCCGGGGCAAGCTGCTGTATCCGCAGGCCGAGGAGCTAAGCGAAGAAGTAGCCAGCCAGCTGCGCGCCGCACCGGGCGTGGAGCAGGTAGCCGTGGCCGGGGAAGTGCGCCGCCGCCTCGAAACCGTGGAAACCGTGCAGCTGGTAGCGGCCACCACTGAGCCCGCCGCCGCGCATCAGCTGCTTAACGGCCTGGACGGGCTGACGGCCGATGCCCGCCGTAGCGGCCCGTTCGCGTGGCGCGGCACGGCCACTACATCGGGCGTAAAGGTGGAAGTGACTCTGGCAGCGCCGACGGAGTTTGTTAATCAATTGCTGCTGCACTCAGCTGCTGAGGAACATCTTTCGGAAACTCTTACCCAGGAAGCCCGGCCCGGCCAGCCCGCTACGCTGCGCCACTGGCTGAAGCGGGAACGGTTTGCCACCGAGCAGGAGCTGTACCAGCGGGCCGGCCTGCAATACGTGGAGCCCGAATTGCGCGAGGGACTGGGCGAGCTGGCGCTGGCCCGCGAAAACAAGCTGCCCGCTTTGCTCGAAGACCAGGACCTACGCGGCTCTCTGCACAACCACAGCACCTACTCCGACGGCAGCCACACCCTGCGCGAAATGGCCACGTTCCTGCGCGACCAGGGTTACGAATACCTGGGCATCTGCGACCATTCGCAGGCGGCGCACTACGCCAACGGCCTCTCGCCGGAGCGCGTGCGCCAGCAGCAGCGTGAAATCGACCAGCTAAACCAGGAGCTGGCGCCTTTTCGCATTTTCAAGGGTATTGAGGCCGATATTCTCGGCGACGGGTCCCTGGACTACACGCCCAGCGTGCTCGAAACCTTCGACTTTGTGGTGGCTTCGGTGCATTCCAACCTGAAGATGGACGAGCGCAAAGCCACAGCGCGGGTGCTGCGGGCCATCGAAAACCCGTATTGCACCATGCTGGGCCACCCCACGGGCCGGCTGCTGCTGCGCCGCGAAGGATATCCGCTCAACCACAAGGCCGTTATCGACGCCTGCGCCCAGCACCAAGTTATCATCGAAATCAACGCCAACCCCTGGCGCCTCGACCTTGATTGGCGCTGGGTGCGCTACGCCCTCGACCAGGGCGTGCAACTCAGCATCAACCCTGATGCCCACCACACCAACGGCTACGCCGATATGCGCTACGGCGTGCTGATGGGCCGCAAAGGCGGCCTGACCAAGGCCATGACGTTCAACGCGAAATCTGCCGCGGAAGTAGCCGAGTACTTCGCCCGCCGCAAAGCCAGCATCAAGCCCCCGCTGGAGTTCAAGGATTCGTTGTTTGGCTGATGATTCAGTTGCCAGGGTTCAGTTGCCGGTTATCAGTCCGTTCAACATTTACTGGTAACTGGCAGCTAACAACTGACAACCGAAACAGTATGAAGATTCTCGTTCTGCGCTTTTCCTCTATTGGCGACATTGTGCTGACTACGCCCGTGGTGCGCGGGCTGAAGCAGCAGGTGCCGGGGGCGCAGGTGCATTTTGCTACTAAGCCGGGTTTCCGCAGCTTTCTGGAGCCCAACCCCTATATCGATAAGGTACACTGCCTGACCGGCTCGTTGCGGAAGCTGGTGGCCGAGCTGCGGGCCGAGAAATTTGATTTTGTGGTGGATCTGCACCATAACCTGCGCACGGCCCTCATCAAGGCGCAGCTGGGGGTGAAGTCGGCCGCCTTTGATAAGCTGAACGGCCGGAAGTGGCTGCTCGTGAACCTGAAGATTGACACGCTACCCCGCACCCATATTGTAGACCGTTATCTGGCCGCGGCTGCCTCCCTGGGCGTGCGCGACGATGGGCGGGGGCTGGATTATTTCATCCCCGCTAAGGACGAGGTAGACGTAGCGGTTGCGCTGCCCGCCGGTTTTCGGGCTGGCTACGTGGCGTTTGCCATTGGCGCGCAACACGCCACCAAGCGCCTGCCCACGGAGAAGATTACGGAGCTGTGCCGGCAACTGGGGCAGCCCCTTGTGCTGCTCGGCGGCCCCGAAGACGAACCTACGGGCCAGTTGGTAGCGCAGGCATTGGCCGCTGGCGGGCCGGCCGTTTTCAACGCCTGTGGGAAGTTCAACCTCAACCAATCGGCCTCGCTCGTGCGGCAGGCCCGCGCAGTCGTCAGTCACGATACCGGCCTGATGCACATTGCGGCGGCTTTCGGCAAGAAAATCGTCAGCGTGTGGGGCAACACGGTGCCGGAGTTTGGTATGTACCCGTACCGCACCGAGTTTGAAGCCCTGGAAGTGCGTGGCCTGCCGTGCCGGCCCTGCTCCAAAATCGGCTATGCGAAGTGCCCGCAGGGGCATTTCCGGTGCATGCGCGACCAGGATTTCAGCCAGTTGAGCCTCGGTACCGGGTTCGGCAGCGCCGCATCGTAAGGGAAATTGCGCGGCCGGTCGGCAACTCCTGTCGATGGGCCCCGTAGGCAGCAACCTCAACCATACCGCCTGTATGCTCACGCCCGAACCCACCGCTACCAATGCCACTGTGGTGGTTAAAGTTGGCCTCACCGACTTGGCCGCCGAAATTCAGGCGGGCCGCCATACGTTTTTCGTGGATGAGCCCGAAACGGTGGGCGGCCACGACCAGGGCCCCACGCCCTACGACCTGCTGCTCTCGGCGCTGGGAGCTTGCACGGCCATTACCGTGCGCCTCTACGCCACCCGCAAAAGCTGGCCACTCGAAGGCATTGAAGTACGCCTGCGCCACCAGCGCGTGCACCGCCTCGACTGCGACAAGTGCGAGCAGGCCGGCGAAATGCTGGAGGAAGTGCAAAAGGAATTGCGGCTGCTGGGGCCGCTGTCGGCCGAGCAAAAGCAGCGCCTGCACATCATTGCCGATAAGTGCCCTGTGCAGAAAACCCTGACCAGCGGTGCTCTGCGCGTGGTAACGGTGGTGGTAGAGTAAAAGTCAAACCGCCTGGCCACGGCCGCACGAGTTGGTGGAACCTGCCGTGCAACGCTGGTGGTTTGGCTGGCGGGACTGCCCGAACAACCCAGCCCAAGCCACATATGTGGCGTCTATTCCCGAATTTCGCTTTTATTGCCGTTCTGCCCGCTGCCTGCATGCCGCCTATTTCCAGTTCCGAAATCCTGACCCGTTTGCGGCAGGAAACCCGCCCCTACCACGATGCCCTGGAGCAGAACAGCTTCAACCAGGCCCTGAGCGCGGGCCACGTTTCGCAGGAGGCTACTGTGCATTTTCTGCGGCGGCTCTACGGCTTTCTGGCGCCCTACGAGGAGCAGCTGCGCCGGCATCAGGCGGATTTTTCGGAAGAGTGGGAGCTGCCTGCCCGTTACCGCGCGCCGCTGCTGCTGGCCGACCTGGCAGCCGTATCGGCCGAAGTTCCGCCGCTTTGCCCGGAGCCACTGCCCCTGCACACGCGGGCACAGCTGCTGGGGGCCATGTACGTGCTGGAAGGCTCCACGCTCGGCGGTCAGGTAATTACGCGCCAGCTGGCCAAGGGTGGTATTCCGCTGCAGCGCTACTTCAGCGGCTACGGCGAGCTGACGGGCCCGCGCTGGAAAACCTTCTGCCGGCTCCTGACGGAGGAAGCCACTCACCTCAGCCACGCCGAAATCAGCCAGTCGGCCGTGCGCACGTTTCAACTGCTTCACGCCTGGATCAATCAGCCATGAACTATACCGATGAAAGCCTGGTAGGCGCGCCCATCACCCTCACCAACTGCGACCGGGAGCCTATTCATATACCGGGCTCCGTGCAGCCGTTTGGCTTTTTGCTGTGCCTGGATGAAGAAACCCGGCAGATTGTACACGCCAGCACCAACACGGAGGAGGTCGTTGGCGTGCCGGCACCGGCCCTGCTGGGCGACACGCTTGGCCGGCTGCTGGGCCCCGGGCACCTGGCGCAGGTAGAAGCCATGTGGCCCACGCTGGGCGAAATTCCCAAGCTGCTGGGCGTACGCCTCGACCACGTAGCGGGGCAGCCATTCTACAAGCTCATCCTGCACCGCTACGACCGGCTGCTGTGGGCCGAGTTTGAGCCTGTGGCCGAAACCACCGTCAGCACCCTGGACCTGCCTACGCTGAACACGACGCTGGGCCTGATGCTGGAAGCCGAAACCGTGGAAGCGTTTTGCCAGCACGCCGTGGAGCAGGTGCGCGGTATTACAGGCTTTGATCGGGTGATGCTGTACCGCTTTGCCGAGGATGAAAGCGGGGAAGTTATTGCCGAAGCCAGGCGCGCCGATCTGGAGCCGTTTCTGGGGCTGCACTACCCGGCTACCGATATTCCTAAGCAGGCCCGGGTGATGTACCTGAAAAACTGGCTGCGCTTTATTCCCGACGTAGGCTACCAGCCTGCGCCGCTCGTGCCCGTGCGCAACCCCACCAGCGGCCGCCCGCCCGATATGACGCACGCCGTGCTGCGCAGCGTGTCGCCTATCCACATTCAGTACCTGCAGAATATGGGCGTGGGCGCCAGCATGTCTATTTCCATCATCCAGGACGACAAGCTGTGGGGGCTGATTATGGGGCACCATTACTCCCCGCGTCTGGTGAGCTACGAGCTGCGCGACCTGAGCCTGTTCATCGGCAAGACGTTTTCGGCCCTCCTCAAAAACAAAGAGCAGCACGCCGACCGGGAATACCAGCAGCGCGCCCGCGAAAACCGCCTGCGCCTGTTCGAGAAGATGACCACGCAGGCCAACTTCATTGAGGGCCTCTACAAGTACAAGCCCTCCTTGCTGGATGTCATTGACTGTGGCGGGGCGGCTATCTGCTTCGAGGGCGACATTATCACGCTGGGCAATACGCCCACCACGCCCCAGATTCAGGAGCTGGTGCTCTGGATGCAGCAGCACGTGCGCCAGGACGTGTTCCAAACCAGCTCCTATACGCTGCACAACCCCGAGGGAATAGCCATCCGGGCCACGGCCAGCGGCATTCTGGCTATTTCACTGGCCAAGGAGCCCGGCGACTACATCTTCTGGTTCCGGCCCGAGCTGTTGCAGAGCGTGACCTGGGCCGGCCGCCAGCAAAAAACCGAAGAAGTGCGCGACGGCGTGCTGCACCTCTCGCCCCGGCAGTCGTTTGAGGCCTGGAAACAGTCGGTGGATAGCACGGCGGCGCCCTGGAAACCCAGTGAGGTGGAAGCGGCCAAGGAAATCCGCCTGCACATTTCCGATATCCGGGTCAAGATTTTCAACGAGCTTCAGGCCAAGGCTACCATGCTCAGCCGCCTCAACGCGGAGCTGGCCCGCAGCAACGACGAGCTGGATTCTTTTGCCTACGTGGCCTCGCACGACCTGAAGGAACCCCTGCGCGGCATTCACAACTATTCGCTCTTCCTGCTGGAGGACTACGCCGAACAGCTGGATGCCGAGGGCGTAAGCAAGCTGCAGACGTTGGTGCGCCTGAGCCAGCGCATGGAAGCGCTGATTGAGTCGTTGCTGCAGCTTTCCCGGGTGGGCCGCATGGAGCTGACGGTGATGGAAACAGACCTGAACGAGGTGCTGGCCGAAGTGCTGGACTTGCTGCACCCGCGCCTAGAGCAAACCCAGACCACCGTAGCGGTACGGGGCTCGTTGCCGCGCATGTGCCTCGACCCGGTGCGCATCCGGGAGGTGTTCAACAACCTGCTCACGAATGCCATGAAGTACAACGACAAGCCCGAGAAGCAGGTGATAGTGGGCATGGCTCCCGCCGGAATCGAAAGCCCGCTTGGGCCGGTAGATGCCGAGAATTTTCACGTGTTTTACGTTCGCGACAACGGTATTGGCATAGATGCCCGGCACTATGAGGGCATCTTCAAGCTGTTCAAGCGGCTGCACGCCCCCGAAAAGTTTGGGGGCGGCACCGGCGCTGGCCTCGCCATCGTCAAGAAGATGATTGAAAAACACCACGGCCAGTTGTGGGTTGATTCCGTACTAGGCCAAGGAACTACGTTCTATTTCACGCTTTCAAAACACCTATAAGTGAATTCCGCCCCGCTCAAACCCGTTTTGGTGGTTGAAGACAGCGCCGAAGATTTTACGGCCCTGGGCCGCGTCTTTCGCAAGTATGCGCTGCAAAACCCCGTGCTGCGTTGCGAAGACGGCGACCAGGCGCTGGAATATCTGCGTGGCCGGGGCAAGCTGCCCGCCTGGCCTCAGGCCATGCCCGCTATTATCCTGTTGGATCTGAACCTGCCCGGCACCGATGGCCGTACGGTGCTCGATGTCGTCAAGCAGGATCCATATCTGCATTCGATTCCGGTTATCATCTTCAGTACGTCCTCCAACAGCAAGGATGTAGAAGACTGCTACCGGCTGGGAGCCAACAGCTACCTGACCAAGCCCATCGATTTCGCTACGCTGGAATTGAAGGTTCAGCTTATCATCCGATACTGGCTGGAAAATTCGGAGCTGCCGGCGGCAAGTTAAGCGGAGGCCGTGAAGAAGATTTTACTTGTCGACGACAACGAGCAGGACCGGATGCTCTACCGGCGCTACCTCACCCGCAGCCTGGGCTACGAAAGTCTGGAGCTGCACGAAGCCACTTCGGGCGAGGAAGCCATCCGCCAGTACCGCGCCATCCGGCCCGACTGCGTGCTGCTTGACTACAACCTGCCCGATACCACTGGCCTGGAAGTGCTTGTCGGTTTCAAGCAGTTCTTTCCCGTCGAAACGCTGTGCGTGATTATGATTACGGGCGGCGGCAGTGAAATGCTGGCCGTGCGGGCCCTCAACGAAGGCGCCCTCGACTACCTCGTCAAGCAGCACTTCGACCGCGACCTGTTGGTGAAGACCGTTACGCACGCCATTGAGAAAAACGAGTGGCGCCAGTATCAGGCCCGCTACCACGCCGAGCTGCAGGGCGTAAATCAGCAGCTGCGTGACTCCCTGGCCGAGCTGACCGCCATCCGTCAGGAGCTGGCCAGCAAAAACGCCCTGCTGGAAACCGCCCACACCCAGGAAAAGGCCCACAACAAAGAGCTGGACACCATCAACCAGCGCCTGGCCCGCACCAACGCCGACCTGGATAACTTTGTGTACGCTGCTTCCCACGACCTGCGCCAGCCGGTGCATAACCTGCGGGGCCTGTTTGATGAGTTGCGGCGCACGGCCACCTTCCACGACCCCGAAGAAGCCGAGGTGCTGCGGCTGGTGGACGAGTCGTTGCGTGCGCTGGTTACCACTATTACCGATTTGGCCCACGTAGTGCAGGTAGAACAGCTCCCGGGTGAGCAACTGGCTGAAACCGTGGATTTGGCCGACCTCACAGCTGATATCCTGCAAGCGCTGCGTCCGCAGATGGTAGCCGCGGAAGCCGACATCCAAACCGATTTTGCGGAGCTGCCCGAGGTAGAATACGTGCGTAGCAATCTGCGAACTGTGCTGTTGAACTTGGCAACCAACGCCATCAAATACCGCTACCCCGACCGCACCCCGCAGGTATGGGTGCGCAGCCGGTTGCAGGATGGAAAGCCAGTGCTAGAAGTGCAAGACAATGGCTTGGGCATCAACCTGGAAAAACACGGGGCCGAATTGTTCCAGCTGTTCCGGCGCTTTCATCCCCAGGCCGGTGAAGGCACGGGTGTGGGGCTGTTTCTAGTCAACCGGCTGGTGCAGGCTACGGGCGGGCACATTGAGGTAGAAAGCCAGGAAGGCGAGGGCACCATGTTCCGGGTCTTTCTCAGGAGTTAGCACTGCAGTAAAGCAGCATAGAAAAGCCAGACGCGGCCGCGTCTGGCTTTTTGTATCTACAACCGGCAGGTCAGGGGCTTACCCGATCTGGCTGAAGCCGCAGTAGGAGTGGAGTACGGCCGGCAGGGCAATGCCGCCGGCGTGCTGGTTGTTTTCGAGCAGGGCGGCCACAATGCGCGGCAGGGCCAGGGCCGAGCCATTGAGCGTGTGCAACAGCTGGGTTTTGCCGCTTTCGGGGCGGTAGCGCAGCTTTAGTCGGTTGGCCTGGTAGGTTTCAAAGTTCGAGCACGACGACACCTCCAGCCAGCGCTGCTGGGCCGCGCTCCACACTTCCAGGTCGTAGGTGAGGGCCGAGGTGAAGCCCATGTCGCCGCCGCAGAGGCGCAGCACGCGGTAAGGCAGCTCAAGCTTCTGCAGCAGCCCTTCAATGTGCGCCAGCATTTCCTCCAGCTGCGCGTAGCTGTGCTCGGGCTGGGTAATCTGCACGATTTCCACCTTGTCGAACTGATGGAGGCGGTTGAGGCCGCGCACGTGCGCGCCCCAGGAGCCGGCCTCGCGGCGGAAGCAGGGCGTGTAGCCCGCGTTGCGGATGGGCAGCTTATCAAGGGCCACGATTTCGTCGCGGTAGAGGTTGGTGATGGGCACCTCGGCCGTCGGAATCAGGTACAGGTTGTCCTGGGCATCGTGGTACATCTGGCCTTCCTTGTCGGGCAGCTGGCCCGTGCCGTAGCCCGAGGCCTCATTCACCAGCACCGGCGGCTGAATTTCGACGTAGCCGGCGTTGCGGGCTTCATCCAGAAAAAAGTTGATGAGAGCCCGCTGCAGCCGGGCGCCTTGGCCCTTGTACACCGGAAAGCCCGCGCCCGTAATCTTGTTGCCCAGCGCGAAATCGATGATGTCGTACTGTTCAATCAGCTCCCAGTGGGGCCTGGCATCGGCCGGGAGCGTAGGCTTCTGGCCTACCTCGCGCACCAGCTTCGTTGTCATCGGCCGAGCGGCCCTGGGGTACGCTGCTGTGGGGCAGGTTGGGCAGCTTGTAGAGCGTCTGCTGCAGCTCTCTTTCCACTTCCACCAGCTCCTCGGAGTGAGCTTTGATAAGCTGCTTGAGCTCGGCGGTGCGGGCCTTCAGCGTCTCGGCGCCGGCTTTGTCGCCGCTTTTCATCAGGCCCCCTATCTGCCGGGCCAGCTCGTTAGCTTCAGCTTGGGCCTGGTCGTGGGCGGTTTGCAGCTCTTTGCGGCGTTGGTCGAGCGACAGGATGGCCTGCACGTCGGCTTCGGCCGTTTTGTAGTGTTTTTTTGCTAAACCAGCCAGAACGGCCTCGGGGGACTCTCGCAGAACAGAAACTTGCAGCATAACAGCAGAAAACGCGGAATGGAACAAGGCAAAAGTAGCCGAATGATTTCGCAGATACAGCAACCGGCCCATATTTGCCGCCGGTTTGCCGGGCACTGAGCCAGCTGCAGGGCCTGATTTACAGGAAAAATCCGGGCCGCCGACATCCTTGCCCGAGCCTTCTGCGTAAGCCGCTTAGCCCGGGAAATCTGGGAGAGGATTTGGCAGTTTGCACGTATTACGCTAACATTGCGTTACTAAGCCAGCTGCTGACGCCGGGCCTGCGAATCAGTTTACTTTCGCCCAGGGCCCGTTTATCCTTCCAGCACCCTCCCGTTACGAGTTCGTTTTTCGCATCGACTTTCTGCTGAGCTGCGCCCCCGCTGGTGTGGCATGTGGTGCCTGGTAAGTCTGCCTTACGCTGTCAGCGGCTTAGCCCCGCGCGTTTCCCCCCTTCCTTCTTTGTATGTACACTATTGACGAGTTAAAGGACCGCCTACTTTCAGAATTGAAAGAAGTAGCTGAGCAGCTGCAGGTAGGCAACTTTAAAAAACTCAGTAAGCAGGATCTGATTTATAAGATTCTCGATCAGCAGGCCATTACGCCCGCCGAGCAACTGCCCCAGAAAAAAGCCCCCGGCCGCAAAGCCCCGGCTGCCGCCCCGGTAGCCGCAGCCGCCCCGGCCGCCGTGGAGGCTGCGCCGGCACCAGCTCCCGAGCAGCCTGCGCCCACCCCGGCTGCCTCCGAAGCCGCTCCGGCGGAAGCCGTAGCGGCAGATGGCCCCGAGCGCCCTGTGAAAGTATACCAGCGCCCTGAGCGCCGCACCCGCGCCGATAAGCCTGCCGCCGGCCGCAGCAATGGCCGCGCCGCAGCTTTGGAGGCCGTAGCTGAGCAGCCGGCAGCAACTGCGCCTGAAACCGCCGCTGCTCCTGCCCCGGAGGTTCCCGCGCCTACGCCGGAAGTTGCCGCCGAGGTGGTAGCCCGGCCCGCCGCTGTTTCGGTGGAAGCCCCCGCCGCGCCGGCCCCGGTAACGCCGCCAGCTCCCATTATCTTCATTCCGGCTCGCGACGGGCGCGAGGTGCGCGAATACCGCCCCGACCGCACGCGCGAGTCGCGCCCTGCCCCCGTGCGTACTGAGGTTGCCAGCCCGGAAACGCCCCGGCCCGCCGAAGCCCCGCGCCCTGCCGACGCAGCGCGCCCCGAGGCTTTGCGGGAGGGGCGTGAAACCCGCGAATTTGCCCGTGATGCTCCGCGCGAACGGGGTGAGCGAGTTGAGCAGCGCGACCCCGCCCGCCCACCCCGCGACCGGGACCAGCGCCGGGAAGAGCGGTTTGCCCGCGACCAGCAGCGCCGGGAGGAACGGCGCGAAGAGCGTCAGCAGCGCACCGCTGCCCCCGATGCCGCTGCTCCGCAGCGCACCCGCCAGGAGCTGGATATTATTATTCCGGGTGAGGGCACGCTGGAGCTGATGCCCGATGGGGGGTATGGCTTCCTGCGCAGCCCGTTCTACAACTACCTCACCTCGCCCGACGATATTTACGTAGCGCCCCAGCAGATCAAGCAGTTCAACTTGAAAGCGGGCGACACGGTAAAATGCACAATTCGGCCACCTCGGGAAGGCGAAAAGTACTACGCGCTGGTAAATGTGGAAACCATCAACGGCCGCTCCATTGAGGAAGCCCGCGACCGGGTACCGTTCAGCAGCCTCACGCCGCTGTTTGCCGAGGAGCGCCTCAAGCTCTCCACCAAGCCCACCCAGATGAGCACCCGCATTCTGGACTTGTTTGCCCCCATCGGGAAAGGCCAGCGCGGGTTGATTGTGGCCCAGCCCAAAACGGGTAAGACGGTGCTGCTGCAGGAAATTGCCAACGCCATCAGCGAAAACCACCCCGAGGTGTACCTGATGATCCTGCTGATTGATGAGCGCCCGGAAGAAGTAACGGACATGGCCCGCTCGGTGAAAGCCGAAGTGCTCAGCTCCACCTTCGACGAAACCGCTGACCGCCACGTGAAGATTGCCAGCATCGCGCTGGACAAAGC
Organism: Hymenobacter sp. J193; assembly: GCF_024700075.1. NCBI lineage: Bacteria > Pseudomonadati > Bacteroidota > Cytophagia > Cytophagales > Hymenobacteraceae > Hymenobacter > Hymenobacter sp. J193. Next base: position 3,173,144 of record NZ_JAJONE010000001.1, read on the forward strand.
CAAGCGCCTGGTGGAGTGTGGCCACGACGTGGTGATTCTGCTGGACTCTATTACCCGCCTGGCCCGCGCCTATAACACGGTGCAGCCGGCTTCGGGTAAGATTCTGTCGGGTGGTGTGGATGCCAACGCCCTGCACAAGCCTAAGCGCTTCTTCGGTGCGGCCCGCAACGTGGAAGATGGCGGCTCGCTCACCATCATTGCCACGGCCCTGATTGATACCGGCTCCAAGATGGACGAAGTTATCTTCGAGGAATTCAAAGGCACCGGCAACATGGAGCTGCAGCTGGACCGTAAGCTGGCCAACAAGCGCATCTTCCCGGCCATCGACGTGCCCGCCTCCGGTACCCGCCGCGAAGACCTGCTCATGAGCAAGGACGAGTTGAACCGCATCTGGGTGCTACGCAAGTTTATGTCGGACATGACGGCCTCCGAGGCTATGGAGTTCCTGAAAGACCGCATGAAAGGCACCCGCGACAACGAAGAGTTCCTGATTTCGATGAACGGCTAGGAAAGCACTTACTCACAGAAAAGGCCCCTGATTTCTGGAATCAGGGGCCTTTTCTGTTTCAGGTTCGGCTACGCTATATGTTGTAGAGCAGCTCCTGAAGATTGTAGTCGGGGATGCCGGGAGTATAGGGTGGGTAGAAGCCGCCGTGGCGCGAGTACAGGCCGTAGAAGTACGTGCAGGGCTGGTTGTAGAACTTCTCGTAGCCGCTGGGTGTGGTCTGGAGCCAGGTGATAGGCTGGTTTGCCGCATACGTAGCTTCCATTTTTTCCAGCGAATATGGCTCCTTGTTCTTGTCCAGGGCCAGCCACAGGTTGTTGGAATCAACGACCATCCAGCCTTTCTTGGTTTCAACCTCCAGGGTAGCATGGCTGGGAATCTGGGCTTTAGTAAGCTCCTGAAGCTTGTTCATATCGGGCATATCGGCGTAGAGCGCAATATGGCGGGTATTGAAACCCATGCTCATAAAGATTTTTTCCAGCACCCGGCTACGGTCATAGCACAGGCCCTGCCGCGCCTCATACAGGTTCTTGGGCTCGCGGGGCACACCGTGCGGAATGCCTTCGCCCACGCGGGCCTGCTGCAGCACTGCTCGCTGCGTAGCTTCCAGCGCCTGAATCTGCTCGTCGTAAGACATATCGGCGGCGGGCTTGGCGGGAATGCCGGCCGTGTACAGCTTGATGTATTCAGCGTCCTCCTGTGTTACGTCTTTGCTGACATTGTAGTACAGAATAACGCCCAGACCAACGACAATAATAGCCGCCATAATAGCCCAGAGCTTCTTACGGGATTTGCGCGTGGTGGCGGAGGAGGATAAAACGGCTTGCGTCATACAATCAGAAGGTTATTGGCCAAAACCCAACCTATTAGGTCCGGCAGGTTGCTACTACAAAGGTATAGCGCCCGCAGAACAATATAGAGCCAACAAGCAGTTCGGTTGAAAATAGAATTTATCTGTTGCCTCCCTTTCTGAGAAACGTACATGCGGTGCCCGGTAAGTCAGAGTGCCGATAAAAAGAAACAATCCGGAAGTTTGCGGGTACACTACTTTCTACTTCCTGCCTTTATGCCAGCTCCTGCCGACCTTCCTGAACTATTGTACCTGTTTGATCCGCTGTGCGGCTGGTGCTACGGCATGACGCCCGTAGTGCAACAGCTGCAGCAACATATGGCGGGCCGCCTGCACGTGACCATCCTGAGCGGCGGCATGATTACCGGTGCCGAAGTCGGCCCGATAGGGGAGATGTGGCCGTTTATCAGCCAGGCTATGCAGCAGATTGCTCAGGTAACGGGGGCCACCTTCGGCACCGCCTTTCGGGCAGCCGGCGAGGCCGGCGAGGCCGGCGAGCAGGTGCAGGACTCGGAGCCGCCCAGCCGGGCGCTGGCAGTTTTCCGGCAGCTTGACGAGCGGGAGCAGGCCGTCAACTTCGCTCACGCGGTGCAGCACACCTGGTTTGCAGAAGGGCAGGACCTGAACGAGGTAACGACGTATCGGCCGCTCGTGGAAAAGCTGGGCGTGTCATGGCTTGAGTTTGTTTCCCGCTGGGAGCTGCCCGCCAGCAAGCAGGCCGTGCAGCAGGAATTTGATGCCGTGGCGCGCATCGGCGTGCAGGGCTTCCCAATGTGCATTCTGCGCATCGGCTCCCAGGGCTACGTGCTGGCCCGGGGCTATCAGCCCTATGCCACCCTGGTGGACGGCGTTGAACAGGCATTAGCCCAAGCCTCCGAATAGGAGAATTGCTTAACCTCCTGCGCTGGCAAGCCGGATTACCTGCTTGCGCAACGGCGACCAGGCTATGCGGCGCTGCTCTTCCTTGCCCACGAGGTAAGTGAACCGCAGGGCTTCGGGGCGCTTCTGCAGGTCTTGCCAGGCGGCTTTGTCTTCGGTATCGGCCGGCGCCGAACCGGAGGCAGGCACGGCCGGCTTACCGAATTGCTTTTCCTCGAAAAAGACGTCCATGCGCTTGCGAATGAAGGCCTCACGCTCCTGTTTGGAAGCCGTAGGGCCGGTCATGCTGTACACCAGGGAAGCTTCGAGGTCGGCTGCCGGCAGCACTTCGCGGAAGATAACGGTGCCCGTCGCGGAAGTAATGGTGAAAGTAGCCTCGCCGGTGGTTATGTCGGTGCCGCGCAGGGCAAGCATGAACAGGTCGGGCTGGCCGGGCGTGGAAAACTCATGGCGCCGCCGTACCACCTTGAGCGTATCAGCCTGCGCATCAATGCTGGGTGCCCGGGTGGTATCCAGTGGCTCGGCGGGTGAGGTAGCCGCCGTGGAAGGCGTGGCAGACGTTTGTTCCGAAGCAGGGGATGAGCAGGCCGCCGCCAGCAGCAGGGGAGCCAAAAGAAAAGTAGCGCGCATCATAAAGTAAAAATTAGTGTGGCTCCTACGTACGCGCCAATGGTGGAGGTTGTTGGCTTCGGCCCGTGCTCAGGGCCACAGCAGGATGGCCAGAAACGCGGCGCTCATGCACACCGAGGAAACCTGGTTCATGCGCATAGTGTGCTCGTAATCGGCGGCGGCGGGCGTTTGCCACACGGCCATTACCCACCGGCTAAAAAGCAGTAGCACCGGGCCGGTAGCCAGCAGAAACAGCAGCAGATGCCGGACCTCATGGCGCCACCAGTATACGGCCGCCAGCAGCCCGGCCCCCAGCATCAGGCTTAGCCCGGCAAACACAAACGTGCCCCGGATGCCCAGTCGTAAGCTCAGCGTCAGGTCGCCGCGGCGGGCGTCTTCGGCGTGCTGATATACCTGGGTGAGTGGGTAGGAGCCGCACAGAAAAATGCTGCTGACCAGCGCCAGCAGGCAGTTCGTTTTCTCAAACAGCACGGCTGACCCGGCACCCACACCCACCTGCGTCATCAGAAAGGTGAAGGCGCCCTGAAAGACAATAACGACTACCGTGCTCAGCAACGGGTACTTTTTCAGCCGGATGCCCTCGTAGCTGTAGGCTTTCGACACCAGCAGATATACCAGCACCAGCGCGCCAAACTCCCACCGCAGCCACAGCGCCCCCCACCAGCGCCAGGGCATCGAACAGCCACACCAGGTGCAATAGCTCCGGCGTGACTTTGGGCGGCCGCTTGAGTCCGCCGATGCTGCCCTCGTCCCGGTCGTAGTAGGAGTTGTAGCCGTTGGACGCCGGGTACACCAGCACGTGCAGCACCACAAACACGGCCAGGGCCCGCCACCAACTGAACGGCTCCCGCAGCGCGCTCAGCCCAAACCAGTATACGGGCATCAGATACACCGAAAACGGGATGCGCAGCAGCGGCAGCGCGCGGCGGTAGGCAGCAACGGACATGGTAAACCAGAAAAACCTTTGGGGCAGAGTGCCGCCGCAAGCTAAAGCTTACGCCTCAGACTGCGGCCACCCCACCAGGTACGTCACCTGCGGCCCCCAGCTGTGGCGCACTTTGCCGGCCTGCCAGTGGTAAGCGCCGGCCGGATCGGCGCGGCGGGCCAGCGCCAGCAAAGCATCCGGCGGGTACAAGCGCAGCAGCGACACGCAACCGTCCCAGATGGTGCATAGCGGAATAAGCGGCAGCCCGTACGTGAAGAACAGGCGGCTGAAGCTGAACGGCCGAATGAAGGGCGTGATGCACAGCTGTGCCACCGGCAGCAACGTGAGCGCCAGCAGTACTTCCAGCCAATGCTTGCCGGCCCCCTCAAATACGCCAATGCCCCGGCCGGCCCGCACGGCATCTTGCAGCAGCGCTTCGGCCGCTGGGGGGAGAAGTGGTGAAAAGCCGAAAACACCGCCCGAAACCCCGGCAGCTCCGGCGCCACCTGCAGCGCATCCACCGGTGCCTCCTCAAAGCCGATAGCGCCCTGCGTTTGGGCGTGCAGATGCTGCCAGGCTGTCAGCTGCGGGTATAAGTCGGTGAGTTGTATGCGGGCCGTGGGCAGGGGGCCGGTGCGCAATGCCTGCAGTACATCCTCGGCCCCTCCGCCCGCCCCGGCGCACAGTTCCAGCACCTGCGACTGGCTGGTGCGGCGCATGCCTTCGGCCAGCAGCGGCACAATGGGGCGGTAGGTGTGCAGCCGCGTAATCATGAAGCGCAGGTAATCCATCATGCCAGCCCGCACCGCTGCCGGAAACCAGGGCTGGTCTTCAAACTCAAACAGCTGTAGACGGATACGCATAGGGCAAGAAGAAATAATGGATGAAGATTCGACAACGAAACGCATCCGGCAGCGCCAGTATACGCAGGCCAAGGCAAGCGTTGCGGTAAAAACTACCGGGCCTGCTTCGCTGACGGATCTTGCGTGCCCGGCCATACCGCTACCGTACCAGAGCGAAACGTCAAGCGGAAAATTTCCGGGTATTCTCAAGAAAGAGTTGTCGTTATTTGGGCAGTAAGAAGAATTTTACTTGCTTTGTGACGCAAAGTTCTTTTTGTATATGATGAAGCCTGCCGTCGATCCGCTAGCCCAGCTCACCGAGATACGCGCCATTATGGAGCGCTCCTCCCGCTTTATTTCCCTGAGCGGCCTTTCCGGGGTAGGGGCAGGGGTAGTAGCGCTGGCGGGGGCGGGCCTGGGCCATTGGTATCTGCGCGGGCAGTATGGCGACGCCGGCTTTTTGCGCTTGCTCGACAGCAACCCGGCCGAGAGGTGGCGGGTGCTGCCATTTCTGGTGCTGCTGGCTGGGGGCATCATTGCGGCCGCGCTGGCCGTGGCTGTTTTTTTTACGGTGCGCCGGGCCCGGCAGGCGGGCCAGCAGATCTGGGGGGCACTGGGGCGGCGGCTGGCCCTGAGCCTGGCTATTCCGCTGATTGCGGGCGGTTTGTTTTGCCTGGCCCTGTACCGCGACGGAGCCGTGGGCCTGGTAATACCGGGCATGCTGGTGTTCTACGGGCTGGCGCTGCTCAACGCCAGCAAGTACACGTTGGAGGAAATCCGCTGGCTGGGCCTCACTCAAATCGGACTGGGCTTGGTGGCACTTTTGCTGCCCGGCGCCGGATTGTTGATCTTTGCGCTAGGTTTTGGGCTGGGTCACATCGGCTATGGCCTGCTGATGTACAACCGCTACGAGCGGTAGCACTGCCGGTCCGCTTCCTTCTCACTGCTTTCTACTTGTGTACCTACGGCCTGCTGGTCGCGAAATTCTACCTTGAAACACGTCATTCACACGCTCAATAAAGCTTTCGACCACCGCGTGCGGCTGGGCGTGATGGCCGTGCTGCTGGCCAACGACGTGGTAAGCTTCAATGAGCTGAAGGAGGCGCTGGACCTCACGGATGGCAACCTGGCCAGCCACGTAGCGGCCCTGGAAAAAGCGGGGTACGTGGCCGTCAGCAAGCAGTTCATTGGCAAGAAGCCTAACACCACCTACGCTGCCTCCGCGGAAGGGAAAAAGGCATTCCAGGAGCACCTGACGGCACTGGAAAAATTGCTGCGGAGCGGGAGCTAAATTTTTTGCCTTCTTACTTTGTAATACAAAGTTCTTTTAGATAATCAACCATTTCACTTTTTGCCCATGTACCCTACGCCTGCTTACGCTATTCCCAACAAGGCCGCGGCCGGCCCGTCGCGCCCGGCCCTGGTACTCACCGCTCTGCAAAAGCTGGCCTTGCCGGTAGGAGCAGTGCTGTTTGACCTGCTGTTCTGGCACGAGCGCGCCGGGCTGAACATGCTGCTGTACACGGTGGCAGTGGTGGTTGCCACGGTGGCTGGCCTTCCCCGGTACGCTCCGCAGTGGCGCTCCGGCTACACTTGGCTGCTGTTGGCGGGCACGTTGCTGAGTGCGGGGCTGGTGGCCTGGCATGGTTCAGGCGCGGCTGTGCTGGCCTGCATGGCCTCGTTGGCTTGCTGGCTGGGCTATCTGAATCAGCCCCACCTGCGGCTGCTGAGCAATGCGCTGCTTACGGCCCTGGCCAACGCTGGGCAAGTGGTAGTAGCTCTGCCTACGCTGTTGCGCCTGCCGGCCAACGTAGGGGAAAAGGTGCGGCGAAGCTGGTTTTACGGCCGGTTGCTGCTGGTGCCCCTCATGGTGCTATTCCTGTTTCACGTGCTGTTCGTGGTAGCCAATCCGCAGTACGAGACACTAGCAGACCACGTGCTGGAGGTGCTGGCTCATTGGGTGGAATCCTTGTTCTGGCACTTCTCCTTTGCACACGTGCTGTTTTTCGTGCTGGGCCTGGCCCTTACGGCTGCAGCGCTGCTCATCGTGCCGGTGCACTACTTCGCCGACCGGGAGTCGCGCTTTGCGGAGTTTGTGCAGCGGCAGCGCAATAGGGTAGCCTCGTTTGCCGTGCGCCAGCCCGACTTCCGGCGGCGGGAGCAGCGCAGCCTCGACCTGCGCAAGGAATACCTGGTGGCCGTGGGTTTGCTGGGGCTGGTGAACGTGCTGCTGCTGGTGGTAAACTCCGTGGATATTAACTGGATCTGGTTTGGCTTCGAGCGGGAGCCGGGTTTCGACCTTACCCAGTTCGTGCACGAAGGCACCTACGTGCTCATCTTCAGCATTCTGGTGGCTATGGGCATTCTGCTGTGGTTTTTCCGCCGCAACCTCAACTTCTACCAGCCAGGCCTGCCGGTGCTGCGCGGGCTGGCCACGGTGTGGGTGCTGCAGAACGTGGTGCTGGCCGTGTCGGTAGGGCTGCGCAACTACTACTATATCCTGTACACGGGGCTGGCCTACAAGCGTCTGGGCGTGTGCTTCTTTCTGCTGCTGGTGCTGTTTGGGTTGGGCACTATGCTCCTGAAAATCTGGCAGCGCCGCTCAACTTTCGCGCTGGTGCGCCTCAACAGCCTGGCGGCCTACGTGGTGCTGCTTTTGCTGGCGGCCGGCAACTGGGAAGTGTGGATAGCCCGCTACAACCTGCGCCCCCAGCTCATCAGCGTGGACTATGGCTTCCTGCTGAATATGCCCGACCGGGTACTGCCCACGCTGCAGGCCCACGCAGCAGAACTGGAACAGCACAGACTCAAGCACCAGCTCTACGACGGCAGCTACAGTCGCCTCAGCGCTGTGGAGGCCCGCGCCACTCTGCAACAGCGCATCGGTCAGTTCAAGCGCCAGCAAAAGCAGCGCCACTGGCCCAGCTACACCTGGGCCGACTGGGTAGCTTATCAGTTATTAAAATAGTGTTATTAGATAAATTGGCATGGAAACGCAGATAGGAATTGATAAAAAAGGGTTTTTAGAATTAGTTTCGAGTGTGGCTTGGGTTTTATTAGCTATTATAATTTATTTAATTATTGTACTTAAAATTAATCAGTACTTTGTAAATGCTATGCCACAATTTGCAGGTGTTGAAGATCCTATAATTATTATAGGTTATTTGCTTGCTTGTTTGATGATATGGAAGAAAGGTGTAAAGCCTGTTATGATTTTTACTTTACACAAAACATCAATATGGTTACATATTTTGATCTGGATTTGGTTGATTTTTATTATTTCATTAGAAATTTTCTTGATCCTATTTGGCTGCATTGGCCTTTCATTATATGCTAATGATACAAGCTGGTATGTCAATTAAAGTATTTATAAAAAACAATTAAGCACTGCTCTCATGCTTCTCCAATTCTCGCTTACGCTTGGCGGCCTGCTCATGTGCGCCGGCGACATTGTGGCCCTGGCCGGCCTGCTCACCTGGCAGCAGCGCGCCCCCGACCCTGGAACCCGCCGCTGGCGCCTGCTGGCGGGCGTGATGCCCCTCAGCACCGTGCTGCTGCTTTTGCTGCTGGGCCTGCTGTTTTCGCTGATGGTGCTTTGGTCGCCGGAAGGTGCCACGATTCTGGCTGACCTTTAACCTGTAGTTTGCTATGGAAATTGTAGAGGAACGAGCGTTGCAGTCCGGCTACCAGCCGCGGCCGGCGGCGCTACCGGCGGCGGGCGAGGCGCTGAGCGTGTTGCTGGCCGTGTGCGCCGTGCTGTGGGTATGGTGGATGCTGCCCGACCTGTGGCCGCTGGCCCACCATCAACTCGTGCGGTTGGTGCATAGCGAGTGGGCTTGGACGCTGCTGCCGCCGCTGGCAAACTGGGTCGTATTTCGGCAGGCTACCAGGC